>NZ_JBASJU010000247.1:0-71052 GCF_049655485.1 Daejeonella sp.
GAGTAATCAATGGTCCATTTACAAGCTTAGCGTTGAACACCATCGATTGCGGGGTATATGCTGCTGGTTTAACAGGATTTCCAATTGAAAAATGTTTTCCAATAACATCCTGAAGGGCATAGCCAACCTGGGTCAGTTTATACTGGCCAGAGACATTTGCACTTAACACTTCAGACCGGACCGCCAGGGTACTGCTATCAGCACTTGCAGTAGAAACGACCGTCATTGAATCTATTTGGTATCTCTCCCCTCCATTTGAAATAATAGCATTCGCGACAGTGATCGTTCCGTTCAGATAGTCCGGATCTGCAGTTGAGAGATCGGCTTCCAATAATCCGTGAATACGCACATCGTCTGTAAGTAAATTTAGTGGTTTTAGATTAGCGCTGTCAAGCACTAATGAGACTTTCACAGCTGGATACTTGCCTGAAAGATTCGCTACGACATCAGCCTCAAATTCCAGATTCGGATCATTCATCTGAGCTGCAGTAGTGATATCACCATTGCGGGCCTGACCTTTTAAATTCAGATTACTGTAGCCATAGCCATTATAATGCGCCCTTACAACACGTGCTGCGAAAACTGCATTCATGGTTTTGGGGTCAATACCAGTGCCTGTGATATTTCCTGCCATGGTTACCCGCCCGATAACGGAATCTTGTTTGATGAGCCGGCCAACATGAAAATTATTCAAACGGAAATCTGCTTTATATCTTTCTCTGCCTTTTACACGAGAATCGAAAGCAGCCACTGCATTAGCGCTGCCATAACTGGAATTGAGATTCAGGTTGGTATTAAAGGTTAATGCGGTGCCTTTGAAAGTGCCTTTAAGCCTGATAGATTCCGGGATGCTTATATCTGGTGGGATAGTCCCTTTGGGAACCATTGCAAATAAGTCGCTTCTGCGAGTAGTCAGATCTGCAATCTTCACATCGAAATAAGCCTTGTTCATGTCAGGAAGGCCTTTGATCTTTGCGGATGCACGCACCGATGTGTTCCGGAAGCCCGAAATCCGCATATCAGTTAAAGTCAGATCTTTTACCTTGCCTGTGACTTTCCCGTTAATATTTAAAATAGCATCGGGCGAACTCTTATAGGCATCCATAACCGCCATTTCAGGAACAAAAGTAATCAGGTCGAGTAAAGACAAGCGGCTGCTTACGAGATTAGCATTGATGCCCATTTCTCCTGGATTCGTGACGAGGCTTTCAATTGAGGGATAAGTAAGTCGAATATTGTCCCTTATTTCCGATCGGTCTGATCTGATATAAAGGTCTTCCAAAGACAGGCTTTTAGTTCCGTAATTAAAAACGGTCCGAATCTCTTTCAGGTCAAAACCGCTCTTATCCTTAAAGTTGCCAGACAATACATTAGCAGAAATGGAATCAATCGAAAATCGAAGGTCTTCAACAGCGAAGTTCAAACCTTTCATATCCAGATGGCCAAAGTCCATCCCTCGGGGCAGGACCGGCATGTTGAAATTATCAAAACGGATATCATTGTTTACCAGGTTGACAGCATTGGCGGTGATCTTCCAATTTTCAGAAACAGCTTCCACTTCCTGCAAGGCCTGCTTTGCCGCCACTTTAGCCAGCTCTGTCTTACCCAGAGTAAATGATACTTTAGAGTTATTGAGGTCCAGGGTATTTAGACCAACAGCCTGCCCTTTCATATCCAGGCTTGTCACTTCGGTAAGCAATTCAGCGAGATTAATATCGGCAGCAATTGCGGAAACATCATTCCGATATTTAACAACAATCTTATCTAGGTCAATAGTCCCCAATTTCAGATCCATGTCAAATGGTTTCGTTGCCTCGATCGAGTCGGTACTGGCTGATTCCAGATTAGCAGCGGGCTTAAACTGAACAATGTTGGCATTTAAACCTGAAAGTTTGATTTTCGGGATACTGAATTTCATCCTATCCAGGTCGAACTCCTGGACACGGGTATCGAAATGTCCCAGATACACATTCATGTTGCTTGCCATGACAGCATCCTTATATCGAAGCCGGATTCGGTCGAGGTTAATTTTCTCAATGGAGAGTTTCATTGCTGAAGTACTGTCGGTAATAGCCGGATCTTTCTTCTGCTCTGTCATGAAAGCTTTCAGGATATAATCGAAATTGAAAACGCTGTCGGCATTACGCTGCACATTTACAGTAACGCCCCGCAGGTCAATTTCATTAATCTCCACATTATTGCTCAACAGTTTAAAGAGGCTGATATCTACCTTTAGGGTATCGCCAGCGAGAAGAGTATCCTTTTTTTGATCCTCGAAATAAACTCCTTCAAGCACCAGAAGTTTAGGCAGATCCATGCTAAGCTTGTCGATTTCTACCTTAGTCTTGATTTTTCCCTCAACATAGGAAACCACTTTGTTTTTAGCGAAATTCTGGACGGCCGGAATCTGGACCAATACGAAAACAAGTATTATAAGGAATAGTAAAATTCCTAAAGTCCAAAGTAAAATTTTAAGGGAAATGAGACCGTATTTTCGCAAGGTATTGAAGTATGATGTGAGAACATATTAAAGAGGCAAATGTTTGGTTTTCCGGGATGATTTGGCCCTTTTCCGGATCAAATTGTGAGACCTCGGTGGAATCGTCAACATATCGTGTTCTAAACCTAATTCGTACGTGCTTTTGCGATGCTTTCGGCATTTACAGGGGAATATTTCTCGTCCTGCATATTCCTCACATAATTCACGATCCCCGCAATTTCATCATCCTTAAGAAATGCAAACGATGGCATCTGGGTATCGTATGTTACTGATCCGATCTTTACTTGACCTGTTGAACCAGATAGAATTTTTTTAATAAAGGGCAGTTCCCCCTGCTTCACAAGGGATGAACCTTTTAATGGAGGAAACACTCCAGCTAAACCCAAGCCATTTTGCTGGTGACAGGATGCACAATACTGCGAGTATAAAGCTGATGATGATATCAAATCGAAAGAAATATTTTGTGTTTTAGCAGAGCTGAAAACATTAACTCTCTCTGAAGGCGATATTTGGATGATGCGATCATCTTCGGGCAACGGATCGCCCATCGACCTGTTCCAGTCGCGGTTACTGGTTGACACATATACATCCCCGGCAGGGGAAATACAGATATCCCTAATACGGCCAAACTGATTTTCGAGAAATGTCTTCTCATCAATTATTTCGCTGCCATCTTTGTTTAACTTCAATGACCTTAGGCTCTTCCCCTTTAAACTTACTAGTAACAACGAGTTTTTCCACTGCGGAATCCGGTTCGAGAAATAATAATCTAGTCCCGCTGGCGCAATGGTCGGTGTCCAGGCCTTCATCGGGTCATGCGTTGACTTTGCGCTCTGGTATTCCAATTCTTTCGGATCGACAGCAAAGCCCTGTACCACTGGCCAGCCGTAATTTCGTGTCTTTTCAATCAGATTAACTTCATCGTCGCTTGCATCACCATGTTCTGAAGTATATAATTTGCCGTTTGTTGCAAACACCATCCCCTGGATATTGCGAAAACCCATTGCCCATACCGCGCTTCCCTTTACGGGATTATCAGCGGGAATCGTACCATCGATATTGAGCCTTAATATTTTCCCGTTCGGCGAATTAAAATCCTGTGCGTATGTATTGTTATTAGCATCACCAGTAGCCCAAAACAACTTGCCTCTAAAAAATGCAAGCCTGGAACCGCTATGTCCATTGTTAGCTGAAGCTTCCATGAGCACTTTAGGGTCCACGAGCGTATCTAATTTCCATGTGTATCGTACTAGTTTCGAGTACGGCTTCTCCCCTTTCATAAACGTATAATTCAGAAACACATAAGGAAAATTGTTCATATCCGGGTGAATGGTCATCCCAAGCAAGCCAGCAGTCCGATAAAACCAAACATCGTTTAGTTTGAGAAGCACTTTCTTCGTTCCAGTTTTTGGATCGACACGACTTACGATGCCTTTCTGCTCCGTTATCCAGATGTTATTATCTGGTCCCCAAAGGATTTCCCAGGGAATTTCAAGATTACTAGCAATGACTGTAGCTTCAAGGCCTTTACCTTGAGCCACAAAATTATGGATTCTGGATAAAGCAAAGGGCGGATCGGTTTTGCCTGATCCGCCCGGAGAGCTGAAATATCCATATATTGTGATTAACAAGAATATATTCAGAAAAAGAAATTTCATAGTGCTGTATTACGCACAAAAGATAGAAATAAAATCTCTACTTCCCTTCCCTTAACTCATCCGCGTCATCCTGATCTTCGCCAGACTGATTCTCACCGTCCCTATAGTCTTGGTCCGTTTTTTCGAGGTCGTTCTCTTCGATATATTCTCCTGTGCGATAATCATTTGGCTGTTCCGCCCTCAGTTCATCGTCATCAGTTGAGCTGTACTGGCGTGCCGGACGGCTACTATCTTCATATCCTTCAGAACCCTGCTGTCCGGTAATCGGTGCAGTCCCAAGATGATGCTCCCTTTCCCACTGATTATTCTGCGACGCGGATGGCTGTTGATCTGTAGGGCTATCCGTACTCATTCCGCCTACTAATTCCTGTTCATCTACCGCATTTCCAGCCGGATCGGTTTTGGCATTAGTATCTTCCGTATTTGAATCTCTGTTTTTATTCTGATCTTCCGCTCCCTGAGCATGTTGATTTACATTCTCTGTTCCCATTTTCGATTTCGTTGGTTTATATCTTGATAACCAAATGGGAAGGTATATAGTTTGGAATGAAATTGTAAATGAAGCATTTTTAAATACCATTAAATTACGCAAATCAGCTTACAATGCCCGTTTGGATGATTTGCATAACCATATTAGAATGATGGCTTTCGGTTTGTCCTTTACACGAGCCGGTGAGCTTAAAGGAGATCAGAAAGCGGTCGCCATTCCTACAAGGAATTGCCATAACTGGCCTGACGGAAAGCCCGCCCGATAGTAGTCAATCTCGTTTTTAACCAGTCGGGCCGGGGTATTTGCTCCGGTAAGCAGCAAATTATGGAGTTTAAGCGTATCGTTGATCTCCACTTTATTCCTGGAGCCCCGGCGCGCCCTGGTGTGCTCCCCGTACGCTTTGCTGTTAACAATGGTACGGTCAGGATGAGGCAAATCATTATAGGGATCATATCTAGCCATGATCGGTTTTCGTATATTATTTACCTGAATATACGAATTTTGAAATCATTCATCTAAGCTTATAGCGGCCTTATACCGACCTTATAGGGTCCTTATAGGGTCCTTATAGCGATGTAGCAAGTGTGTAGCATTGGTCAACCAAAGGTCGAACAATGCTCACACTATAATGAAAGTCTATGAATTAAGTCAATTAGTCATTCTCACGTCTTACACCACCACCCGGCATACCGCCACGATCAAAACCTCCGGGCCGGCCTTCAAACCTCTCTCCGTCCGGGCGAGGGGCATTTTGCTGCGTACCACCCGCAAATTTGTTAATCCTTACGTTTAAGGTCAACATAAAATAACGGGTTAACCTGTTTGTCTGAGTATCCGTGAATCCGTTATCGATTACAGCCTGGCTAATATTGTTAGACTGGTCAAAAATATCGAAGGCCTGCAATCTCAAGGTTGCCAAGTTCTTTTTAAATTTCTTCTCAACATATGAATTTAAAACGAATGGATTGGTGTTCAGGTTGCCGATGTAACCTGAATTAAACTGCTTACTACCATCGAAGCCAAAAATCAGGCTTTTATCTTTCATTAACAGAAAGCGGCCTTCCATATTTAAACCATAGGTATTAATCTTCGTGTCGGTATTTGTTGCAAGTGTGTAATCAGTCACTGTTCTGCCGTACATAACTTGAGGGCTCAGTTCCATCCACTCACCTGGATTGATTTGTAGTGCTATACGCTGATTAATGTTTCTCCTATTCGAAAAATTCTTGATATTATCTGCAAGAGACACTCCTCTGGTGAATCGTGAGTCACCGTTAAGCCTTACGGTATATTGGCGATCTGCAAAAGACTTAGACCAGTTATATCCGCCGAAATATGTATAATACCCGTTTGTATTTACATACCGCACTTCTTGTTTACGGCTACCGAAAACATCTGGAATCAACACAACATTTTGCACTATCTGGTTTGAGATTGCATTTCCTTGTACATAAATCATCAAAGACGTCCGTTTCTCAACATTCGAAAGCCTGAGATTGCCAAATACAAAATGGGAGAAAGAACTATTTAAGTCAGGGTTTCCGACAACAGGTCGCTGAGGGTTGGATACATCACGAACAGGCTGTAATTGAGCAAACTGAGGTTCGGCCGCATTTCCGAAATAATTGAACGTAATTGACTTAGTACCCGCAAAACGATACTGATAACGTGCGATGGGTGCTATAAAAAAATTCGTCCGGTTAATGCTGGTATTAAGGCTTGCCGAATTACCAGATAAATGGGTTGGATTAGCCGTTAATCCCAGGGACAGCTCGCTATTCTTATCCTGATAGTTATAATTTGCACCAATCCTTTGCGACACGAATGAATAATCGAAAACATTACTTAGTGAATCTATGGGAACCAGAATGCCAGCCCCATTTGCAAGGCTTGAGATCCTGCTGTTATCATACTTATTATAGTTTACATCATAGTTGAACTGTATTCTTCCCTTTTCGCTGATCGGCTCGTTGTAGACTAATCGGCTCCCTGCACTTTGGGTTCTATTGGCGGTAGAATTAAGCCGGAAATTTAAGGAGTCTTTCAAAGTGTTTCCGCTCGCATCGTTGTAGGTAATGTGATTGTCGTTTTCCTGGTCAGACTCAAAATTGCTATTTCTGAAATTCAGGTTTATAGAATAGTTTCTTTTAGGCTTGGCAAATAGGTGATTGTATAAAACGTTAACATTAACACTCGGGGTTAGCGACTCATTATTTGTAACACTAATTTGGTTCTGATTAATTACTCCCGTTTGAAAAACAGATCCGGAGCTAAGGTTTGAGGTTTTACCGAAACTTAGGAAAGGTGTTACCACCAGTAAGTTAGTCTTATTGATATTGTATTCTAACCTTGCATTAAATCCGTGTCGCGTGTTAATATTGTTCGCATCGTTAAACTCAGTACTTAAAATAGATCCCAGGGTATTTGCACTTTGTCTGAAAACAGTGCTGATAGTATTCCTGTCCTGGTTGTTGAAATAATAAGAAGCAGCTAGTTTAAGGGCTTCGCCAAATTTATTATTGTAATTAAGGGCCAGTGAACCCAGATTTGTGATGCCTGTTCCACCGCTGCCGCCACCAAAACCGCCACCGCCAAAACCGCCACCACCAGGGCCACCGCCGCCACTAAATCGCTGGCCGTTTCTTCCGCCAAAATTCTCGCCGCCAATTTGAGTTCCATTATTATTCAGGTTCGCATTTATACCCAAAATACGGTCGCCCTTCATTTGCTGGGCAAAAAGCCCTGCCTGGTATCTTTCAATCGTACCGCCGCCTACAGTTGAATTAACTATATATCCATGATCACGGCCCGGACGGGTCGTTATATTAATGATAGTTTCGGGATCTCCTTCTTTGACTCCGGTAAAATTAGCCTGATCGCCGTAATCCTCAACAATTTGTATTTTATCAATGGCGTCAGCTGGGATATTTTTGGTAATAGTTTTCATATCACCTCCAAAGACTTCCTTGCCGTTTACTTTGATTTTTGTAACTGGTTTTCCGGCAGCAGTGACATTTCCATCTTTGTCAACTTCCGTCCCTTCAAGACGTTTAATTGCATCTTCCACTACTGCGTCGGGTTTCATTTTCAGGTCTGACATCCTATATTCCACGGTGTCAGTTTTAATCAACACAGGGGGTCTTCCACTGACTACGACTTCATCAATTAAACGGCTGCTTGCTTTTAGTGTTATTTTAGGAAGTACGATAGGAGTTGTTCCATCGGGATTTCTCGACGAAATGGTAATTGCAGCATAACCCAGGCTATTTACAAAAATATTGAAACTGGATGTTGTAACGCCCCGGAAAGCAAAATTCCCATCTACATCAGAGCGTGTTTGAAGTGTATCACCCCCACTCAAAGGAACCAGTTTCACTGTGGCGCTAAACACACCCGCACCAGTACTATCCTGTACAACACCGCTTACGTTGCGGAAGGTTTGTGCGAACACGGAAGTCCCTAAAAAAAAGAGACAAACGAAAAATATTAGTTTATTGTTCATAAATAAGGTCAGAATACCTAGTCGTTAGCGGGCATCTGGATTTATGACTATAAAGGGGGATTTTGGTTTAATCCCTATAGTTCTATCACCACTATTGTTACATTAAGGAAGATGGTTGGGTTGAAAAAACCTTTTATTTTTTGGCAGGCTCCGTTGGTGCATCGTAATAATTTCTCAATTCGGAGGATAATCTTCGGATCATCTCCTGTCTTGCCAGAAGTAAAAGAAAATCACTTTCTACCGGCTCTATATTTATACCTCGTGTCATAAGCCGGGGATCGATAGCCCGGGTATCACCCTGTACACTATTTACATAGGTATCAACATAGTTGTATCTTGGAACAAAAGTTCGCTGAAATTTCAACCCAGGTGTACCCTTTATAAGCAGGCTAGCCTCGAATCTTGCATTTGAGCGGCGCTGAATTTCAACAATATCCACTGTCGCTGTTACCGTTTGATAAATAGGCTTCCCTGCAGCATCGGTCCCAACAGCTATATTTCTGCTTACCCTTCGTCTTGCCATACGTTCATCGCGTGGCCAAAGAGTGAAGCTGCTGATGTTTAAGTTCAAAACTACTTCCGGGTTTTCTGAAGGATCTACCAGTAAAAAATTGACTTCCTGGAATTGATCGAGATCTTGTATAAGCTGGAGACGAAAATAATCGAGATTGATAAAATTTATCGTGCGACTGTTTTCAGCATCAATGTTTATCGCTATAGGCACCTCACGTTTCGGAGTCCTGGGGGATTTACCAGATCTGGATGAATTACAGGCCATTACTGTTAAAAGCAGTAATGGCAGGATATATTTCAAATATTTCATATGCCAGAATTTTATACCGGTTAATTCAACCGGGCTAAATGACTAACAAGCTTTGCTGGCAAAAAGTTCCAGATTCTTTTCTATCGTTTCAAAAAGCTTTTCTTCTGAAAATGTTTAACAACATGATCATTCATGCCAATGGACTTATACTCATCGAGGTCTTTCTGCATGGCATTCGCATTTGCCTCTTGCTTTAGCTTATGTCGGCTGATATCAACATGGCCGACTTCCTGTTTTTGTACACTCAGTTCCCGGACGGCCGCTTCAAGTTTAGTTGAATTTAAAAATGTCTTACTGCTGCGTTACAGTATATACCACCGGTATAACATTCACGCCCTTTGCTTTACCAGCGTATGCACCCTTAGCACCTATCAGGTAAGAAATGTTGAAATTTGTTGTTGAGTTTGAACCATTCCATGATGTAGAGGTTGCTGATACTATCGTTTCAGCAGTACCTCCTGCGGCTGGCAGATCAACTGCAGAGCTATAAGTGATACCTGCAGCATTTCCTGCATTCGATTCCATAATCACAATTGTAAAATATCTATATAAGTTCTCCGTTTAAGATTTATTATTATCAACTTTAATAAAACTTAAAACGAAAATATTATGGCAGGTCTAGGTGGTCCGGAAATTATTATGATTCTGGTAGTTGTATTACTTATGTTCGGTGGTAAAAAGATCCCGGAACTTATGCGCGGTCTCGGTAAAGGAATGAAAGAGTTCAAAGATGGTAAAGACGGCGTAACTGAGGAATTGGAACCTAAACCGGTAACCGTTCCGATATCGAAAGAGATTAAAAATTGAGACCCCTTATTATTGCCGGTTTTTTTAGGCTCGGCACCATGTGAGTAGGAAGATTAAGGTAAAAGGATAGAAAAAATAGTTTCTATCCTTTTTTTATTTATCTAAGAGATGAGCATAGAGACTCCCCGGATACAGATTATCCAACCTCACTTCTGTACAGCTCTGTAAATAACATCCTGAATCCGACTCCTTATGTTCAGTTTATAGAGTGTATCCGTTATTTTTGGATGGACACGGTTAGAAAGAAATATATAAATTAAGTTATACTTAGGATCGACCCATACCGCAATACCTGTAAAGCCCGTATGGCCGTATGTACCTGGTGTTGCTAATTTTGAAGGATAAGCTTTTGTGGGATCAGGATCTTGCATATCAAAACCTAGTGCTCTTCTGCTTACATAAGATTGCCTGGACGTAAACAGATCAACAGTTTCAGGTTTGAAGTAGCGATCCCCTCCATATGTGCCTTTGTTTAGCATCATTTGATAAAGGATACCCAGATCGTTAGCGCTTGAAAACAGACCTGCATGGCCAGACACCCCTCCCATTAAAGAAGCGCCGGGATCATGGACATAACCGTGCAGCAGCGATTTCCGGAAGTTTCCTTCTTCTTCGGTTGGCACGATCTGATCCTTTTCAAATCTGTTTCGCGGTAAAAATCCGGCTGTGTACATCCCCAGAGGTTTATAAAACTGATCCTGAACAAATTTCTCAATAGGTGTACCCGATTCCCACTCGACAATTTCCTTTAAAACATACATGTTCATATCCGTGTAAACATATGAACCGCGGCTTTTTAATGGCGCCTTCAGAAATGCCGGCCAGAACATCTCTCTAAAATACCCGGGTTTAAAAAAATACTTATCGGCAACCTTCACCGGGTATGCCCTGGATGAATCAGCACTATATTCATCCGGTTTAAGTTTGAGATAAAAGGATACTGCTGTAACTCCTGATTGATGTGCCAATAATTCCTTGATCGTTAAGTCCTCTTTGTTAGAGTTACGGGCATTAGGAATATAATCACCGATCGTTTTATGAAGTGAAATTTTACCTTGCTCATACAGCGCCATAACCGAGATCGTGGTCGCAGAAACTTTAGTAAGAGAAGCTAAATCATATATATCGCCTAATTCGGTTTTTTCCTTCCCATCATAAGTATGTGAACCGTAAGCTTTATTAAATATTACATTGCCATCTTTGATAACCATCACCACCGCACCCGGAGTGGCTTTCTCACGAATAGCTTCAGCTGCTATCAGGTCGATGCTATCCAGATCTGCTGATTTTAAGCCCACGGCCTCCGGTGATGAATATGCCAGCCGGGTTTTTTCAGTGTGATACCCCGCCCCTCTTTTATACTTTGAGCTTATAGCTTGGGGAAGTTTTCCACTGGCGGCTATTCCTCCAAAAATCAATTGTGCTGAATTACTCGCGGCAACTGGGCTGTTAAAGGTACTCCAGATAACCGGTCCGGTAAAAAAATCAAGCTTTTTAAGTGAGCTAAGTTCGCCAAACCCTGCGATAACAATCTCTTTCCTCGTTTGATTTTCGGTAAGAAATCTGATAATTTCCGGATCATTTAAGGATTGTGGAGTCACCTGGATAATCAAAGTATTGAAATACTTCAGGTAGTCGCCTCTAAGGTTGTCGAGATTCAAAGAATCTGTTCGGTAATCCCATACATTAAAACTCTCTACGTCAGCATATTTACGTGAAAGGCTATCGAACACCGTTGAGGATTCTGCATCTGTCTTCAGGATTGCAATCTTACGATCGGCAAGGCCAGTTAAGGGGATTACTTTGGATTTATTGTGAAAAAGGAAAAGAGAGTTTTGCGATTTAGAAACAAACCTTTTTTGGCCATACGTTAAACTTCCGGGCGTCGAAAATGCCAGGATTAATATAAATAACTTAAGGGTGAATTTATTCATTGGGTAAATTATAGTTAAATTCAAGGATAGGAGAAATGTATTGTACGAAATTGAGAGCGAGTTTTGGATAAAAAATAATAAAGCACAAGACCTGTCAGCCGAACCCTTTTTGCGAATTCACGAAGGCCTTGAAATGCCTGAACACTGGATTACAGTTAGGGCTAGAGCGGTTCTACATCTTTATGCTTTTCAGGCTCTATTTCGGACTCATTGACCGTGTTTTCAAAGTCATGCTGATCTTCTTTATTTCTTCTTATAACAAAAATAATTATGACAATTGATATAAGTAAAATAAGCCCAATTATTAAATAGTTTGTTTCCATTACTTTCAGATGCTGGTATATGTTGTAAAAATATTAATGATCTGTTAAAATACTCTTAATTCGGGGTAATGTTATCTAGAATTTGAAAATCCAATGATGCCGCGATGGGAGGTTCATCTGGCCGCCTGGCATTTCCTACAGTTTCACAAATCCAAAAGTTTCAGTTCTGTTTCAATTTTTCGGTTCCATGTTTCCTGAGCTACGGGTGATAAACCGTGTGAGGTTTGTTCGTCATATTCCCGCTGAATTCTGTTCATCTCCCTATAGAATTCCAGGTATTCGAAATTGATGATTCCCTGAAAATTATCGGGCGTTAAGTTTTCTGAGACAAGCTTCAGTTTAAAACGTTCCGCTATTAACCTGACCAGGTCGAAATGCTTTTGTTCATGCTCGAGATTATAGTGACTTCTTGTCCCAGGACCAACCCATGAAGCGCTCTTGACAACGAAAACCTTTAATGCCAGTTCAACATGGATAATCCCATTGTCTATTTTAGTGGCCTGGTCGTAACCGAAAGAAGGAAATACCGATGCCGCAAATTTGCTGTCCGATCTCTTTTCGCGAAAATCATCCCACACTAGTGGCCGCATTGGAGTATAATAAACCGTGTCGTCATGCTGGTCCCGGTAATCACGAAAGGTTAAAGAAACACCTCGCGCAAGGTGTGGATTGCGCCTGGCCTCTGTTTCCATCCAGCTATCGATAAACTTAAGGCTGTTGTTGAGAAGCCGGCCTAAGGTTAGTTCAGCAATCCTCAAATCCTTTAAGGGGCGGTTGTATCTGGCGGTGCTTTGGTATTGAGTAAGAGGTATCGAAGCACTATCCTTAATAAGATCAAACACAAGCATAACCGTTGCTTGTCCTAAAACCCTATCACCCGACAAAGTTTCCCTGATATTACATTCTTGAATCCTGACTCTTAAGGGCCTCCGGGAAGTATTAATAGAATTACTTTTGGTGAAGAATTTTATAATTCCTGTTAACGTTGCACTTTGTAATGCAATTTTTTGAGTTGAATTCTTTCCATCAGAACGAATAAACACCAGCCCAGCAGAATCGGGTCCACTCCGCTGATCCAAAACAGACTGAATAAAAAAATCGCTCCTTATCGAAGCGATCTCATGAGTATTTTCAGCCGCTATCTTGCCTGTTACTTGCGCCGTAGTTTCCATACAGAAAGTAAGTAATTGGCTAAATATAAAAAACGCAATGAAGTTTTTATTCACGTCTTTTAAACGGCAAGTTTAAATACTTGTTATCATTAAAGGTCATAATATAGTTAAGACCAAAATTGAATATTTATTGACATCAGCCGTATTTTTAAGTAAGCGACACAATCTGACCGGTCCTGACAGATTCATCACAGGCAAACGCAATTCGCAGACTGTTCACTGCGTCCTGAACATGATCCTCAAGATCCAGATCTTCATTTATCGCCTTAAGGAAATATTCCTGTTCACGGTTACAAAGTTCTTGGTGATCAGGCTCGTCTGATAAATTAATCCAGGTATCCTCTTTGAGGAAGTTATTATCTTTATCAAGTCCGGAATGATGGAAACGAAGAGATTCAGTCTTGGTATGAGCTTCCACAGAATCCGACTTACCGCTTCCAGCTGCTTCTTTGGCAACAATTGAGACTGAGCCTTTAGGTCCAATAACATCTTTCACAAAAAACGCGGTCTCGCTCATCATCGGGCCCCATCCCGCCTCATACCATCCCACCGAGCCATCTTCAAAGCGTATCTGTAATTGTCCGTAGTTATAATTACCCTCAGGAATATCTTCTGTCAAACGGGCTCCGATAGCACTCACCTGAACCGGTTTCGACCTTGTCATTTGGCACATTACATCGATATAATGTACACCACAATCTACTATCGGGCTTAGGCTTTTCATTAAATTACGATGTACATTCCACATATTTCCATGGCTCTGCTGATTAAGGTTCATTCTCATCACCAGGGGCTTTCCTAGTTCGTGACTAAGATCCACGAAGGTTTTCCAGGATGGATGATGCCTGAGAATATAACCAACAACGAGTTTTTTACCTGCATTTTTAGCTGCCTCAGCTACTCGAATTGCCCCTTCTACTGAATCTGCAACGGGCTTTTCAATAAAAACATGACAGCCCTTTTCGAATGATTTGATTGCATAGCTTTCGTGGGTATCTGGATAAGTAGAGATGCAAACAGCATCCGGTTTGGTTGTTTCTAAAGCATGCTCGAAATTATCGTAAAGATCGTATTTATCCCCTAATGCATTGTTCAAAGTAACTTTACTTTCTCCTGGTGACACGAGTCCGCAAATTTCAAATCCATCAATTCCATGGTAAGCTTTTGCGTGCGAAGCACCCATGTTTCCGCATCCCACTACCAGTATCCTCAATTGTTTTAATGTTCCAGTCATATGTTCTAATAATTTTTGAAGGTGTAAATTTGAACTGCTAAATTCGCTCAAGCAATCTTTTGTATGAAATTCATTTGAATAATTGCAATCCTGTGGTTAATTGCGATAAAAATCCGCATTCTCTTTAGTGAGTATATCAATTGGCATAAAATATATCTTCTCTACTTTTGAGCCAAAAGCTAAATGCTGATAAAGAGACATCACGCCGCGATAGGCCTGTTGCTTCGGTTTTTGGCAGATCAAAAAGTCGATGATCCCTTTTTTAAGATATTCCACATTCTCGGGTAGGAAGTCGTAACCAATTAATATGACATCTTGCTGGGAATCCTCAATAAATTGCGCAACCTTGAAGACACGCGAATTAGTGACGAATACAACCTTAGTGTCTGAAAATTTCTTAAAGGCATCTGATATGGTCTTTTGAATCGCCTTTTCTTCAACATCTTTGACATCCAGCTTGACAATATTGTCCCGTCGATTTTGATCGTTGAAATATGCTCTCAGTCCTTCTTCGATCTTTAACGAACTATGCTGATTATCTATTTTTTTAGAGATATTAACAATCAGTATTTTATCAGTTTCCTTCGAAATGTAACTTATCAAATGGCCTCCCATATAACCACTGTGATACAGGTTAGGTCCAACATAGCTTAAACTGCCATCGTTCGGAAGATCCGAATCGATCAAAACATAAGGAATTTTTAATGCGTGGCATTTGTCTGTGAAAGATACAGACTCATCAAGGAACGAGGGGCCAAAGAGTATACCATCTGGTTTTGAGTCAAGAATCACTTCGGTTTGTTTGATGAAAGATTCAACCGTATTTGGGTCGTAGAAGTATTTATCAATTACAATTCCCAATTGCTCAATTTCCGAGCCCGCTTGTTCTATTCCTTTGAGCGGGGCATCCCAAAAGCTTGTTTCTTTAGAACATCCAGGAATTAACGTGGCAAGCCGAAGGATCTTTCCGGAAGCAAGCCGTTGCGCAAGCAAATTAGGTTTATAATTTAACTCTTCTATGAGCTTGTTGATTTTTTCCTTGGTTTCGGCTGAAACCCCCTTGCGGTTATGAATAACTCTGTCAACAGTAGCAATTGAAACGTTTGCCCTTCTTGCAATTTCTTTTACCCCGGTAAGTTCGGTTACTCTTTTTTTCATTTAAACGTTACTTTTATGATCCACCGTTATGAAACGAATACCTCTTGTACTAATTTCAGGTTTAGCATCCTATAATTCCCTTATCTCTATATTTTTGAAATAGGCTTTGTTCCCGTGATCCTGCAAGCCTATATTTCCCACAGGCGACATACCATAGTCTGGTACATCTTTCCATTTACTGGACGCTTTTCTCTGTTTCCAATCGTCAGTCCAGGCTTTGAACTTCACGATCTTTTTTCCATTAAGCCAATGTTCCACCTTGCCTTTTTTAAAGATTATTTTACTTGAGTTCCATTCGCCAACAGGCATAAGAACTTTGTTCTCAGAAGGAAGGTGCATGTCATAATCCGCACCGCTTAACTGTAATGGCTGAAGTTTGGCAGGATAGCTTACATCGTCAATAATCTGGTACTCAGGTGCGGTATCGATAACGCGTTTATATTTGGTATCTTCCACTATATGGTAGAACACACCACTGTTACTACCCGTGTCGACTTTCCAATCCCAACGCAACTCAAAATCCCTAAATACCTGATTTGTAATAATGTCGCCTGATCCACTTGATGCTCTAGCTCCAAGGCAAACCAGCGCCCCGTTCTCAACGGTCCAGTTCACAATTGGTTCTTTGCTGTTAAAATGATGCCAGCCATTCAAGCTCTTACCATCAAACAGTTTGATCCAGGGGCCTTTGAAAGGATTTGTATTCGTCTTAAAGTTTTTGCGATTCCCGACAGGGTTAATATCCATTGCATTGGCGGTGGCAAGGGTGCTGGCGAATACGCTGATGAGAAAAAAGTTTGTAAGCATAATGAATTCGGTTACGTACACTAATATATAATTATAATGTGATGAAATTAAAGAAAAGAAAAGACTCTTGAGTATAACAGTATTCATACGATCATTTGCATATATCAACTTCTTATCGTTACTTTGTACATCAAAGTACTTTTTTTATGAAGCTTTGAGCGATAGATATTAAACCAGGTCTATTAAAGGAACTAATATGGTACATTTCGTAGATGAAAAATCAATTGTCAGAAAAATCTGGGGCAATGCTGATACTATACTCTTTATTTTTGCGGGGGCTTCATCAGATTTTGCGTTAAACAAGGCTGTAGACTGGCTTTACTTTACTGGACGTCTGCCTGCAGATCCCATCGGGAGGTTGTTTTCTACAGTCGGTTATGCCCGCAAAATTGTTTTTGCAAAGCATGATGAGGCACTGAGGGCGATTGATCAAATCACAGCGATACATAAAAATGTGGAAACTAGCCGGGGGTCGGCAATCCCGGATTGGGCTTATCGGGATGTTCTGTATATGCTTATTGATTACTCAATACGCGCCTTTGAAGTATTGGAACGCGAATTAACAGAGGATGAGAAAACTGAGGTTTTCAAGGTATTTAATTCTGTGGGTCAAAGAATGGGAATTAAGGAACTGCCAGATAACTTTGACGATTGGCAAGCCGATAGAAGGAAACATCTGGAAGCGGATCTTGAGTACAGCAATCTCACCCGTGATCTCTATAAGCAATACCGCAAGCACCTTGGCGTAGCGAGATACGTACTCTTAACGAAAGTACAAGCCCTCATATGCCCGCCAAATGTCAGGCTATTACTGTCCTTTAAAGGCATATCCTTCATCACTCCAATGTTAACATTGTATAGGCTATTGAGATTCTGCAAAATGAATAACATCGTAAAGTCTATAATTTTACCCGAGCAGTATCAGGCACAGATAGTAGCTCTTAATGTAAAGTAAGCCGTCTTTTCGTTTACTCGATATCTGTAAAATATTCTGAGCAATCCCGATATGGAGCTGTGCTCACCATTCTCCATAGCATCTCCTATGAGTTTTTTCTGGTCCAAATTGTATGTCCCATCCATCATTCGTTAAAATAATTTTGGAATTATAAAATATCATTCTACATTTGTAGAGTATACAAACTATACGTAGAAGATGCAGCTTACTAAAACAGAAGAACAATTGATGCAGTACCTGTGGGAAAAGGAAACCGCTTTCATGAAAGATCTTATCGAGGCCTATCCTGAACCTAAGCCAGCCGCTACTACAATTGCCACATTGCTAAAAAGAATGACGGATAAAAATTTCGTAAGCTACAAGCTTTATGGCAATTCGAGGGAATATTATGCGCTTGTTGGGAAAACGGACTATTTCTCGAAACATGTCAATGGATTAATTAAAAATTTCTTTAATGACTCCGTATCACAATTCGCGTCCTTCTTCACAAAAGAAACTGCAATGACGGAAGCACAGCTCGAAGAGTTAAAAAAAATTATTGATCAGGAAATTAAAAAGAAAAAACCATGATTGAATATCTTATTAAATCTGGATTAGTCTTGGTGACACTCCTCGCGATTTATCACTTATGGCTTGAAAAGGAAAAGATGCATCAGTTTAACCGATATTATCTTTTGTTTAGTTTGGTAATAGGACTAATAATTCCTGTTTTAAAGATACCCTTGAACGGGCCGGGCATTAGTACCGCCCCGATGAACATTGGCGAACTCGTAGTTTCCGGTGTCTCCCCCACTGTTCCTTTGGAATTGGGCATGGCTGCCGTTGAGCAAAGCCCCAGCTTCTTAATGATGCTGTATATTGTAATTGCTAGCATCTTATTAATGAGGTTTGTGATAAACCTTTTCTTAATCACAAGAAGTGTCGCTAGAAATCCTAAGCAGGATAATCGAGCAGGGACTATCGTGCTTATTAAAGAAAAGCTGACACCACATAGCTTTTTGTTTTTCATCTTTCTTAACGAAGATGACTACCTGAATAACAAAATAGAAAAAGAAATCATAGAACACGAGTTTGCACATGTCAGGCAAAAGCATTCCGTTGATCTGTTATTTCTGGAATTGCTTATGGTGATATTTTGGTTTAACCCAGTATTTATCTTCTTTAAAAAAGCTATTCAGCTAAATCATGAATTTCTTGCTGATGAAGCTGTTATCGAATCCTCCTGTAGTATTTCAACATATCAACAATTACTATTGCAAAAAGCTACACTTAAGCCTGTTCAGCTGGCCAGCAATTTTAATTATTCAGTTACTAAAAAAAGATTTAAAATGATGAAAAAGCAAACTTCAAAAACCAAAAAAGTTGTAAAGGTTGCGTCGCTTCTACCTGTTGCAGCGCTGCTGATCATGGCCTTTAACGATAATGTGTTTAGCCAGGGTACTTCCACGTCTATAGAATTAAATATTAACATCGATAAGGAAGCCCAACTTACTAAGGATGAATATTACAAAGGTGCTTATATGCGCTATATCAATTCAGCTGGGGTAAAGATCAGAAAACGATACGAAGAATTAACTAGAGAAGAAAAAAGTTTATATCCATCACCAGTTCAACCCACGGACGAATTAATGGCAAAATGGAGGGACCCGCAAAAGTTTGTCGTTCTGATCGGTTATGAAAAACCGCAGGATCCGCTGTCAAATTACAAAGCGAAAGATTTCGTTTCGTACTATGCTTTGGAGGAAGGTAAAGACTCACTAGTATATATTTATCTGATCAAAAAAGACTTTCTGGAGAAGATCAAACAACTGGGAGGCGATTTTAACAGAGAGGGAAATCAAGTTTTCCTAACTCCCCCTCCTCCGGTCTTAGTTCCGACAAAAAAATAACTAAAAATTTCCAGGAGGGAACGATAAAATTGACGGAGGAACACTCTGGCAATTTTGTCGTTTTCTAAAAGTTCACAGCCTTAAAAATATTACAATTAGTATTAAAGTTTTGTAAAATCATAGCTTACTTATCAAATGCTTTTATCAATTTTATAATTCATAGAAGTAATGGCATGACTTACTCCAGAAAACAATTCCTGCAAAATTCGGCAATCTTGGTCGCCGCATCGATGACCAGTTCATCATTTATATTATTGAAGGACAAACCCCTCCTGGCATTTTCAACGATTGGATGTCCGGACTGGACTTTGAAACAAGCAATTGATTTTGCTGCGTTACACAAGTATTCCGGGCTCGAAATCCGGGGTATTAATCGGCAATTGGATTTGCCGAATGCTGTCGAATTCAACAGTCCTGACCACATGGAATCCACCCTAGCTACAATGAAAGAGAAGGGTTTAAAATTTGTGAATCTGGGCGCGTCGGCAGCATTTCATATGCCCGATGGGCCTTTACGGGATAAACATATGAAAGAAGCAAAATCTTTTATCGATCTCGCTCAGCAGATTAATTGTCCCTTTGTCCGCGTTTTCCCCAATGAGTTCCCAAAAGATCAGGACCGGAATAAAACAATGGAATATGTGGCAAATGGTCTACGAACGTTGGGGGATTATGCAAAATCACGTAATGTTACTGTTCTTATGGAAACACATGGGGATTTTTCAACTTCGGACGACATTTTAAAAACGATGAAGGCTGCAGAGCATCCTAACGTTGGCCTGGTTTGGGATATTTCAAACATGTGGACCGAAACAAAAGAGGCTCCTTCAATAGTCTATAAAAAACTGAAAAAATATATTCGTCACACTCACATCAAGGACGTGAAGTTACTCGCTGGAGATAAGCTACAATATGTCTTCCTCGGCCAGGGCGACGTGCCTGTATTTGATGCGATTGATCTATTATCAAAAAACGGATACAAAGGATATTACAGCTTTGAGTGGGAAAAATTATGGCATCCTGAACTCTCCGAGCCGGAATTGGCAATAGCAGATTACGCAAAAGTGATGAAAAAGCATTTCAAATATTAAAGGAAAACTTCCCCGGGTATTGGTGAAAGCGCAATAAACACCTAGGCTGAATCCTGGGGGAATCTAAATTGAAAAACATTTAACCTAGATCACCTGAACGGGCAGGTCCACTTCGCAATGCCATTTATCATTTTCCACTATTAAATTACAAGTCGTCTGAAAGTGATCCGGCGGGCAAAGTTGAGATGAATCATTTAGGGAGCTGGAATTACTTTTCACTGAAGCCCTCAGCATGTATTTATCCACGGACACCTCCAGATCGAGGTCAATGGATACCCGAGCTCCCAGGTGACTTAAATATAATGCGCCCGATATAGGATAATTCAATGCGGAGAATAGCTTCGAACGGGAAAAATAGATATGGTTATTTAAATCATTTATGGAGATTTCCAATTCCTGCTTCCTGGCGCGTGCCAATGGCTGATAAAGCACTTCTAATTTATCCCGCAACTGTGCCAGGCACATTCCTGAAAGATCAACCTCATTTACGCTATCAGTGATAAGTCCACTTGCAAGGGCAACCATGGAATTGCTCCGTTCATTTATTAAACTTATAAACCCTTCGGCATCTTCTGTGGCCAGAGGAATTTCACGATCCATTAATACATCTGAAATTCCTATAATTCCTGCTAAAGAATCATGCAGGTCCACCGCAACCTCCTTCTGGCGTTTGAGTGCATCATCCAGATTCTTTTTTAGTTCACTGATTGTTTTAAAGGCTCTTAGCTTATCCACAACTTCTTCCGCAATAATCTTCAGAAATTCGATATGCTCTGGATTTAATGAATTTGGCTCTCTTCCTAGTACGCATAAAGAACCGATATTAATTCCACTGTCCGTTTTCAAAGGAACACCAAAGTAATAGCGTAAACGAGGATCCCCTTTCACATAAGCCTTATCCCGGTGGTTTTCATCCAATGACAAATCGTTGATTTCCAAATAATCATCTTCAAGGATAGTAAACTGACAGACTGATTCGTCCCTCGCCATTGAATCAACCGATATTCCATGGTTTGCTATCGTCCACTGAGTAAAAGTGTCTATTAGATTAACAACGGACATTTCCATTCCGGTTGTTCTGGAAACCAGTGTAACAATATTTTTGAATTCACCTTCAAGGTTACTGTAATCCAGGTCAAGCTCTAAGAGGCTTGCCAATCTGTCGGATTCATTAGAAGGTAGGGGCGCTTTACTCATATTTAATTCTTACGTTATAAATATAAATGAGAAATTTCTAAAATCAGGCAGATGAAAAAAAATAAAGTGTTTCTATTCTTTGCTCAAAAACATTAGCGCATTTAAATTATCTTTATGAAATTAGCCCTGTCTAATTATGAAAAACGAAAGAGATGAAAATTTTGATTGCCGAAGACGATGAGCTTATGCTTAGAACATTGGAGTTTCGCCTAAAAAAAGACGGAAATGACATATTAATTGCAAGGGATGGGCAAGAAGCAATTGCAATGATTGATGAACATCTTCCTGATCTTGTGATTACCGACATCATGATGCCATATTCATCAGGAATGGAGATAGTGGGTTATATCCGGCAGAAATATCAGAACAAAATTAAAGTAATTATACTATCGGGAATGGGTCAGGAAAACGTGATACTTGAAGCTTTTCGAATGGGTGCTGACGATTATATTACTAAACCATTCAGCCCTAACGAACTGTCGGTGAGAGTGAATCGCTTCCTCAAACGCGCATAGGAACTTAATTCATCATCCTTTAGCCTCGTTCTGTCCGATTCCTTTTAGGTACTCAGACTTTTCTACCCCTTCACCGTTGATAAATAAAACGGTGTTATTCTTGATATCATTGATTATTGCACCGAACAAGTTCATCGGTAAAGCAGGGCAACCCTGACTTCTTCCTAAACGTCCCGTCGAATTAATAACATTCTGACTTACATATTCAGCACCATGTACCACGATAGCTCTGTTTCGTGCGTTATTGTTCAAACCAGCATCCATGCCATCTAACCTTAATGAACGTCCGTGTTTTCCAGTGTAAACTTCTGCGGTAGTATAAAAACCAACACTGCTTTGGTTAGACTCCGGAGTGTTAGAAAAAGATTCCGCCATTTTCTCTCCACTTCCACGGCCATGTGCAACTAAGGTATTAAAAAGGATTTTATGAGCATTCAGATCTATCACCCATAATCTTTTCTCGGTGCTTGGCAGAGAAAGATCTACTACAGAAAGGATAGCTTTAGTCCCAGGAGTAAGATTTTTATCTTTCAGGTTTTGATATCCAGTGAGGCCTTTGAGAAAAACATTATAATCAAGTCCTGCGGCAGCAAGTCCGGCAACATTATAAATCGATAAGGCATATTCATTAAAGAGAACTTCAACTGATTTAGAAGTCTCAGTTTTTATTTTGTTATTAGTAAGGGAAAGGTCGTTCTCCGGCGTGTTTTCAACAGTTGTGCTCCTGAATCCAAGAGTCGCTACAGTAAGCAATAATATTCCGAATATAGTTCCTGATTTTAGTCCTTTTCTCATGCAGTGCTTGTTTATATGTTTGTAGTCTTATTGTACATATATAACGTCAGAATTTGATTTTGGTTGTGAAAAACGGAAGAGTTTACACTGAACAGACAATGCAAATTTGCAAGCAAACCTGTTGAAAATCAGTGTTTAAAATTGCTATCAGCATTCTCTGTCATAACTTCATTCTCTGAATTCTAACGGCATTCATAATAGCTAATAAAGCCACACCCACATCAGCTATAACAGCTTCCCAAAGAGTGGCAATTCCACCTGCGCCAAGTGCTAACACACTAACTTTAACAACCATAGCTAGTATGATGTTCTGCCAGACCACTTTCCGTGTAATTTTACCAATCAAAATGGCATCAACAATTTTGGAAGGCTTATCATTCTGGATTACAATATCAGCAGTTTCAATGGCAACATCACTACCCAAACCACCCATTGCGATGCCCGCGTCGGCCAGGGCAAGAACTGGTGCATCATTTATTCCATCGCCCACAAAAGCCAAATTCCAACCAGCTTTTTTAAGTTCTTCAACTTTCTGCACTTTGTTCTCCGGTAAGAGATCGCCATAAGCTGAATTTATCCCCAGAATTGAAGCCACTTCGTCGACAACACTTTGACTATCGCCAGACAACATCACTGTTTTTATGTTTAAAGCATGCAAACTTTTAATTGCGCCAGCCGAATCATCTTTTATTTCGTCAGCAATTGTAATATAACCGGCATAAACATGGTCAACAGCAATATGAACCTTAGTAGTTGAACTTTCATTAATTTCTTGCGGATAACCGATTGAGTATTTCTTTAAGAGCTGTGTATTTCCGGCAAGCACTCTCCTCCCATCTACTAAACCAATTAAACCCTGCCCGGCAATCTCCTCTACACTTTCCGTTTTCGTCGGTGTGATATCCCCTGCATATTTCACAATTGCCCGGGCAACAGGATGAGTTGAATTCATTTCCAGGCTTGTAACTATTCTCACCATCTCGTTCTCGTCCATTTTTTCAGCAAATACCTTCTGTACTTTAAATACGCCTTTAGTCAGAGTGCCGGTTTTATCCATCACCACAAGGTTGATTTTTGTCATTACGTCCAGAAAATTCCCGCCCTTGAATAAAATCCCGTTTTTCGAAGCAAGACCAATGCCGCCAAAATAGCCCAGGGGTATAGATACGACCAATGCGCATGGGCAACTGATTACAAGGAATACCAATGACCTGTAGAACCAGGTATTAAACTCGTAATTATCCACAAAGAAATAGGGCAAAAGACAAACAGATAATGCAAGAAAGAAAACGACAGGGGTGTAAACTTTTGCAAACTTAGAAACAAAGAGCTGGGTCTGAGATTTTCGTGCGGTCGCATCCTGAACCATCGACAAAATTTGGCTCAATTTAGTATCACCGAACAAGGCCGTGACACTAACCTGGGCCACCGTGTTCAGGTTGATCATTCCTGCTAATATAAGTTCCCCTGCATATTTGGAATCTGGTTTGCTCTCACCAGTTAAAGCTGCGGTATTGAAAGAGGCACTCTCAGAAATAAGCTTGCCGTCAAGTGCAGCTTTCTCTCCTGGTTTTATAATTATAATTTCCCCCAATTCAACAGTTCTCGGGCTAACTCTAATTTCTCTACCGTTTCTTATCACGGTTACCGTCCCAGGCCTTATATCGAGTAAGGCCTTAATGCTGCGCCTGGCACGGCGAACCGCTGAATCCTGGAACCACTCTCCTATTGAGTAGAAAACCATAACCGCTACACCTTCACTGTACTCACCAATCAGGAAGGCTCCTATAGTTGCAATACTCATGAGTGAAAACTCATTGAACAAATCAAAACGTTTCACCTTCCTGAAAGCAAGATAAAGAACATTCCAGCCGGCCAGCAGATATGCTATCCCATATATACTCAGGTTAATAGCGGTAGGGAATTCAATATCGAAACCGTATTCTAAGGTGAGAGAAACAATTAGAATTAACAGCGCTAATAACAGATCCCAGTGGGACTTCCATTCTGGAACGGTTGACTCATGGTCATGTCCGTCGTGTTCTGAATGAATTTCGTTTTTGAATTCGGTTTCTGTTTCGGGATCGTGGCTGCAGCATTCAGCATGTGACGGTTTAGATTTCATTTTACAAAGTAAGCTGCTTCTGTAATGCAATGGAATTGCAAACTCAATTCGAACATTTGTTGCAAAGCCCTTTAACAAGCAGGCTCATTTCACCCATTACAAATCCCTCCGGCAAGGGGACTGATGGGATAAGTGTTTTCGGAAGGCAGAAGGTCTCGTGACACTTACCGCAATTAAAATGGACGTGGAGATCATGATGATGTAAATCGTCAGAACTGTCTTCGCATAATGCATATTTTGGCGCTCCGGTTCCATCGTCAATTGCGTGCACTAGGTGATTGTCCTCGAAGGTTTTCAAGGTTCTATATACTGTTACGCGGTCTACAGGAGCTAGAGCTTTCTCCAGTTCAGTTAAGCTTTGAGCTGACTGACGACCAATAAGGTGATCCAACACGAGGATTCGCATAGCGGTGGGCTTAACGCCTTTTTTCTGGAGCCTTTGTTCTATCTCCAATCTCATAACCTTAATTTAAGTCCGCCATTAATTACAAACCCGTCTAAGGGAGCGTATATATCCCTGAAAATAGGATTTGAAACACTGCCTGTGTAAATAGTATCAAAGCGCGTCTGCCTGGTATCTGAAAAATTTTCAAAATTAATGTACACTGAAAATTGTTCCCAAAGTTTTTCGGCCATAAAACCAAATATCCAGTACGACTTACCCATGGCACCATCGTTTAAAGTTTGTTTGCTGTAGTAGTATGCTTCTGCACCGAGTTTCCATTTCTCTTCTACTTCATACATCAAAACATTATTAAGCCGGTGTTTTGCAGTTAAGGGGTTCTGTTTAATCAAATTCCCCGTTTTGATCTTGGCGTCTGTAAAGCTATAACCTACAAATAATTTAAAGTCATTATAGGTAAGTTTCACATTTGTTTCCATTCCGCGCGTGTCCATATGTCCTGATGAATTAACAAAACTGTATAGTCCGGCGGTATTCTGCTCCATTACGAGCGGGTTATTGAGGAGCGTGTAGTAGAAAAGGTGATTAATGCTTAGGCCTAGTTCATCAGTTAATAATGTACGATAGTTTATATCCCCATTTAAGCCATAGCTCCTTTCAAGTTTGTTTGCCGTAGAAGAAACAGGAAGTACATTTTGATACTGTATCCGCTCACTTTCTTCAGTAAAAATCGTCGGGGTTTTATAACCTACCCCCCCGCCTATCCGCGAAGTTACTTTACTATTCATTTTGAGCAATGCCGAAACGCGAGGAAGAATTGAGAACCCATATTGGTTTACGAAGTCGCCTCGGATCCCAGTCTCGAGCTCCAGCCAATTGCTTACATGCAGATTATTCTGGATAAATGACCCCACACTCGTTTGATTGTAGTTGCGCAGTGGAACAGCAGTTTTCTGGTTTTCTCTAAATCTGTCAGTCATCAGGTTTATACCAGCTATCCACTCTGCCTGGTCGCCTCTGCTGAAAATACTGGCTTCAGAAAATGATCCAAATTGCAGCCCATCAAACCGGTATCCGGGGACAATTATTTTGCGATTGAAATAACTTACACTGTTTTTTAAAACAAGTTCTGATGCGGCATTTATACGGTGTTTTAAAGAAAACTGGCTGGATAATCGGTCGGTTTTATTACTCTCAAAAAAACTGTTTGATGCGTTTCCGCGATTGTTAATATACTGAATATCACCGCCAATCCGATTTTCAAAACTACTATTAATACCGAAGTTCAGCGATGTCTTGTCATCGAAATAGAGAAATAACCTCGGATTGAGGGTATACCTTGTAAATTCCGGTATGGCAGTGAAATCTATTGTACCAGGTGCATATGCAGCATTACTATTCCTGGAAGCAAACAGAGTCATTCCTGCTTTTCCTAACTTCTCACTATAGAATCCACTTAAATCTACACCTCCTGCCGAAGTTCCGTTAAGATGGAAGTTCAGTTCTCTCTCTTCTCCGGGAGTTTTAGTGATAAGGTTCACCAGCCCAGCAATAGCACCTCCCCCATATAAGGTTGACGCGGAACCTTTTATCACCTCAACTTGCTTCAAATCTAAGGGGGGAGTCTGCAGTAGTCCGAGTCCGCTGGCAGCTCCTGAAAATATAGGAAATCCGTCTTTTAGGATTTGCGTATAGCGACCGTCAAGCCCCTGTATTCGTATAGATGCGTTTGCGCTGGTTGCTGAAGTTTGCTGGGTTTGTATCCCGGTACTTTCGTTCAAAATCATCCGGATATCACCGGGCTTCATATTGCCTTTTTCGTCCAATTCCTCGCCCGCGATCACCTCCACACGTGTTGGATTATTATCAATGGTACGACTGCTTCGGGTTGTGGATATGATTATTTCTTCGAGTTCCTCTCCATCCGAAGATTCAAGCGATAAAGTCAGAAATGTCGGGGAAGACGAAGGCAAAAACACCGAATCTATTCTGCTTATATAACCGATATAACTTATCTCTAAGAAATGCTTACCGTCCGGCACATTAACAAAACTCACTTGCCCGGTCTCATCTGTAGATCCCGCCATATTCAAAGTTGTAATTCTAACAGTGGCACCCACCAACGGAATGCTCGTTTTAGAATCTATAATTTTTGTAGTGACGCTATTTTGGCTGAACGCACTAAATGATACTACCCAAGCCAAAAGCATCATAAGAAGCCTTTTCATCAAATGTTGAAAAAATATTATCTGCACAACGACAGACAGAAATGCACCAGGAATATCCCTGGTGCAAAACTAACATTAATCCCGGTTGAGCATGCCTATGGGATTGCATTTGTAATGAATTTAAGAAGAACGGGCCAAGCTCCGGTGCCTACCATGGCAACACGTTTCTTTGGCTTGAGACCAGCAGCAATTACTTCATTAATTTTACCCGATTTTTGTTAGATTAGTGCTACTATGGATCAAATCAAAAAAGAAGACATCAAAAAAGAAGTGTTTGACCTTTACGACGATTACGCACACAGTCGCATCGACCGGCGCTCTTTTATGCAGCAGTTGTCATTATATGCAGTCGGTGGTCTCACATTAACGTCATTAATGAGTTTTCTAATGCCGGATTATAAAGGAAATATTCAGGTGAAACCCGATGATCCACGGCTAATTTCTAACTATATAAATTACCCTTCTCCAAAAGGCGGGGGGACTATTAAGGGGCTCTTATCAAAACCTTCGAAGGAGAAGAGAAAGAAACTGGGGGGTATCATCGTGGTTCACGAGAACCGGGGCTTGAACCCCTATATAGAAGATGTTTCTCGTCGAGCCGCTCTTGCGGGATTTATAGCTCTTGCTCCTGACGCCTTGACGCCTTTGGGTGGCTATCCAGGCAACGATGATGAAGGCAGGACTATGCAGAGTAAGAGGAGCGGTCCGGAAATGCTTGAAGATTTTATTGCGGCTTATGAATATTTGAAAAATCATAAAGACTGTAATGGAAAAGTTGGAGTAGTTGGATTCTGCTTCGGAGGAGGTATCTGTAATTCAATGGCTGTGCGTATTCCTACTCTTGCAGCATCGGTCCCTTTTTACGGAGGCCAGGCCGCCATCGCTGACGTTCCTAAAATTCAATCACCGTTGCAACTTCACTATGCTTCGCTTGATACACGCATTAATGCGGGCTGGCCGGCGTACGAAGCCGCATTAAAGGAAAATGGTAAGGAATATGAAGCGTTTATATATGAGAACGTAAATCATGGCTTCCATAATGATACAACGCCTCGTTATGATAAAGCGGCAGCAAAATTAGCATGGAAAAGGACAATTAATTTTTTCGAAAAGAAATTGAGATAAACGATGAGGAGCAAGGAACAAAGAATAAAGACTTACCAGGTTCTCCGATCTTTATTTTTTGCTCCTTGTTTATTTCCCCTTTCAAACAACAACGACTTCCAATTCGGAAGGTCATTTCACTATCTAACCTGTGCTTGCCAGCGGGGCTCCATCGCAGATCTCGCAGCTATCCCTCGAATCATCGCTGAAAGTTTACATTCATCCCATCGTTGAAATAAAACTGAACTCTCTCTAGAATTTCCATTATCAATTAAAACAGTGATCCTAATCATTCTCGCTCTAAGTTTAGGACGATAACTTTAATTCGAAACCGGGGAATCCATTCAAACGATGGTTAAAAGTCATCTGCTAAACTAATTGATCTCCCAGTAAAATGCCGGTATCCATCTCTGTGAAACAGCCTAGGAAATAAACCAAATTTATAATGAAAGAATCCTTTGCAGATAAAAAAATCAAAGGCCTTACCGACCAGGAAGTACTAATTTCCAGAAACAAATCCGGCATTAATACGCTATATCAAAAAAAAGAAAACCGGTTCATAAGTGGATTACTTGCGCTTATAAAAGAACCGATGGTTCTACTCCTTCTGGTAGCTTCTATCGTTTATTTCATCACCGGGAATATTTCTGACGGAATATTTCTCTCCTCTGCGATTGTGCTGGTAGCTGCTATATCAATCTATCAGGATTCCCGCAGTCGCAATGCACTGGAAAAGCTAAAAACGCTAACTCAGCCTACTGCAAAAGTCTTTCGAAACGGTGAGCTCATCAGTATAAATAGCGAAGAACTTGTCCCTGGCGACAGCATGGTTACAGAAGAAGGAACATATGTACCAGCGGATGGGGAAATAATAAGTTCAAACGATTTTTCAGTAAATGAATCCATTTTGACCGGCGAATCCATGTCGGTTTATAAGGACCTCAGTTCAGAAGATAACCGTATTTACCAGGGAACAACAGTGGTCACCGGTTTAGCTGTATCAATTATCGAAGCAACTGGAAATGAAACTAAACTGGGGAAAATCGGCAAAAGCCTTGCTGAAATCAAGATAGAAAAAACCCCTCTTGAAAAACAGATATCCAATTTTGTTAAGAAAATGGCCGCTGCCGGAGTGTTTTTCTTCATTATTGTCTGGCTTATAAACTACTTCCGTTCGGGAGATGTTCTGAACAGTTTACTAAAAGCGTTAACTCTGGCGATGAGCATCTTACCAGAAGAAATTCCGGTAGCGTTCACAACTTTCATGGCGCTCGGTGCCTGGCGATTGATGAAAATGGGGATAATTGTAAAAGACATGAAAACCGTTGAAACTCTGGGAAGCGCTTCGGTAATCTGTACGGATAAAACCGGAACCATTACCCAGAACAAAATGAGCCTTGTTAAACTATATGTTTTCACTGATAACAAAATTTATGATGCCGAAAAGCCTGTAAACTCCGCAGCGCTGGAGCTTATCACAGCTAGTATGTGGTCAAGCGAACCCATCCCGTTTGATCCCATGGAATTATCATTACATGAAAAGTACCAGACTAGTGCTGATAAAGATGAACGGCATAAATTTCATATGGTAAAGGAATATCCTCTTGAAGGAAAGCCCCCGATGATGACCCACATATTTGAAGACAAGTCAGGCAATCGTATTGTTGCTGCAAAAGGTGCACCCGAGGCGTTCCTGGAAATCTCAAAGCTTACTAAACAGGAAAAAGATCAAATATTAACTGCGGTGCATGTTCTCGCTGGACAAGGATACCGACTCTTAGGCGTCGCTGCTGCATCCTTTTCGGGAGATAATTATCCTGATAAGCAACAAGATTTTAAGTTCTCGTTTCACGGCTTAGTGGCTTTCCACGACCCTCCAAAAGACAACATTACTTCTGTACTAAGAGAATTTTATAGTGCAGGAATTACTGTAAAGATAATAACAGGCGATAATCATATTACTACCAGCTCTATCGCCCGAAAGATTGATTTCCAAGGATATGAAAAAAGCATTAGCGGGGATGAACTGATGAAACTTCATGATTCTGAGCTCAAGACGGCGGTATCAGATAAAAATATCTTCACACGGATGTTCCCTGAAGCCAAATTAAAGATTATCAACGCATTAAAATCTCAAGGGGAGGTTGTGGCTATGACCGGCGACGGCGTTAATGATGGACCGGCGCTAAAGGCTGCTCATATCGGTATCGCAATGGGACAAAAAGGGACAGATATAGCAAAACAGGCTGCGTCAATGATTCTAATCGAGGATGATCTGGGGAAGATGGTTGACGCTATACGCATGGGACGAAGAATATATGTTAATTTAAAAAAGGCAATACGGTACATCATCTCCATTCATATACCCATAATCCTGATCGTTTTTATACCTCTGGTTTTAGGTTGGGTATACCCCTCGATCTTCTCACCGATTCATGTGATCTTCCTGGAACTTATTATGGGTCCTACTTGCTCAATCATCTATGAAAATGAGCCGGTTGAGGAAAACGCTATGAAACAACCTCCCAGGTCGCCAACTGACACTTTTTTTAATGCCAATGAATTATTGACCAGCATGGTTCAGGGTCTCGCTATCACCGCAGGTCTATTATACATTTACCATTATTCAGTATCCCAGGAATTGGGAGAAGACATAACGCGAACGATGATCTTTTCCGGCTTGATCTCCGCAAACATCTCCCTAACCTTAATTAATCGTTCGTTTTATTATTCCATATTAAAGACGCTTCGATACCCGAATAAACTGGTTCCACTTATAATTAGCGTAACTGTGATAATCACTGGTCTGCTAATATTCATAAAACCGATTTCCCGCTTCTTTGAGTTGCAGCCGCTCAGCCTTTCCGAATTATTCATTAGCACAAGCGTGGGTTTCATATCCGTGATTTGGTTTGAACTCATCAAATGGAACACCAGGCGAAAAACAAAGTTTAGGCCGTGAGAATGATTTACTTAGCTCTACAAAAGGGAGAATTTCTCCTATAAAAGAAGCTTAAACGTAGTTCTATCATCTATTTTTTGTTCTATCCTTTTATTAATATTTTCGTAATTTACGACGAAATGGAAGAAGCAAAACTCCTAAATTCTATTATTAACACGGCCATTGATGGTATCATTACAATAGATTATCGCGGAATAATAGAAACGATGAATCCTGCTGCCCTGAAGATTTTTGGGTACGAAGAAGAAGAAGTCCACGGAAAAAATATTTCTGTTTTAATGCCCGAACCAGACAAAAGTGCCCACGATGGATATCTTCAAAGATATCAGGGCACTGGAGAAAGACGAATAATCGGTATCGGCAGAGAAGTGCGTGGCTTAAAAAAAGATGGCAGTACCTTTCCGTTCAGGCTCGCGGTTAGCGAGGTAGAGTATGACAACCGCAAAATCTACACCGGGTTTATACATGACCTTACCAGGGAGAAAGACGCTGAAAATTCCCTTAAGGAATATACAGAAATTTTAGAAGAACGAATAAGAGAGCGGACTGCAATCCTGCAGACCTTAGTAAATGAACTGGAAAAGGCCAAAGAGGATGTGAGCTTGTCACTTGAAAAGGAGAAAGAATTGAACCAGCTAAAAACGCGCTTTGTGTCAATGGCCTCTCATGAATTCCGTACGCCCCTCAGTTCTGTACAGCTTTCAGCATCCCTTATAGAAAAGTATGCTGAGAAACCTGATAAAACAAATATTGTCAAGCATACGGGCAAGATCAAAAACTCAGTAGGCCAGCTTACAGGGATTTTAAATGATTTTCTATCGCTTGAGAAGTTAGAAGCCGGAAAAACAAATGCTGAGTTCCAGGAATTTGACGTGGTTAAGTTCTCCGAAGATCTTATCGAGGAGATGCAGATGATAACTAAACAAAACCAGGTCATAGTTTATCAGCACACCGGCATATCCAGCAATATTAACTTAGATCCTGCCCTCTTAAAAAATTCCATAATCAATCTCATCTCTAATGCTATAAAGTATTCCGGAGAAAATACGTTCATTGAATTTATTACAGAACTCAATCATTCTCAGCTTACAATTACTGTTCAAGATAACGGCATAGGTATCCCAATGGAGGAACAGAAAAATCTATTTGAGCCCTTTTTTCGTGCTCATAACACAGGAAATATCCCTGGAACGGGGCTTGGTTTAAATATTGTTAAACGTTATGTTGAGCTGATGGGAGGAACGGTGGTATGCGAAAGTGCAATTAATAAAGGAACAACAATTACTTTAATTTTCAATCAGATATGAAAAAACCTCTCACAACCGTACTGATTATAGAAGATAACGAAGACATAAGGGAAAGCACAGCGGAAATCCTCGGACTCGCTGATTATAATGTAGTTGTAGCAGATAATGGAAAGAAAGGTGTGGAACTGGCCATGAGCCACCTTCCTGATATTATCCTTTGTGATATCATGATGCCGGTACTGGATGGATACGGAGTGTTATATATGCTAAGTAAAAATGAACAAACTGCCGGCATACCTTTCATATTTATTACGGCTAAGAGCGAGCGAACTGATATGCGAAAGGGCATGGAAATGGGGGCTGATGATTATTTAACCAAGCCTTTCGGTGATATGGAGTTACTCAATGCTATAGAAACAAGGCTTTCAAAAAGAGATGTAGCTATAAAAAGCACGATGAAGACTCATTCATTAGATCTTTTGCTTGACGAAGCAAAGTCTGCTAAATTATTGAGTGAACTATCGGAGAGCAGTCGCCAGCGGAACTACAAGAAAAAACAAACGGTGTACTCGGAGGGCGACCACCTCTCGCATGTGTTTATGATTAAGAGCGGTGGAGTGAGAACCTATATGGTTTATCAGGATGGACGCGAAATAGCTACCGGAATGCTTGGTCCCGGAGAGTTTTTTGGATATGATTCTGTACTTCTTAATAAACCCTGCAGTGACAATGCCGAAACCCTGGATAACACAGAATTAAACTTACTTTCTCGCGAAGATTTTCACTCGCTTCTTTTCAAGAATCCTGGCATATCAAAGAAATTTATCGAGCTTCTATCTGGAAACGTACGTGAGAAGCAGGAACAATTATTAAAACTGGCCTATAACTCCGTACGCAAGAGAGTGGCTGATGCCTTACTCAGCCTTGCGGAAAAATTTGGGGAAAAAGGTTCGGATGTTTCAACAATCAAAATATCAAGAGACGATCTCGCTGCGATGGTAGGTACCGCAAATGAAACGGTTAGCCGGACCCTCTCCGACTTCAAAGATGAAAAACTCATCGAAAAAGAAGCAAGTACTATCAAAATCCTTTCCATACTTAAGTTAAGTAAAATCAAGCAGTAAGTGATCCAGATCATCTTTCTTTCTGACTAATCTCATAGCATAACTTTTCCTGTAGCCCTAATTTTGCTTGAAATTGTTGGGCAATGAAAGCAGTAGCGTACAGTATTAAAGCGTGTGAGAAAGAACCCCTGATAAGGGCGAATAATAAAAAACACGACATCACCTTAATTTCCAATAGGTTAACCCTGGATACCGTATCGTATGCACAAGGGAAGGAAGCTGTACTCGTTTTTTCAAGCGATGATGTTTCTTCTCCGGTCATTAACAAGTTAAAGGAACTTGGCGTGAAATATATCTGCTCCAGATCCACCGGCCTTGACCATATCGATCTTCACGAAGCCCATCGGGCGGGTATCCAGGTCGCTAATATCCCTTCCTATTCACCAGCTTCGATAGCTGAGCACGCGTTGGCTTTATTATTAGCGCTCCTCCGAAACCTGATACCTTCTCATACTCAAACCATGATGTACGACTTCACCCTTGATGAATTGGTCGGAAGTACTATAAGTGATAAAACCATCGGAGTAGTTGGATTTGGAGAAACGGGAAAAGTCTTTACAAAGATATTGAGTGGATTCGGTGCGAAAGTTCTCGTTAATGACTTGCTTGATATCTCCGCCAAAGCTGAGGAGCTGGGAGCAAAGGCAGTACCTTTTAATAAAATATTAAGCGACTCAGATATTATTTCTTTCCATATTCCCCTCAACGAGAAAACCCATCACCTAATCAACTCAAGCACCATTCAGGAAATGAAAAAAGGTGTCATTCTGATCAATGTGAGCAGAGGCGCCATTTTTAACTCCTTAGATGTGTATAAGGCGCTCCAGGATGGTTATATAAGCAAGATTGGTATGGACGTTTATGAATTTGAACACAATGTATTCTTCTTCGACCACAGCCGAAACCCTATTGACGATAAGCTCCTTAAAGCATTTATACAAAATTCAAGAGTCCTTTTAACACCACACCAGGCATTTCTTACGGCAGAAGCATTGCAGGTGATCGCTGCAAAGACAATCGAAAATTTGAATGAATGGGCCAAAGGCATTAATCTAAATATAGCTGTCCAAAAGGAAGCTGAGACCGATTCTAACAATGAACAAGATATTGTTCCATTAATAGCCGGGATAATCCCGTCAGATGATTTTTCAAGAAATTCAAATTAAAAACATGATATCGACAGAACTTGTCAGAAAATATAATGTTGCAGCACCGCGATATACCAGCTACCCGACAGTGCCCTATTGGGACCTTAACCAATGGGATCAGCAGAAATGGTTCGATACGGTTACACGATCTTACAACGAAAGTTGTGATCTCGGCATAAGTCTTTATATACATCTCCCCTTTTGCGAGAATTTATGTACCTACTGCGGCTGTACAACCCGGATAACGAAAAACCATAAAGTTGAAGGACCTTATATTGACGCCGTTTTAACTGAATGGAAAATGTATCGCCAGGTTTTGGGAGTTAAGCCTCAAATTCGTGAGATCCATCTTGGAGGCGGGACGCCGACGTTCTTCAGCCCGGAAAACCTGAGGCGATTAATGGATGGAATCCTGCAAAGTTCCGTTTTATTGCCTGATGCAGACCTCTCCTTTGAAGGTCATCCCGCAAATACAAGCCCTGAACATCTTAAAACTTTATATCAATGCGGCTTTAAAAGAGTGAGTTTTGGTATCCAGGATTTCGATCCGACAGTTCAGCTAGTGATTAACCGGAAGCAGAGTGTCGAGCAGGTTAGGGATGTCACTGTCGCCGCCAGGAATTTGGGATACACTTCTGTAAATTACGACCTGATTTACGGTTTACCCCTGCAAAAGTTAAGCAGTATTACTAATACCATCGCTGAAGTTATCAAACTCAAGCCCGACCGCATAGCATATTATAGTTACGCCCATGTTCCCTGGATTAAACCAGGTCAGAGGAGTTTTACGGAAAAAGATCTTCCGGTAAACGAAGAGAAAAGGCAACTCTATGAACATGGCAGAAACCTTTTATTAGGTGGAGGTTACCATGATATTGGAATGGATCACTTTTCCTTAGAAGACGACAAACTTTACAAAGCAGCCCTGGCCGGTAAGTTGCATAGAAATTTTATGGGCTATACCCACCAGTACACTAAATTATCGATCGGATTGGGTGTTTCATCAATAAGCGACAGCTGGTATGGTTTTGCCCAGAATCTTAAATCGGTTGAAGAATACCTGGATCTGATTTCAAAAGAAGAGTTTCCTCTGATCAAGGGGCACATTTTAACAGCAGAAGATTTGGTTGTCAGGAGGATCATATTAGACATCATGTGTAAAAGAAGTGCAATTCTCCCTCATGACATTCCGCTGTTTAATGAATTTACCGAAAGGTTGGAACCTCTTCAAATGGATGGCCTTGTAACTATTGATGGAAAAGATCTTCGTGTTACAGATAAAGGTCTGGCATTCTTACGAAATATATGCATGTGTTTTGACCAAAAATTACTCTCCAACGCACCCGAGAGTCAAATATTCAGTAGTGCAGTTTAAACTTTAAATCATGAGCCATACATTTCATATTCCGGTACTCGGACTCGGGTACTCAATAGACACCCCCCTCAAAGTCGCGAGGTACGGGATTTCTTCGGTAGTTTCAATCGTTGATGATGAATTAACGGAAAGAATGAGAAAATTTCATTCTCCTAAGGACACTGATTTTGTTCCAATCGAAAAGGGGAATCCAGCATTCAGATCCATGAGGATTACTGCTTATTTAAATCTTCTCGATGATCTCGTTAATGAGCAGCATGAAAACTTGAAAAGACAAGGATTTACACCAACGTCGGACATAACCAGGTATTTTGAATTGCTTCCACCGGCTGCAGAAGGCAAGAGAATTTATAATTTAATGCTTACAGAGCGTAACCCATACAAAAGGAGTTTTCTTCAAAACCAACTGAGATCACTCGTAAAAAAGGGAGCCATTGACGTGAACATTATGGCGAAAGTGGACAAAATCAACCACCAGAAAAACGATCTTCAGGAGGGTGAACGCTTATCGGATGCCCTGGCAGCACTCGCAGGATATGCCAAAAGTAAATTACAATCCTCGCTAATCCTCTCTGCCGGTATGAATCCCAGACTCTATACTTTTATTGAAGAGTTCCCGGACTTTTTCCCCTCAGATAGCCAGGAAGCCAAGAAAAAAGTAGTCCTTAAGGTAAGTGATTACCGTTCGGCATTTATACAGGCCAAATTTTTGGCAAAAAAAGGCATCTGGGTTCACGAGTTCAGAATTGAATCGGGTTTAAACTGCGGAGGACACGCTTTTGCAACGGAAGGATTCCTATTGGGGCCGATTCTTGAAGAGTTTAAACAGAATCGAAAAGACATGTCCATTGAACTTTTTGAAAGTTACAAATCCGCCTTGTCAGATAAAGGCTTTGATGGAATTTCTTGCCCGGTAACACGGGTAACGTTCCAGGGAGGTATTGGCACAGCTGAAGAGAATAGGTTTCTTCAAACACATTATCAATTGGACGGCACCGGATGGGGCAGCCCATTTCTATTAGTCCCGGAGGCTACTAATGTAGATAAAGAAACCCTGGAAATGCTGGCCGGGGCAAGTGAAGATGATTTTTATATTAGCGGCTCCTCACCTCTTGGAATCCCCTTTAACAGCTTCCGGAAAAGTTCTGCAGAGGCTCAGCGTATTAAAAGGATAGAAGAAGGTCGTCCTGGAAGTCCGTGTACCAAAAAGTTCCTGGTGTCAAATACTGAGTTTACTTCCGAGCCCATTTGCACTGCATCACGGAAATACCAGAGTTTAAAAATCAAGGAACTGAAAACAAAAGAGCTTTCAGCAGCCGACTACCAAACGAAATTTGATGAGATAACAGAAAAAATTTGCCTGTGCGAAGGACTCTGCTCCTCAGCGTACATCAAAAATGGAATGGTAAAACCAAAAGAGAACAGAGCAGTGGCTATATGCCCGGGACCGAATACGGCATATTTCTCAGGAATTTATTCGCTTGATGAAATGGTTAAACACATTTACGGATCGCTCAATTTACTTGAAGGGACCTCCAGGCCTAACCTGTTCATTAATGAGCTTAAACTTTACATAGATTACCTCAAAAAAGACATTGAAGGCAGCCTACAGCTTCTTACCGACAAGAAAGCAAAACAACTCGAAAAGTTCAAAGAGCAGCTATTAAATGGGATTGACTATTACGAATCGCTGATTCCTGAATTGATCGGTTCTTCAAAAGACATAGTTTTAACATTTGAAAATGATCTTAAAAGACTACGCGAATTAGTGAGACCTATGACTTCGCTCACACAGGTTAGTTGAGCAATATGACCGAACTAGAATATTGACACCAGGCTCCGGATTTATATCGGGGCCTGCTTGCTTTTTAAGGAACCAATAAAGAGAGTTCCGAGCCCAATCATAAGTATAACAGCTGCTCCGAAAAGCATGATCTGAATATGAGGGACAACGCGATATGCCATAGCTGCGACACCCTGAATCATCAGCAAAAGCTCGTTAATGATCACGCCCGCAACAAAAATCGATATACCGGTAACTACACTCCTTGAAACAGTTATCATTTTTAAGGAAACAATATATCCAATGATAAAGATCGAAGTTACCCCCAGTAGCACAAGATGAAGGTAGCCGATAATGATCGGCCTGAAACCATATGAAAGCTGGCTCAGCTGCGGGTGAATTGAGCCTGTTTGCAGTAAAAGCTTAATGGTAAACGCAATCCCTGAAAGCATAAAAAGCACTTTAGCAAACCTGGAAAATTGCCTGCTCAGGATTTCTCTGTTTTTAAAAATTGATTCCATTATAAAAAACCACCCAGCCAATTGTGCCACCACTGCAGCACACAGTAGAAAGTAGATACTTCCTACAAAAGGCAGCCAGAGAATTGATAGAAAATATGCTGGTATACAGGCAGCACAAAAAAGGTAAAAAGCATAATATAGCCTCTTTGAAGGTATATCGCGCGTTGTTAACAGATCCATTAGCAACCCTAAACCAGCAAATAAAAACCAGCCGTTATATTGAAAATGGAGGAAAAAATACTCGGAGGTCAAGTGCCAGTTTTGATCAACCATTTTAATATACATCATGTAAGCGAGTGCGAACGGTCCCAGATTGGAAATCACACCGAAGATCAGAGACCAGCGGAACCACAGACGGCTGACAGTCTTTTCAGAGATGCGATTTAAATCTTTCCAGAAATAAACCCCGAAAACACAAAAAGCAACTACTGAGAGAGTGGAAAAACAAATGGAATAAAAAGCATATCCCTGCAGGATAAAACTAACCAGCATGCCGTAGGCACTAATCAGATTAGCATAAAGTATAAAGCGATACCTGGTAAAAATACGTTCGCCTAGCCTGGCGCTTAGATAGTAGATAAGCAGTATCATGAGAGTTTGAGATATCCATCCCACGAAGGCAAAGTGAGAGTGACTGTGCAGAAGGTTCCTTTGATCTACAAAGGGGAGTGCGAAAACAATTTTATATCGAAGTACAAATCCCAAAAATGATACAAGAAACAGATTTAATAAGGATATTTTAATCCATTGTGATAAAAAACTCATCTCAGTCAAAAGTAAGCCGGATAAATTTATGCTGATATGACTTCAATCATATCTTTACAAAATACTTTTCCTCTGCTTATCGACAATTCACCCTTCTCATACATATTTCTCATTGTTCGGATCACAGTTTCCACCCTCAGCCCGGTCATACCAGCAATCTGCTGTCGCGTTAATTTCAATTGATCGCAATCAGGGCAAAAGCTTTTATTTTCGGATTTAAGATAGTTAATTAGGTTAGCTATTCTAACTTCCGGGCTATTAGATGCCATCGATTTTAGTAGGGAGTATTTAAAGCGCAGTCTCTTTGTAAACAATTTGGTAAAAGCCAGAAGTAATTGACTGTTTTCATTTATCAACTCACCAAAAGACGGTTTGTATAATCTTATAAGAACACAATCTGTATTAGCTATTGCGGTTGCTGCATAAGGCCCATCGTCGAAAAGTGGAAATTCACCAAAGGACTCCCCTGCTTCAGCGATCGCATGGATGCATTCCCTGCCTTCTTCATCGATATTTAACCACCGGACGCTTCCGCTAACCAGCTGGAAGTAATAAATGCACGCATCATCTTCGCGAAAAATTGTTTCGCCGGTTTTTACTTTTTTATAGGTGGCTCCCCAAGCCAGCAGTAAATTCAGATCAATCATTGCCTCATCGTTATTTGTTGAACAAATCTACTTGGCAAACAAGAGTCAAATCATGACAGCGCTTACGCAATTATATGATCTTGATCATATATGATTCAACGCATAAAGAAACATTTGGCTAGTACCTAAACTTGCACAAGAAAACAAAATTTAAATTAATTAACCAATATGAAAAAGCTTTTCATACTAACTATCATGGTGGCCTTTATCGGATTTATTGCTTCATGCGGTGGAAACAATAATAGCGAAGAAAAAACTGAAACTACTTCTACTGAAGAAGGTGCAGAATCGGGTACCGGAAATCCGTCCTATGACCCGAATCGTGGGGAGGGAAAATTCACCTCTATGGAACTGGGGGCCCTGGATGCCAGCAAAGCCGAACTCGGCAACCAGGTCTCCCAGGTAAAATGCAGTAGTTGTCATAAACTAACCGATGAACGCCTTGTCGGACCGGGCTGGGCTGGTGTAACTGAACGTCGCAAACCCGAATGGATCATGAATTTCATTACCAATACAGATGTAATGATTGACAAAGATCCGGAAGTGCAAGCTCAGCTAGAGTTATGCTTAGTGCGTATGCCAAATCAAAACCTTTCAGATGATGACGCAAGAAACATTCTTGAGTTCATGAGGAAAAATGACGGGGCCAAGTAAGGGTCCACTAAAGCACGCAATTAGACAATATCTGGGCTTAGAGCCCTTAAAAAGCATTTTACATGCTTTATCGGGGGGGGGGGCTTTTGTCAAATATTTTGAATAAACACCTAAATAAATAACACATAAAAATGAAAATCAATAGAAAATATGCATGCGGTGTGGCTGCCCTCGCATTATTAGCAGGCTTAAATGCCTGTAAGCCAAAAAATGCAGGATCCGTTGTAAGCGGTGATGCAGGAGCCAAGGCGTATGTAGCGCCCGGAAAATACGATGAATACTATAATTTTGTCTCCGGAGGTTTTAGCGGACAGCTTTCCGTGTACGGTCTGCCTAGCGGAAGACTCCTACGGGTTATTCCTGTATTCTCTGTCGACCCGGAAAAGGGATGGGGATATTCGGAAGAAACTAAACCCATGTTGAATACTTCCCACGGCGAGGTGCCATGGGACGATCTTCACCACGTTTCCATGTCGCAAACGAATGGCGAAATTGACGGACGCTGGGTTTTTGCGAACGGTAACAATACACCTCGTGTTGCCCGTATCGATCTTAAAACCTTTCGCACTGCAGAGATCCTGGAACTCCCGAACAGCGGTGGTAATCATTCCTCACCTTTTATAACTGAAAACTCTGAATATATCGTTGCAGGTACAAGATTCAGTGTACCTCCTGATGATAAAAATGGCGACGTTCCCATAAATACCTATAAAGAAAATTTCAAGGGAACAATCAGCTTTATCAGCGTGGACAAGGCAAATGGTAATATGGATGTAGCATTCCAGATACAAGGCCCAGGCGTGAATTTTGACCTTAGCCATGCTGGTAAAGGCAAATCCGCTGGATGGTTTTTCTTCAGCACGTATAATACCGAACAAGCAAATACACTTCTTGAAGTAAATGCATCCAAGCGTGATAAAGACTTTATCATGGCTGTAAATTGGAAAATGGCTGAGAAACTTATTAAAGAAGGCAAAGGTCGCAAGCAAGCCGTCAAATATGCTAGTAACCGCTTTGATGAGAAAACACACACTGCCACATCGACTATAAAAAATCAGGTTACAGTACTCGACATGCGTGATTATCCGGGATTAGTTTATATGATTCCATGCCCAAAATCACCACATGGCTGTGATGTAGATCCAACAGGAGAATACATTGTAGGGAGCGGTAAACTGGCGGCGCTAATACCGGTATTCAGCTATGATAAAATCCAAAAAGCAATAGCTGACAAAGCTTTCGATGGGGAATACGAAGGCATTCCAGTGATAAAATATGAAGCAGCCTTATATGGTGAAGTTAAAAAACCAGGTTTAGGCCCTTTGCATACCGAATTTGATGATAAAGGAAACGCCTATACTTCCATGTTCGTTTCTAGCGAAGTGGTGAAATGGAACGTCAAAGACCTAAAAGTACTTGACAGAGTCCCTACGTATTACTCCGTTGGTCACCTGATGATCCCTGGCGGCGACTCTAAGAAACCTACAGGAAAATACATGGTTGCTTATAACAAAATAACCAAAGATCGTTACCTTCCTACTGGTCCGGAGTTATCTCAAAGCGCACAGCTTTACGATATTAGCGGCGACAAAATGCAACTGATATTGGATTACCCAACCATAGGGGAACCGCACTATGCGCAGGCAGTGGGTGCCGATGTGATCAAAAACAATTCGGTTAAATTCTTTAAAATTGAAGAAAACAGTCACCCTTACGTTACTAAAGGTGAAGCTAACTCCAAAGTGGTAAGAGAGGGCAATAAAGTACATGTTTATATGACGCTTATGCGCTCGCACCTTACCCCTGATAATATAGAAGGGGTACGCGTAGGAGATGAAGTATATTTCCATACTACTAATCTTGAACAGGATTGGGACGTTCCACACGGATTTGCAATAAAAGGAGCGCTTAACGCGGAATTGCTGGTAATGCCGGGTGAAACAACCACCTTAAAATGGATCCCGAAAAAGGCCGGAATGTATCCAATGTACTGTACCGACTTTTGCAGTGCACTTCACCAGGAAATGTCGGGATATGTAAGGGTATCTCCTGCTGGCAGCAATGTGCCGCTTACCTACAGTACCGGTACGAACGTGCCTAAATCTGAAGCGGCTGCGAAAACTACCGCCCGAGTTTCTAAATAAGCCTAAGCTGATAAGACAGGAGCCCATGTTCCTGTCTTATCTTAATTCCCACCTATATGACTAACAAAATAAGTAATCCCACCAGAATAATTCTCACAGTATGCGGCTTGGGTTTATTAGTAGTATTGTTTGCCCCAATCTGGAGAATAGAACTCACAGCGCCGCAATACCCCGAAGGCCTGTATCTTTCGATATACGCAAATAAGTTAGCCGGTAATGTGGACATCATCAACGGTCTTAATCATTATATCGGTATGAAAACACTTCATACGGATGATTTTATCGAATTTAAAGTGCTTCCCTGGATTATATCGTTTTTCGCAGGATTATTTATTCTATCAGCAATCGTGGCGTCAAGAAAACTGATGAATGCGGTGTTCTTTTTATTTGTGAGCTTTGGTGTACTCGCCATGGTCGACTTTTGGCGATGGGAATATGAGTATGGCCATAATCTCGATCCAAATGCTGCTATTATTGTTCCCGGTATGGCTTACCAGCCCCCCCTGATTGGCTTTAAACAGCTTTTAAACTTCGGCGCATACTCAATTCCTGATGTAGGGGGATGGATATTTATCGGTGTTGGTGCTGTCGTACTGTTTTTAGTTATTAAAGAATGGAAAGCAATAAAAACCAATCGGCTTACCAAGCAAAGTCGCGCCGCTGTTGCTGTTGGTTTAATCTTAATACTAACTTCTTGCAGCACGGAACCCCAGGCGTTAGTGCTGGGTAAAGATAACTGCGAATTCTGCAAAATGACAATAAGTGACGCAAGATTCGGTGCAGAGATTATCACAAAGAAGAGCAAGGTCTATAAATTCGATGATTCTCATTGCATAAAAGCATTCTTAAATGAGAAAAAAGTCGAAAAGGAAGATATCGCGAAAGTTTATTTTGTCGATTTCAACAAACCACATCCGCTTGTTGAAGCCGACAAGGCTTTTTTCTTACAAAGTCCGGCACTGAAAAGTCCGATGAACGGCAACATTGCAGCATTTACGAGTAAAGACACGCTTGAAAAGGCAGTACTTTCTTTTTACGGAAACACAACAACCTGGGAGGAAATGCAAAAATGAGATATCTCTTTCTCGCTGTACTTTTGTTTATTTATCTGGACGCGTCGGCGAAAACTATACGCGTAGGAGCAAAAAGAACTTATAAAAGTGTGCAGGCCGGGCTTAAAGTTGTAGCAGATGGCGATACCCTTGCTGTAGATGCCGGACATTACCGCGAGAGAAATCTGGCTATCAGAAAAAGGATAGTTTTTACGGGTATAGGATATCCGATTCTCGACGGTGAAAACAAGTACGAAATCATTTCGGTTTATGTCAGCGGAGTAATTGTAGAGGGATTCAAGATAATACATTCAGGTGTTTCAAGCTTAAATGACCTCAGTGGAATTAAAGTTTATAATAGCGATAATGTCATTATCACAAATAATGTGCTTGAGGATACCTTTTTCGGAATATATATTCAGAACGGGTCTAAATGCACAATTATAAACAACAAGCTCACTGCAACCAGCTTAGAAGAACAACAAAGCGGGAATGGGATACATTGCTGGAAGGGTGACAGTCTTAGTATTATCGGAAATAGAATCAGCGGCCACAGGGATGGAATATATTTCGAGTTTGTAAAAAACTCGGTAATCTTAAAAAACCACGCAGTGAATAATATGCGCTATGGATTACATTTTATGTTTTCTAACGACGACATGTATGCGAGTAATGTTTTTAGGAATAATGGCTCAGGAGTATCGGTTATGTACTCAAAGAGGATAAAAATGTTAAATAATTATTTTGAAGAAAACTGGGGTGATGCTGCCTATGGTATATTGCTCAAGGAGATCTCAGACGGAGTAATGGAGGGCAATTTTTTTACCAAAAACACCAGCGCCATTTACATGGAAGGCGCAACCAGGATTCATATGACTAAGAATACGTTTAAAGATAATGGATGGGCACTAAAAATTCAGGCTAGTTGTATGGATGTGGTCCTGGAGAGGAACAACTTTATCGGTAATACTTTCGACGTCGGTACAAACGGCTCCCTCGTACTGAACACTTTTAAAAACAATTACTGGGATAAATACGAAGGGTATGATCTTAATAAAGATAAGATCGGCGACATCCCTTTCAGGCCTGTAAGCATGTTCTCCATGATCGTAGAAAAGTTTCCTGCTGCTATGATCCTGTTCAGGACTTTCATCACCACCTTATTAGATAAGACAGAAAAAATACTGCCAAGCCTCACACCTGAAAACTTAAGGGACAACGAACCCTTAATGAACAGGGCATTTTAATTAACACACCTGCGCATCTATCATGATCAGCATAAATAACATAAGCAAGCATTTCGGTAAGTTAACAGCTTTGAACAACGTCTCGACGACCTGCGATCGGGGCGAATGCATCGCATTAATTGGACCTAATGGCAGTGGAAAGACTACCCTGATCAAATCTATTCTTGGAATGGTCCTGCCTGACAGCGGAACAATTACTTTTAAGGGGAAAAATATTGCTGGCAACTGGCAATATCGTGAAGAAATCGGATACATGCCGCAAATCGGAAAATATCCGGACAATATGACGATCGGCCAGATATTGGATATGATGAAAGATATCCGCAATAAAAAAACCGCGCTGGATGAGGACCTTATCCGGAGCTTCTCAATCGACAGGTTGATGGACAAGCGCATGCGTACCCTTTCCGGAGGCACTACTCAAAAAATGAGTGCGGCCCTTGCATTTCTTTTCAATCCGGCAGTTTTAATCCTTGATGAACCAACAGCAGGCCTCGACCCTGTAGCATCGGAGCTGTTTAAGCAAAAAATTATTGCTGAGAAGATGAAGGGGAAACTCGTGCTGATCACTTCTCACATACTCAGCGACCTCGACGACCTGGTAAGCCGGGTGATCTATATGCAGGATGGGAATCTGGTTTTCCATAAAAGTATCGAAGAACTGCGCCACGATACAGGAGAAGAACGGTTGGTAAAATCTATTGCACAAGTAATGGCTATGAATTATGAATAAGATAATTAAATATGTGATAACTGATATCCTGAGAAACAAGATCGTTATCGTTTATACCTTGTTTCTGCTTGCATCATCTTTAACAGTATTTAGCCTGGAAGATAACAATAGCAAGGGCTTGCTAAGTTTGCTTAATATTATCCTGATTGTTGTTCCACTGGTCTCCGTGATTTTTTCAACCATCTATATTTATAACTCTTCTGAATTTATTGAATTGCTTGTAAGTCAGCCGCTAAACAGGAAATCAATTTGGCTAAGTATTTTCGCCGGGCTCGCCTCGTCGCTTTCATTCGCTTTTTTTATCGGAGCCGGAATCCCTATACTGATCTATCAGGCCAATATAATTGGCCTTACAATGATAATGTCTGGCTTAGCGCTCAGTATAATCTTCGTTGCCATAGCACTGTTGGCAACAGTAAAAACCAGAGATAAAGCCAAGGGAATAGGCGCTGCAATCATGATTTGGCTATATTTTTCACTACTTTTCGACGGACTGGTGTTATTCCTCCTATTTCAATTCTCTGACTATCCTCTTGAAAAGCCAATGATCGGCATAAGCGCGCTTAATCCGATTGACCTTACCCGAATATTAATTTTGCTGCAGCTCGATGTATCTGCCATGATGGGCTATACAGGAGCAGTCTTTAAGGATTTCTTCGGCACCTATCCCGGCCTGCTGTTTTCATGCACAGTTTTGCTGATGTGGATAGCCTTACCCGTATGGTATTCAACCCGAAAATTTAAATCAAAAGACCTGTAGATATGAAACGACATGCTTCATTAATTCCCCTCTCGCACGAACATCACGAGGCCCTTATACTCGCCCGGCTTTTACAGAAGACGACACCGCCTTACAAGGGACTGCCAAATGAGCCAGCCGAAAAGGCACAATATGCTCTGAACTTTTTTCAGGATAAACTATTAACGCATTTCATTCAGGAAGAATCCCTCATCCCTATAGTGAAAGGCATTAGCCCGGAACTGGATATACTGATGGAAGAGATGGTCAGCGAACATGTGGAGATAAGAAACCTATTTGAACAATTAGCCCATGAAACCAACTTCCTGGAATCTAACGACCACCTTGGAAAGACTTTAGAAACTCATATTCGTAAAGAAGAGCGTCAGATATTCCCCCTAATTCAGGAAAGCTGCAACGATGGTGTGTTAGACAAAATAAGAGTGTTATTATCACAACATTAAATTGAAACCGGATATCAAAAGCAGGGCGGAAATCGTATTATTGGTAGATACCTTTTACGACAAGGTGTTGAAGGACAAACTATTGTCTTTTATTTTTAAAGATTTAGCGGCGATTAATTTTACATACCACCTGCCAGTGATGTATGATTTCTGGGAAAATATTATCCTCCGTACAGGATCGTACGAAGGAAATCCAATGCACCTCCACAGGAATATACATCATTTAACACCCTTGACCGAGGGACATTTCAGGCGCTGGGACAAACTCTTCCTCCTCACCGTTGACGAATTATTTGAAGGCGCCAAAGCTAAGATGGCAAAAGAAAGGGCGCTTAGTATCTCTGCCATTCTTCGGGAGAAGGTATTGGCGAATAAAAGGTAGTCACTATTATTCAAGCCCTTCAGGCTTGATATTCCGATTACATTCCTTCTTAGCCACGGATTTCATCCGTGGTTATTGTTATTCAAGCCTTTCAGGCTTGAATCCTCAGCATCGTTAAGACGGTTTCCGTGCTAGCCCGAAGGGCTTGAATATTAATAACCACAGGCGAAAGCCTGTGGTATGAGAGCCCCGCTGGACCCCAACCCTGAAAGGGTTGAACGGATACGGTCTAAAAAATTATTAGGTCTCGAAGAAATCTCTTTTACTTTGGCGGCAGCACCACCCCGTCAATTACATGCACCATTCCATTTGATGCAGGTACTGACGCAACAAGTGTAGCCGTTCCATTCAACATAATCTTCCCATCTTTTTTGCTGACCGTGATATTACCGCCATTTACCTGCCCAATTACTTGTCCATCGGTTAGGTTTTCCGCTTTAAATACCCCCAGCGACACGTGATACTGTAGAATATCTGCAAGATCCTCTTTCTTTTCAGGAGCAAGCAGGCCTTCAACAGTACCAGCGGGTAATTTATCAAACGCTGCATTGGTTGGCGCAAACACCGTAAATGGACCTGCATTACTAAGGGCATCCACGAGTTCAGCAGCCTGAACTGCTTTCACAAGCGTAGTATGATCCGGACTGGCGACAGCGACCTGCACTACATTTTTCTGCGACAAGTCGTCTTTAACACCAGACTGTCCTGTCAGGTTTGAGGGTGCTTCCTGTGACTGAGCTTGATCTGACGCAGTATTGCAGCTTAAAATCACACAAGAGCAGATAATAAACGATAACTTAAATACTTTTTTCATTTTCTTTTTAGTTTAATATAATTCTTATACAAAATATCTTTTTAATCACACTTAATTTATGACCCTAATCACACAAATTAATGATTCTAAACTTGCCGCTTCTCGCCCATCAGGACAAGTTTTTATTCCAAAAACCGTCTGCCTTCTTCAGAGATAAAATCAGGCGTCCACGCTGGTTCCCATACCAGTTTGACATCTATAATGTATCCTGGAAAATATGATTTCAGAATCGTTTCCGATCCGCCGAGGATTGCAGCACCCATTGGACAACCCCGGGAAGAAAGTGTCATTTCAACAAATATGTTCTTTCCCTGCCCGTCGATTTCTGCAAAGTAAAGAAGACCCATATCAACGATATTGATCCCTAGTTCGGGATCGATAATCATAGCCAAGGCCTCAATTACCTGGGCGCGGGAAACTTCCAGCTCATCTGTATTATCAAAATTACTCATACAGTTTTTTGTCTGGTTGATGAAAAATCACAATTAAAACATTCGATAGATATACAAGAGATACCGCTAAAAAACATCCCAAACCAGCGTTGATTAGTAGAGCTGATTTATAAAATATGCCGGCATAAAATATCAAGATAAAAATCAGGTACAACCCAAATTGTATTTTAAGTAATTTGTCCTTAAATATCTCAGCAGGCATTGGAATGGCGCCTTTACCGGCAAGATGCTGGTAATGCTTAAGCCATACAATAAAAGGTAAAGTTTTAAAAGTCTGACCAAGGATAAGGGAACTTATCCATCCCATAAAAAGCAGCGAGCCGTACAGCAAAGTGTAATTCACGGCAACCGGGCTTGACTTTATATGATAGAACACAATGAAAGGCAAGGTAAAAATAGCAGTACCCAACAGGATAAACGACACCAAACTATGCCAGATGGAGAGATCAACCTTTTTACGCATGCGGGAGCGGAAGCAGCCCGCAATAAAAGTAAGCCAACACGCAATTCCAGAAAGAGTGATCGAAGCCGCGACATAAGTTTTAAAATTAAGCTCTGAAAAGTAGGTATCAATCAAAAAAAATAACAAGCCGCCATTTATCAGATAAAAGCTCCACGATAGCAAGGCAGGCTTTTGCTGCTTAGATACCAGGACCATGGGGATTAATTTGGAGCTCACACCGGTAATGAGCATCAAAAACCAACCTGCCAAACCCATATGTGCATGTAGTTTCAAAAAGAGAAGATGGTCTTTTTGAAAAAAGGCATAACGAAAGTTAAATACCAAAAGAGTTCCCAGGAAAGCAGTTGCCACCAGCCAGATACAGGCAGTAATAATAAATTCCTGATGAATGTCGTCGCGATTTTGTTTAGCTGTTAGAAAGACATTAGTTGCAAACAGGCTCATGCCCGCTAAGAGCAGCAGGCTGCCAATTTGCATATAAATACCCGGCTCAAAATTCCAGAATGAATATACTAATAATACGAGTCCGCTGGTAAATAATAACAGGCTCAGCCAGGCAGCTTTATAACTATATAAATCGGTTTCCAGAATAACAGGAAGCAACTGGTATACTGCTCCAAATATAACCAGAGTTCCCCAGCCTAAGGCAGCCATATGTGTGATTGCCAGCAATTGCGGATGAAAATAATGGCCCGTTAAATTAGACGCAGCAAAGAGTAGCATGATTGCCAGGCTTACAAAACAAAACGCTGAAATGAGGTAATGTGTAACAACGATCCTGTATAAAAGTGGATTTTGAACAGCAGTAGAATTCATACCTTGCAGATGAGCATATTTACCTTACCATCGGGGCAGTTTTTGATAAAATACTTAAATCCCCGTTCCTCGAGTTCGGGTAAAAGATTGACAGGCAGTTTTTTATGGTAAACGAAAAGGGCTTCATCTTTTCCCAATCTTGAAAGGTTCTCGAGGATGCTGATCATGGGTTGTGGCATTTCCAAACCAGTAACGTCAATCGTCCTCGTTCTCGGCGGACCGAAGAAATCAAGCATGCGCTCGAACTCCGACCCGTTAAATAACAAATTGTCTTTTGCTGTTGGGTGTTTCGGAATTACATGGTTTACTTCATCTTTGACAAACCAGGTGTAAACCAGATCCTTTTCCGCCCGTTCAGACCAGGATCGAAACCCCTGCTTACTGAGCAGATTAATTAATGGTACTGGCTCAAAGGTGTTGATGATCTTTAAACACTCATTGTCTTTTAGGGATTTACTTGATTTGAGGATTAATTCAAGCGGGTCAGATCCTGAAGCAATTACGGGCCTTACATCAAGTTCAACAACCTTAAACCCGCCGGTGGTGTTTGCAGCTGTAATATTGCCATGATCTTTAGCAACTGATAAATCAACTTCCCTATCGGTGGTAAAACCAATTAATGTCATCTTATCCATAAAATCGCTGAATTTACAACCTGCGATTGCGCAGGCATCTGAAATACTAACCCGTCGGGCCAAAAGACTACGTAATATCGGATTCCTGAGCTTGCTGAAATTGGGATTCAGCTCCACAAGGCTATCGATAACTAAAGGGTTGGCTTTTATGAGCTCAGAAATGCGGGTTTTGGCGTTAATCATCGATGATTTCATGTTTCATTCTGTGGACCATCCGATATTACACCTGCCTGATGGCCGGAAAGCTTGTTGTTTGATTTGCAAAACGCCTATTTAACGCAAAGGGCAAGTCAACCCGCCTACCGGCAGGCACAGAGGACGCAAAGGTCTGACAAAACCACTATTGCCAAACTTTGGGCCCTTTGCGAGAACTCTGCGTCCTCTGCGGTTAAAACTAGGCATCATGCTAATTTTTCTTTTTACACTATGAGGATTGCTCCAAATCTCAACAAAGGTTATCCTCTAAGCCTCTTCTCCAATGCAATCGCCTTTGGAAACAAAATATTATTTTCCAGATGGACGTGATTGAAAAGATCATTTTCAAATTGCTGGAGCTTTTTAAACAATACAGTATAAGATGTACATGCGTCTGCCGGCAGTATATAATCGCTTGTTAAGCTCCGAATTTCAGCCATATCCTCTCCGGCCTGCTCGTGCTCAACTTCCATCATTTGCGTTGGCGTTTGTATGCTGTCGAAAGCGGCAGCGGGCGTTTTCGTACCCGATTGCTCATCAAGCAGCAATGTTTTGATAAAAGGGAACACGATATTCTCCTCTTTCACCAGGTGAAGGCTTAAATCCTTCCCCAGACGATTGAAAATTTCAGCGACCCGGACAAGCTCCGTGTGTTGTTTGCCGTGAACTGATGCCACTTTGTTTGCCAGTTCTGTGATAAATGGAACATTTGTTCTCACATACTCATGATGGGTGTTGACAATATAATCCGCCAAAAAGTCCAGTTTCCATTTGTCGAAATCATTTCCGTTCTGCTCTTCCTCCTTACTAACTGCATCAAGTTCTGATTTCACGCTCTCCAGGTCAAGGCCTTTAGTCTTGCAGACTTCTTCCACAGTATTTTTACCGCCACAGCAAAAATCAATGCCTAGTTTTTTAAAGACTTGCGCCTTTCTGTAATCTTTGACCACCATTTCTCCTATTGTTTCTGAGGAGGCTTGATCGCCAAGCTTTGCGATTTTAACTTTCCAACGCTCAGGTCCATTTTCAAGGTATTCCCAGGTGAACACACTTCCCCTTTCACCTATTAACTGGTAATACAGGGGCTTGGGGTCGTGATCATTGTCAATTATAAATGCTTCATTTGAGGATAATGAGTCAAATTTCTCGAATATTTTCGGATGTTTAAAACTTGGCTCAATGACGGTAACGTCTAATATATCTAGAGATTCCATATGTATATAAATTAAGATTTCTGTGATACAAAGGACAGCATACATAGCCTGGTAAAATATGATTCTGGCCATAATTGCCATAAAAAAACAATGATCTTCCTTACATTTTTTGCCCAAAAAAGTGATCCAGATCATTATCTGTAATAAGCGGAGTCACTGATTCTATCGGCGGATATTCCATTCTTTACAAAAATTAGGGAACATGAATAAACACACCTTAGCTTCAGAAAAATGCTACCATTGTGGAACGGAAGTCGGCCAGGAAAAATACCACATTGATGAGAAAAAATTCTGCTGCATGGGTTGTCAAAGTGTATACCTGGTGTTGTCATCTACTGATATGTGCAGTTATTATGCATATAATGACAGCCCAGGCCAAAAACAGATAATTTCGCAAAAGCACCTGGAATATCTGGACGAGCCTGGTATCGCATCAAAGCTTATAGATTATTCAGACGATAAGATAACCAGCGTAACCTTCTACATTCCCGCCATTCATTGCAGTTCTTGTATATGGCTGCTGGAACATTTGCATAAGCTAAATCCAGGTGTGGCATACTCACGTATAGATTTCCTTAAAAAACAAGCATCGATTTGCTTCCGCCACCAGAAAATATCGCTTCGGGAGCTAGTGGAACTGATGACTTCCATCGGATATGAGCCCTTAATCAGTATTCAGGATGTAGTTAAGGAGAAGCAGCATTCCGTGAATCATGAACTTATCAAAAAAATTGGAGTAGCGGGTTTTTGCATGGGAAATGTGATGTTACTCAGTTTTCCGGAATACCTGGGCCTCGCTTCTTTCGAACAGCAATTCCGTTCACTATTTGGATGGCTGAACCTGGCGTTCTCTATACCCGTAACCTTCTATTGTGGTAAAGAATTTTTCACCTCTGCCTGGTCCAGCCTAAAACACAAAATGATCAATTTGGACGCTCCTCTCGCATTGATCATTGCTGTTCTGTTTTTACGTTCTGCCTTTGAAATAATCACGTCAACAGGACCGGGTTTTACTGATACACTAACCGGACTTGTATTCCTGCTTCTTTGCGGCAGATGGGTTAAACAACGCACATATTATCATCTCTCCTTCAAACGCGACTACCGGTCCTATTTTCCCATTGCCGTTACCGTGATACGAAACGGGCAGGAAAAACCTGTGGCAATCGAAGAACTAAAGTTAGGCGACAGGATGCTAATCCGGAATAATGAGATTATCCCGGCCGATGCTATTTTAATGAAAGGTAATGCATTAGCCGATTTCAGTTTCGTGACAGGTGAATCTGCTCCCGTCCCTAAGGTACTGGGTGAAATTGTCTATGCCGGCGGCAGACAGATCGGGGAAGCAATTGAAATGGAAGTAATCAAGCCAGTGTCGCAAAGTTATCTTACCTCTCTTTGGAATAACGATACTTTTAAGAAGAAAGAAGACGACAATAAAAATTTTAATGATACTATTGCTAAATACTTCAGCATTGTCACTCTTACAATTGCTCTTTCAGCAGCGAGCTTTTGGGTAGTTTCTTCAAACACGGATAAAGCCTGGAATGCCTTTACCGCTGTCTTAATTGTAGCATGTCCTTGTGTGCTTGCCCTAAGTACGCCATTTACTTTATCGGCTATTCTAGCCATTTTCGATAGAAATCATTTTTATCTTAAAAGTACCAATGCCGTTGAACAATTAGCTAGAATAGACACTATTGTATTTGATAAAACGGGTACAATAACTTCACCGGAAGAACCTGAATTTACGTTTTCCTCTACTATCTCAGATGATGAAAAGTTGCTGGCTGCATCATTGGCCAGAAATTCGATGCATCCGCTCAGCCGCGAAATTATCAGATGGTCGGGGTTTGAGAAATACTATCCCGTTGATGAATTCCGTGAAATTCCCGGGGAGGGATTAACCGGAACAATAAACAATCGGGCCGTTAAACTGGGCAGCGCAGATCAAAGAAATATTTCAGGAAACAATTCTACAGATTCCGCCAGCGTACATTTCGAAATAGATAGAATCCCTAAAGGATATTTTAGAATAAAGCAAGGATGGAGACCAGGACTAAAAACACTTTTCGACACGCTTTCTGTAAATTTTGATTTGCATTTGCTTTCCGGAGATAACACTGGGGAGAAAAAGAATTTAGCGGCAATGTTTCCTAAACCTGAGCAAATGAGCTTTCGCCAATCTCCGCATAGCAAGCTGCAGTATATCAAGGACCTGCAGTCCAGGAGAAAAAGTGTAATGATGCTTGGCGATGGGCTAAATGATGCTGGTGCCTTGAAAGAGAGCGATCTGGGAGTCGCAGTTACCGATAATACCAATAATTTTAGTCCAGCTTGTGATGCTATTATGAGCGGCAAGTCTCTCGTACTGCTCCCCTCATTTATCAAGCTGGCCAAGGACGGAGTAAAAACCATCAAATTGAGCTTTCTGATCGCAGGGTCTTATAATCTTATTGGGGTTTACTTTGCCGTTCAGGGGAATTTATCACCATTAACGGCAGCAGTACTTATGCCATTAAGCACTATCACCATATTAACTTTTGCCTCTATAAGTACACGTTACCATGCGAAAACCAACAATTTGTCATGAACATCATCCCTAAATCCCTTGAGATCAAAATCCAACCCTTTCTTCAGGTACAATCTGATGTTTTCCCCAAAAAAAATCCGTACTCAAAATGAATATTCTCTATTTCCTTATCGCTTGCAGTATCCTTATAGCCCTACTTTTCTTGTACGCCTTTTTCTGGTCAATGAAAGATGGTCAGAATGATGACATGGAAACCCCGGCAATGAGAATTCTTTTTGACGATGACAAACCGGAGGAAAACGGAAAATCGAAAGATTAATGATGAACATCACATTTTCTATTAACCTCGATCACTTCTCAATTATAAGCCTCATGATAATTTTACCCCCAGATCAAAACACGATAATTTAATATGCAGCTCGAAAAATTTCAGTACGATAACACGACCGTTAGGAACTTTGGTATAGCAACAGTGCTATGGGGAATCATTGGTATGACCGTAGGACTGCTTGTCGCTTTTCAACTTTTTACACCCGACGCAAACCTCGGCAATCAATACACCACTTATGGCCGGATCCGGCCCTTACACACCAATGCGGTAATTTTCGCCTTCGTAGGTAATGGCATTTTTATGGGTGTTTATTACTCATTGCAGCGCCTGCTTAAAGCGAGAATGTTTAGCGATGTACTCAGTAAGATCCATTTCTGGGGATGGCAACTGATTATTGTTGCAGCGGCTATTACCCTGCCTTTGGGATATACCACATCACATGAATATGCTGAGCTTGAATGGCCTATTGATATAGCGATAACTATAATCTGGGTAGTATTCGGTGTAAACATGTTCGGCACTATTATCAAACGAAGGGAACGTCATATGTATGTAGCTATATGGTTCTATATAGCGACGTTCGTAACCGTTGCGGTTCTGCATATTGTAAACTCATTCCAATTGCCTATCTCGGCTTTTAAAAGCTATTATCTATATGCCGGGGTTCAGGATGCGCTGGTCCAATGGTGGTACGGACACAATGCGGTCGCATTTTTCCTTACTACTCCTTACCTGGGCATGATGTACTATTTCCTTCCCAAAATGGCTAACAGACCAGTATATTCCTATAAGCTTAGTATCCTGCACTTTTGGTCACTGATTTTCATATATATATGGGCAGGCCCGCATCACCTTCTCTACTCCTCGCTGCCAGGATGGGCACAGTCACTTGGCGTCGCCTTTTCCATCATGCTGATCGCTCCCAGCTGGGGCGGTATGATCAATGGATTGCTAACACTCCGCGGAGCATGGGATAAGGTTCGAGATGATGCTATTCTGAAATTCATGGTTGTGGGTATCACTGCATACGGCATGGCCACTTTTGAGGGCCCATTGCTTTCATTAAAGCAAGTCAACGCCATTGCCCACTTTACGGATTGGATAGTGGCACACGTCCACGTCGGTGCACTTGGATGGAATGGTTTTTTAACATTTGCCATTCTCTACTGGTTGGTTCCAAGATTGTATCAGACAGAAATCTTCTCCAAAAAATTGATCGGCTTCCATTTCTGGATCGGAACTTTAGGGATTCTTTTCTATGCCGTGCCGATTTATCTTGCTGGATTTGCTCAAGGGCTTATGCTCAAGGAATTTACACCAGAGGGCCTTTTAAAATACCCATCGTTTCTCCAGACTACAATGGAGATTATTCCCATGTACATTTTCCGGGCGGTAGGAGGCACGATGTACCTGACCGGAGTTATTGTTATGACCTATAACCTCGTTAAAACCATGAAAAAAGGAGCGCTGCTTGCAAATGAGCCTGCCGAAGCTGTTTCCTTAGACCCTGTTTTTGTACCTCACGCAAGTGAAAAAACATGGCACCGTAATCTGGAACGCAAGCCAATGGCTTTCATGGTCTTGTCGGTGATTGTAATACTTATCGGCGGGATGGTTGAGATGATGCCTACATTCATCATTTCCTCAAATGTTCCGACTATCGCAAGCGTAAAACCCTACTCACCACTGGAGCTCCAGGGCAGGGATATCTATATCAGGGAAGGCTGTGTGGGTTGCCATTCACAAATGGTGAGGCCTTTCCGCTCTGAAACTGAAAGATATGGGGAATATAGTAAGGCTGGAGAATTCGTGTACGATCATCCCTTTCTTTGGGGTTCTAAACGGACCGGGCCAGATTTACATCGTCAGGGAGGAAAATACTCCAATGCCTGGCATTTTAATCATATGCTTGATCCAACTACGATGTCGCCAGGAAGTATAATGCCCTCATATCCCTGGTTAATAGACCAAAAGCTGGATACCACTACTACTACCTCTAAAATTAATGCAATGAGGACTCTTGGTGTCCCTTATGCTGAAAACTATGAGAAAATAGCGAACAATGACCTAAATATACAAGCGCGCGCGATAAGTGAATCACTGGTAAAAGATAATATCAAAGTTAAAGATGATCGTGAAATCATCGCGTTGATTGCTTATTTGCAGAGGCTGGGAACAGACATTAAGTAATACGTTGTACGTTCTACGTCTAGCGTACCAGACGTAAACGTTCTACGTAAAACGTATAACGTATAACTAAAGCATACTACTTAAAACTTATCACTTAAAATTCACAATATGTTTAAGCAATTCATCCAAAACTTCGCCGATAGCCGGATATATCTGATCACTTCTCTTTGGCTCTTCCTTATCTTTTTCCTTCTGGTAGCCATCATGTTATTCCGTATGAATAAAAGACATGTAGAATACATGAGCAATTTACCTCTTAAAGATGATGAAGATGCTGATGTTGTAGAAACGGCCGGCATTCGCGAAGGTAATTATTAAGAAACCAAGAGTACCAACACTTAATCTAATGAAAAGACGATTACTCCTTTGCCTAATTTTAGTCCTACCCATAGTTGCACTGGCGCAGGGTCAGGCTCCCGTTATAAACCAGAGCACTGCATCAGGAAATATATACACGGAAATACTCATAATAGTTTTCATCGTCACAGCGCTTATCATCTTGATGGCGGCCCTGTCTATGCTAAAAGCATTCAGGGTTATTGCACAGGAAATGCTTCATCCTCAGCCCTATGTGATTCCAGAATCCATCCAGGCTAAAGAATATACAGAGTGGAAAAATGGAAAACCCGAAACTCCGGGAATTTGGACAAAAATACTGGGCCTTAAACCCTTGTCGGAAGAGAAAGATATTCTGATGGAGCATCAATTTGATGGAATTTCTGAACTAGACAACCCTACCCCTGCATGGTTCATGTGGCTTTTCTACGGTACAATAGCTTTCGCACTTGTGTACATGGTGTATTTTCACGTGCTGGATTATGGATTGATGCAGGAGGAAGAATACGAAATTGAGATGGTTGCGGCGCAAGAGGAGCGGAAAATTTTCCTGGCTTCCTCGGCTAATAACATAGATGAATCATCGGTAAAGGTAAGTACAGAAGCGGGTACTATCGATGCCGGGAAGTCGGTCTATACTGCAAATTGCGTGGCATGCCATGGAGATAAAGGCCAGGGTTCCGTTGGTCCCAATTTAACGGATCCATACTGGATCCATGGAGGCACTGTAGGCAGCATCTTCAAAACCATCAAATATGGAGTGCCTGAAAAGGGAATGATCTCCTGGGAAAAGATGCTCACACCAAAACAGATCTCTGATTTGTCTAATTATATACTTTCGCTCAAGGGAACAAATCCACCCAACGGAAAAGCTCCTCAAGGTAATAAAGAAGGCTGATCTGCATCATGATGGAGGGGAATATTCTAAAAGCAGCAAATACGTCATCTAATAAAAGGGTGTGGATTTACCCGAAATTGATCAAGGGTAAACTATATCACTATAGAAATCTGATCAGTTATTTGCTGCTAATCACTCTATTCGCGACACCTTTCATTCGCTTTAATGGTGAACAACTGGTACTTCTGAATATTCTTGAACGGAAATTTGTCATTTTTGGGGTCCTGTTTATGCCCCAGGACTTTTACCTGTTCGTATTTGCCTTACTAAGTTTCATTGTCTTTATTGTGCTTTTTACGGCCGTTTTCGGCCGTGTATGGTGCGGATGGGCTTGCCCTCAAACCATTTTTATGGAAATGGTTTTCAGAAAAATCGAATACTGGATCGAAGGTGATGCACGTCAGCAAATTGAACTTAATGCCGCTCCCCTTTCGGCAGGAAAGATCTTGAAGAAAACTATAAAACACAGCATCTTTATTATAATCTCCTTTCTGATTGCCAACATTTTCTTAGCATATATCATTGGCTCAGATCAACTGATCAAAATCATTACAGAACCAGTTAGCCAGCACATCTCCGGTTTCCTTGCAATTTGCATTTTCACTGCTGTCTTTTACCTGGTATTTGCCAGGCTCCGCGAGCTTGTTTGCACTGTAATATGTCCCTACGGCCGTCTGCAGGGTGTGCTTCTCGACAGGGAAACCCTTGTTGTAGCCTATGACTATGGACGGGGAGAACCTCGCGGACACGTGCGGAAAAACGCAGAAAACGTGCTTGGGGATTGTGTGGATTGTGGATTATGTGTTCAGGTTTGCCCAACAGGGATTGACATCCGGCAGGGTACACAAATGGAATGTATAAACTGTACATTATGTATCGATGCATGCGACATGGTCATGGAAAAGACTCATCGTCCCCTGCGGTTGATCGGCTTCAAGTCGGAAGAAGAAATAAGCAGGACCCAAACCTTCAAATTTAGCAGAAGGGCTTATGCGTATTCGGTGATCTTGTTTCTGCTATTCGGCACCCTTACTACGCTCTTGATAGGACGATCTGATATCGCTGTCAATGTATTGCGAGCGGGCGGAACTATTTATCAGCTGCGTGAAAACGGCACGGTAAGTAATCTTTACAATGCTGAATTGATAAACAAAACTTCCGGTCCGATTGATTTCAGCATTCAAATGCCGGATAATCAAACCACGATAGAATACATTAATAAAGCGAACAAATTGGGGCGGGGTGAAAGTGTCAAACTCACTTTTTTCCTGATACGGCCACAACAACATGTTGACAAGTACAAATCAGGATTAACATTGGGAATCATATCAGGGGGTAAAGTGATCACCAAAGCAAAAACAACTTTCATTGCACCTCCTAATCTTTAAGACATGAACTGGGGAACAAAGCTGACTATTGGAATGGTTTTATTTATGGGCTTCATCATTACATTGGTGATTCTGATGATCAAACCTCATAAAGCAGATTCTTTAATTGAAGACGACTATTATGAAAAAGGCCAGACCTATGACCTCGATTATAATGCGCGCCGTGATGCGCAAAATGACAAAATGCTGCCTATAATTCAGCCTGGAGCAGAGGCCATTTCCATAACCTTCCCCAAGCCGGTGAGCTATACTATAACATTCCGTCGCCTGGCCGACTCCCGTTTTGACAAATCATACCAGAGCGATTCAACCCGGGCCCATATCAATATTCCAAATGCTGATTTGCCATCTGGTTCCTGGTTATTAAGAATCGAATACAAAGGCGAAGAACGAAATTACCTTTATCAGGATAAAATTCTTATGCCATGAGCTACCAGAGCCTCGCTTTTTTTACCGGCCTGTTTGGCAGCCTGCATTGTGTGATTATGTGCGGACCGCTTGTCATGTCAATACCTTTTACAGGACATTTATGGTTCACCTTATTTCAGAAATTCATGTACCAACTGGGACGGGTTTTGACCTATTCCCTCCTCGGATTCCTTGCTGGATCAATCGGTACCTTGTTCAATATTCTGGGTCTTCAACAGGCATTGAGTTTTTTGACTGGGGCCCTTTTGTTAGCCATTGCCTTTTACCACTTCTTTGGACGAAAAAGAATTACGAACAACGCTTACCTAAAATTTATCGCTCCGCTCATTTCATTTATGGGACGTTGGATGAGCAAACCCTATGGCGGGCTTGTCGCAGGGAGCCTACACGGCTTGATCCCATGCGGGATGGTTTATATGGCAATCGCAGGTTCACTAAATGCAGGATCAGCACTAGCCGGTAGCGAGTTTATGTTTTATTTCGGCCTTGGAACCACACCGCTTTTAATACTTAGTTCCTTTATGCCCCTCGTTCTGCGACGCCTTCGGGCGCCAAAAATGATGATACCTGCATTTTTTTTCATAGCTGGCGTATTTCTGGTAGGGCGTTCACTAAACGTGAATATACCTTATATCACTTCCCCGGTAATATCAAAAACAGAAGCCCCGGTATGTAATTAAAAACAATGCTCTCATGAAGGAAACAAGCCAATCGGAAATAAATTTCCTTAGCGGACCGCAGTCACGCTGGAAAGATTTTAAATTCACTGTGGAAACATTTTTTCAGATGATAAGAGGTTTTCGTGCACTGCATTTTGCCGGGCCCTGCATTACTTTTTTCGGATCTGCCCGCTTCAGTGAAGGACATGAATATTATGCACAGACCAGATCAATCGCTGCTGAATTTGCGAAGCTGGGATTTACCATTATGACCGGTGGTGGGCCTGGATTAATGGAAGCAGCTAACCGGGGAGCCAAGGATGTTGGCGGCAGGTCAGTTGGCTGTAATATTAAACTGGAACGCGAACAGGTTCCAAACGAGTATTTGGATAGATGGGTAAACATGAAGCATTTCTTCATCCGCAAAGTTCTGCTCGTAAAATACTCTTACGCTTTTATAGTAATGCCCGGAGGTTTTGGTACGATGGATGAATATTTCGAAGCGCTAACCTTAATTCAAACTCGAAAGATCAAGGACTTTCCGGTTATTATTTTTTGCCGGGAATTTCACAAAGAATTGATTGAGCATATTGAACTGATGTATACCCAGGGTGCAATTTCCGATGAAGACCGAAGGTTATACCTTGTTACCGATTCAATAGAAGAGGCAATTGAACTTATAAAAGAGAGGTGTATTAATCAATACAAGCTCGTTTCTAAGCCATTATCTCCACTAAGATTGTTGTTTGAACGTAAGTGGTGAAGTTCAGGAAACCAGGAGATATGGAGCTCAAATATCGAATAGCACACGCTCCTGATTTTGTTTCATTATATGAACTTGAATATTAAAGGTATCACGAATTTTTATCCTGAGTGCTTCCTGCGCCGAAGGTTCGCCATGTACAAGCAGAACTTGAACGGGTTTATTTTTGAATTTACTTACCCAGTTCAGGAGTTCCCTCTGGTCTGCATGGGCAGATAAGCTTGTGATCTCCTTAACCCTTGCTTTCACCTGGTGATATTCTCCGTGAATCTTAAGTTCGTATGATTGATTTAAAAGGGCCCTCCCCCGTGTTCCTTCGGCCTGAAAGCCGATTATGAATATTACGTTTCGTGTATCGCCAACATAATGCTTTAAGTAGGTCAGTACCCTGCCACCCGATAACATCCCGCTTGCCGCTATAATAATCTTCGAACCCTTAGAATTAATGATATCTTCCGTATTTCGCGAATCCCGGTTCACAGTAACCCCTTTCTTAACCCGGTTCCATTCATCGATTGTGACTTTAAATAATTCGGGATATCTAAAAGTTATCTCGGTTGCCTCAGCAGCCATTGGGCTATCCAAAAAAACCGGGATATGTTCTGGTATCATATGTGATTCCTTCAGCTTGGTGATAAGGTACATGAGCTCCTGTGCGCGGCCCACAGCGAAACTAGGAATCAATATATTACCACCAACCTTAATGGTTTCGTTGATTACTTTTGCTAGTTCAACCGAGGGATCTTCTGATGCATGTACTCTATCCCCATAGGTGGATTCCATAACGGCGTAATCAGCTGAAGTGAAGAAATCAGGCGCCTCTAATATGGGGCTATTAACCCGGCCTATATCCCCGGAGAAAATAATCTTTCTATTAAAACAGTTTACTTCGACTGAACATGCTCCGAGTATATGTCCGCATTGCTTGAACCGGAAATTCAGGTTAGCGCTCAGCGAAACTATTTCATCAAACTCAACGGTAACAAACTGATCGAATGAGTTTTCGGCATCTTTGACCGTATACAAAGCTAATGCTGGCGAATGTTTTGAGTAATGATAACGGTTTGCACGGTCAGCGTCCTCTTCCTGTATTTTTGCACTGTCGAGCAGGATAAGTTTTGTTAGTTCCGCCGTAGCACTGCTCATATAAATTTTCCCCCGAAAACCGCGCTTAACGAACAAAGGTATATATCCGCAATGGTCGAGATGGGCATGGGTAAGGATAAGAGCATGTATGTTGCTCACATGAACCGGCAAGCTTAACCAGTTTTGTTCCCGGAGGGATTTTCTTCCTTGAAAAAGGCCGCAATCAAACAGGATATTAAAATCAGGGGTCTTGAGTAAATGCTTGGATCCGGTAACGGTTTCGGCTGCTCCGAAAGATTGCAAACTAACTGTGTTCATGACATCGTTTCTTATAAACCAAATGTGCAGATACCCCGGGCAGCAAAAAATGACTGATGGCAGTCATTTAAATGATCAGTATCACAATTGAAAATCTATTTATTGTGAGCTATAAATAACGGGAATTTCACAGTTTTCATTAGTAGATCCGCCATGCTCGGTTTGAACCATCGGGAAACTGATCCTCTTTAATTTTTCCATCACTATAAGTTAAAAGCATAGGATGGCAACTCCACTTCAAGATTGTTCTGGATAGCCGTTACCCCAGGTGCCAGCCAGGCCGCGGTCTCCGCATCATCCTTCTCGGCAAAAGACCTGACTTTCCCACTCAAAATAACTGTGGTTCCATTTACCGAAACATCAATCTTACCGGAGTCAATCCTTGCATTACGTTCGAATGCAGAATTGATTTGCTGGTGAATATTCCCGGAATTAAGTCCTGGCTTAAGAGTGATAAGATTTATGACGGACCGCACGCCACTCAGATTCTCTATGACTGATTTAGCAGAGCTACGCTGGAAGTCCCAGTCGGTTTGCCCCTCCAGTTTTACAATTCCTTCCTCTACTTTGACGTATATATCCTCATCGGGGATGGTGGTTTGCCACTTCAAAGTGCTTAAAACTGCCTCGGCAATTTCAGAATCGGTTTTGCTCAGTGCCGGGGAAACACTAACTTCAATATCTTCTGCAATGGCCCTAACGCCTTTCACGCGTTTGACCGCCCGTTCAAGCGCTATCTTCTTTGAAAAACTATTGAGCGTTCCGGAAAGGGTCACCACGCCGTTTTTAACAGCAACGCCAATTTCAGATGAATTTAAATAGGGTTCCCATTCAAGTTCCTCCATTACGTCTTTTTGAATCTGGATGTCAGTTTTCATGCTGAGTTTAATAACCTGTTACCAAAAGAGCTATTAAAAAGCTGTATAAAAAATGACTGCTATCACAGAAGACTTTGATTGTAATCAAAAAAGCTATAAATATTAGAATACGGATATCTTTCCAGGGTGGTAGATATCCGTTTTTTCTGCGGCACTGGCTTCAAAAAAACCAGTCAATCCATATTAGATAACTGAGGTCAGCACAGTCGCAACCATCAGCAAGTGAATTATTACACTAACCATAAGAGAATTAAACGTAAACCTAAAAGAAGCACTTCCCATATTAGCGATTACGTTAATGAAGAACAAACCCATGCTAATCGACAAGAAAGTACCAGTTGGACCATTCAGTGAATAAACTAACAGGAAAGTCAGAGGTACTAAAATACAGCCGTGAAGCATGAGTGATCCAAGCCACCAGGCTACAGCCCTCGGTTTTTCATCGTCAACGAATGCAACATATTTTGCCCATAAGCCATTTGAATTGCCGTCAACCGTAGAAGTATTGTAAGTGAAAGATGCGGAACTTCTTTGTGTCGAAATATTTCTTTGTGTTGCCATTTGCTTTTATTTTATGACACAAAGTTGCGGTCGGAGGCCCTTTCAAAAAATGACTTTTGTCATGAAAAAACGTGATTTAACCAACACCAAAAGCATTTTCAGTTCTTAATCCTCTAACGTTCTTTGTTAAATCTGGAATGGAAAGCACTATCAAGAGCCTCCCTGTGATCCGGGTGCGAGATGGAAATAAGAGCTTTTGCGCGCTGTTTTAAATTTTTACCGAACAAGTCGACTATCCCATACTCGGTTACAATCCAATGGACATGGCCCCTTGTGGTAACCACCCCTGCACCTTCATTGAGAAAAGGTGTAATGCGGCTTATACCTTTCGCTGTTTGCGATGGCAATGCAATGATAGGCTTCCCGCCTTGTGATAGTGCGGCGCCATGAATGAAATCCATTTGCCCTCCAATCCCGGAGAACTGGTAGGTGCCCAAAGAATCTGCACAAACCTGGCCGGTAAGATCAATCTCAATAGCGCTGTTTACCGCTGTAACTTTGGGATTCTGCCGAATTATACTGGTGTCATTCACATAGCTAATATCCATCAGTCTCACACTCGGATTATCATCCACAAAATCATAAAGTTTGCGTGTTCCAGCCAGAAATGCTGTCACCGACCTTCCAACGTTAAGCCGCTTCTGGCTATTATTAATAACGCCATTTTGAATAAGGTCTATAACACCATCAGAAAACATCTCGGTGTGAAGGCCAAGATTTCTATGTGAATTCAGGTTTTTAAGTACCTGATCAGGTATACTGCCAATACCGAGCTGCAAGGTTGCTCCATCCTCAATTAGTGAAGCGACATTGTGTCCTATTCGACCCACCACATCATCAACTTTGCTGCTATAATCAACTTCAGGCAGAGCAGCCTCATGCTTGACCATTTTAGAAATCTTGCTTACATGTATGAAACCATCGCCGTGCGTGCGGGGCATCAATGAATTAACCTGGGCGATCACGTGCTTAGCGGTATCTACTGCTGCTCTGGCAATGTCAATGGATGTACCCAAGGAACAATAACCGTGTTCATCAGGAGGAGATACCTGTACCAGGGCGACATCAATCGGCAGGATCTGCCTGCGAAAAAGATGTGGAATCTGACTCAGGAATATAGGAATATAGTCGCCGTGATCACTGTTGACCACTTTGCGAGTCGCCTCAGAGACAAAGAGTGAATTGAAAAAAAATGATTTCCGGTGCTCCGGATTATCAAAATTGACGTCACCGAGAGTGGTTATGCTGACTAACTCAACATCTCTAAGTTCCTGATATCGTGCCTGTAAGGCTTCAACAAGACAAATGGGCGTTGCGGCACTTCCGTGAATGAAGACACGGTCACCAGACTGAACGAGTTCAACAGCTTTTGCTGCTGATATATAATCATAAGATAAGGTCATCGTTTTGCAAATTTAAATTAAGGATTGCTTGTTGCAAAAATGATTCCGGCGATAATTGCCTGCCCCATTCCATATATAAACCAGGAAAGGACCATTAAAAAAGTAATATCTAATGAACTGAACGTCAACCACATGATAGGCAGAAGAGCAACTACCGAGTATACAGCACCAAATTCAATCCCCCTAAGGATAAGCGGCCCCTTAAAAAGCCCCTTAAATCGCTCCCAAAACCAGGATAGTGCAAAACTGAAAACGAATGCATGTGAATAGAAAAGCAGGTCCCTGCTTCCGTCTGATTTAAAAAGGGGATTGTGGTATTCTATAAATAATTCAGGGAAGAACTTTATACTAAGATATAATCCTCCATAGCTCACAGCGAACAAGACAAATCCTGCAATTAGACCCGATATAAGCACTCTTTTCATATCATCAAATAAATATAATTAATCGTTTAATAATTGCAGAGCCAGATTAAACTCAGCAAACAATTTATCGTTCGTTTTGACCATCCCTCCAATTTTACTTGGAGGCACGATGCCGAAATCCGAAAACTTAATCTCCCGCACTCCTCTCAGCGCCATTTTGTTCTTACCGGAATGGTAGACCATGTATGCAACATTATATTTTTTCGAAACTCCAGCAATTTCAATACTCACTATCCCGTTGATGGGATAAGCTTTTAATTCCCCATCAGGATACCGCCCCAAACTGATAAATCGTATAATCATTTTAGGAAATTCTTTTGCCTTTAAAGTTTTGCGGAGATCCCCGGTCATCAGAGGATTATGACAATCAAAGTCCTGTATATAAAGGTTCATCCGACCATTGATATTTGTTATTTCAGAGCCCTTGAAGCGGTTCATCGTAAGAGTATCGGGCCGGAAATTGCCTGTGATAACGCAGCTAAACTTATTTACATTGGTACTCCCTTCGACTTTCAAAGTACATGCTTTGGTTATAACCCATCTTGTATATGCTTCTCCACCAGGCAAATCCAGTTTGAGAAGCAATAAAAGCGGAAGCAGCAAAAGTTGGAAAAAGTACATGAATGAAGATTGAGTAAAAAAACAGGCTAATCAGATCAGCCTGTGTCAGGTGTACATCAGAAGCCAACTACGGCTTGAACCATATATCCTTTAAACTCTCCTCCATTGCGGTAGTCTGCAGCGGGAATATCTTTGTATTGTTGCTTAACATATTCCGCTTTCAGCAAAATATTTCTGGTAAGAAACCAGCCGGCGCCGAAAGCAATCCGGTCAACCTTTATATCGTCATTATATACGATGCCTGGATTTGCTCCCGCTGCGGCTACATTAGCCAATCGTGCGGCTACCGCATTGTATCTGATTCCGACGAAAAGTTTTTCTTCAATCCCGAATCGATATACTGCATCTGCAGCAAACTGTGTAGCTTTCCTGTCGGAAGTTTCGTTTTTAGTCCGACCATTTGCAGCTTCATAAGTGGCAAATAGTTCCAAACCGCTTGCTTTTACAAATCCATTAAGCTGAAGAGCCTCTATCTTCTTACTGAATCCCGGATTTAGACGGCCTGAAAATGCATTTACCGAGTAGGTTCCGCCAGCACGTTCCATGGCCATAAAGTAATTTGATCCGGTACGGTCGCCGCCGTAAAGGGTCAATCCACCTGAACTGCTGTTTGTATAATATGAAGCACTAAGTCTGACACGTGCTAATTCCGTTAATTGTTTGTCGAAACCGCCTTTTAGATAGAGTGATGGTGATTTATTGGTGTTCTCACCCTGGGGACTTGGAGAAAGTTCATCGATATTTCCTTTAATCATACCATTGGATACACCTACCAATCCAAATAAGTCATTTTTACGCAGCAGAATCTCTCCCCCAATTTCAGTAGTAAAAGCGTCCATAATGTAGTTTTCAACGAAAGGATTATAAATGGTTTGTCCGCCGTCAGATCTTCGGAAATGCTGATCTCCGTAATTGATCTCCATATGTCCTACTTTGATCGTAGCGATCTTCATGATATCATCCCATATTTGCCCTTTAAAAGGAAGTTTATCAAATTGGATATATCCTCCCTTAACCCAGGTTTCGTTATGGTGGCGTGAAGAAAGATAGCTGGTTAAGTTTAGCAATATTCCATCAGCCAACTGCGTGTCCATATAGAGATTTGCATTTGCGGTATTGAATCCCGGAGAAATATTATAAAGTCCTCCGGAAGCATTCGTATGTTCGAGCCCTTGAAAGGACTGGGTAAAACCAGCGCCAAACTTGACTTTCAATTTGTTAAAGAACGCGTTTGTATCCTTTGGCGCCTCAAAGACATTGATGCCGCTTTGATCATATGGGCGTACATTAGCCACTTGCGTGACGTTGTCTTCCCGTTCCTGAGCATTTAATGCCCCTGCGCTCATACTTAGTATCAATAAGGCTGATGCCTTAATTATGGTAGTTTTCATTATTGATTGTTTAATTCTGAGTTATGGTATTATTCTGTTTTTTAAGTTTTAATATGAATTCGATTGTGACGTCATTACCAGTTTTTAGAGCACCCATCATAAAGCTGGGGACTTTAATTTTGTGATCACTCATCTTGATGGCTTTAGAGCCTTTCAAAGTAATGGTATCGTCTGAGTTCACTACATAAGTGGACATGATCACCACTTCATTTGTCACTCCTCCGATAGTAAGGCTGCCGGTTGCTTTAAGTTTATGCTGGGGCATTAAGGCTGCATCGTTAAGCTTAAAGCTGATTTTATTAAACTCTGCGGCTTTTAAAGTCTTATAAGCCCTGGTGTCCATTAAGTCATCTTTACTTTTAAGATTACTCACCGGCAGAGAAAAGGAAAGGGATTTAATGTCCAGCACCTCTCTATCTCTTACTTTGAAAATTCCTTCAAGGGTGAAGGTACTTGCAGTCATGTTCCAATCATGAAGATTGGATGTGCCCAACACCTTGATTTGAGAACCATTGGTTATTTTGTATGACGTTTGGGCTTGTGTTTCGACAGCAAATAAGAGCATACCGAGCATCATAAAGCATGTCCTTAACATTCCGCATTTGTTTATACTTGATGTTCTATATATGTTGTTTTTCATATCCTTTGTTTTTAACTATGGGGCAAAGGTATACCCGGGAGTGGCTGCAAAGAATGATGTCGTAACGTGTAAAAAGTGATTACAAACATTAAAATAACCCGCAAATAATATCCGGAGTCAGTTTGTTGTTTGAAGCGTGTATTTGTTGTGAGAAACTATACAGAGTAAGGTATAGCTATACCGTGAATGCAGTATGCGGATTTCGGCTGAGCCTCAGAAAATAAATAATCAATGTCCAAAAGAAGATACTCAAATTTGATCTAAAGAGTTCCTCTTCATATCAATTGCCCGTGTTTTCTTGAATTGAGATGGAGTTTGTCCGGTTATTTTTTTGAATTGTGCAGAAAGGTGAGCTATACTGCTGTAGCCTAGCTTAACCGCAATTTCGCTCAGATTAAATTCATCGTAAAACAGGAGTTCTTTCACTTTTTCTATTTTCTGGCGGATAATATACTGTTCAAGGGTAATACCCTCGACGGAGGAAAATAATGTGCTCAGGTAATTGTAATCGTGGAAAAGCTGATCAGAGATCAATTTGGACCAATTTACCTTATCATCTAAATCATCGGAATGATGGACTTTTTCGATGACGAGGGTTTTGATCTGGCCGATCATCCGGGTCCTATTATTGTCCAGCAACTCGAAGCCTAAATCCGTCAATCTAGCGCCAAGTTTAATACGACTCTCCTCATCCAATTCCTCTTCTTCCAATTGGACCACACCCATTTCTACAACAACCGGATGGAGCCCTGATGCCAGAAGCTCATTTCTAACCGCTGTTATACAGCGGTTACAGACCATATTTTTTATATGCAGCTCTAACATCAGGTAAAGATCGTCAGCCTAATTCAGTATTCAAATTATTTCGATTTATTGTTTGCCATACCGGATATTGTTGGATTAGTCGGATGAAGAATTTATTGATTGAATATCAATGCCCGAGTTTTTTGTAGCGATTGCCCTGCCGCTGTCATCGACCAATATACCTCTGTACTGCGGGAAAGATTTAATAAGCTTCAAACCCTTTCTCTTTCCAAGGACCATAACAGACGTGCTAAGACCGTTCGCAAATTCCGCGCTCGGACCTAAAACCGTTACACTCGATAGCCCTGAAGCCGGATATCCAGTTTTAGGATTGATTATGTGCGAGTAACGCTTCCCCTTAAACACAACATACTTTTCATAATTTCCTGAAGTGACGGCGGCTTCATCCACCAGAGACAAAACTGCCAGGAACTCCTCATCATCAATGGGATTGGTGATACCGATTTTCCAGGGATCCCCGGAAGGGTGTTTTCCCCAGGTATTCATATCTCCCGAACCATTTACGATTCCCGCTTTTACACCTTTTTTGATCATCATTTCACGGCACTGATCGGCGGCATAGCCCTCCCCCAGTGCTCCGAAACCTATCTTCATCCCTTCCTTCATTAAAAAAATGGAACTATTCTCTTTATTCAAGATAATATTCTTGTACCCGATCTTTTCTACGGAATTCTTTATGGCTTTCCGGGTAGGCATTTCCGTCATGGAACCGTCGAATTTCCATATTCGGTCCATCGCTGCAAAGCTGATATCAAAAGCCCCTTCAGTAATTTCGGAAAAAGAGAGTGCCCGTTCTGTTAACTCAAAGACTTCCTTGTCGACAACCACTGGCTTGATACCAGCATTTTTATTGACTTCTGAAATCTGGGTATGTGGCATCCAATCAGATATTAGGTGCTCTATCCGAGTGACTTCCGCGACTACTGTATCGATATAGGCATTGGCTGCCGATGAATCTTTTGCCACAATAGTTATATCGAACCTGCTTCCCATCAAACGCACCGCTCTTTGCTGAAGCACCTGAGCATTTGAAGAGAGCCCGGATAAAACCAAAATCACCGTTAAAATCTGTTTCATGATCAATAGCAGTC
>NZ_JBASJU010000248.1:0-8592 GCF_049655485.1 Daejeonella sp.
TCAGTCAGCCCCTCAAAATATCTTTCCGGTACTGCAAATCCTTCAGATGAACTAAAACTCCTGATCTTTTCAGTCGAAATGCGCTCTTCAATCCGGGAAGTAAGACCCTCAAAATAATTATCGGGAACTTTGAAAGAATCCTGACCTTCGGATTTTACAACTTCAATCTTTATTCTGCTATTTATATTTCCGGAAAGTCCATCAAAATAACCTTCAGGTACGGTAAATGGAATTCCCTTCCCAATCGCAGCGAGAGTAGGCGCTTCTTTCTGCAAATCTATATCTCTTTCATTCAATTCCATATTCCTTTGATACTCTGAACGTAAAAAGGTTTAATCTGTGTTTAATAAATATTCCTCTATCTTCTTTACAGCGATATGAAAGGAGGCTTTTAGTCCTCCAACGGTGGTCCCCAGGATATCTGAAATTTCTTCGTATTTCAAGTCGTCATAATATTTCATATTGAATACCAGGCGCTGTTTTTCGGGCAGGGTAAGCAAGGCTTTCTGAAGTTTTATTTGAGCCTCGTCGCCGTCGAAATAGGGACTGTCGGCTAAAGTCTCAGCAAGTTCATAGCCCGCACTTTCATCAAGTGAAATATTATTCTTTTGCTTTTTCCGGTTGAGAAATGTGATACTCTCGTTCGTAGCTATCCGGTAAAGCCAGGTATAGAGTTGAGAATCATTTCTGAAATTCGCAAGGCTTTTCCAAACCTTAATAAAGACTTCCTGAACAAGATCGTCTGTATCATCGTGGTCGATGACTATCCTGCGAATGTGCCAGTAAATCTTTTGCTGGTATTTTTTCAGTAATAAATTGAAAGCCTCATTGCGGGTACTCTCTATGGCAAATTTTTCAAGAATTACTGAATCTTCCACCATTGAGTTTGTTAGAAATTTTTGTAGTTGTTAGACTAATCGGATAGGAAAAGTCGAACTACTTTCTCTTCATCACCCGCTGCACCGCACTTACTATATCCTCAGTATCTAAACCGTATTTCTTCATTAATTGATCCGGAGTTCCGCTTTCGCCGAAGCTATCGTTCACAGCGACGTATTCCTGAGGAACCGGGTTGTTTCTGGTAAGTACCTGAGCAATACTATCGCCAAGGCCACCATAACGGTTATGCTCTTCAGCAGTAACCACGCAACCTGTCTTGGCTACCGACTTTAAGACTGCCTCTTCATCCAATGGTTTAATGGTATGGATATTTATTATTTCGGCATTGATGCCTAATTCAGCTAGTTTTTCCCCTGCTTCTATGGCTTTCCAAACTAAATGGCCGGTAGCAAAAATGGATACATCAGTACCCTCATTAACCATCCATGCTTTCCCGATTTCGAATTTCTGATCAGCAGGAGTAAATACAGGAACAACCGGGCGGCCGAATCTAAGGTAAACGGGCCCGTGGTGCTCAGCGATAGCCATCGTTGCAGCCTTTGTCTGATTATAATCGCAAGGATTAATAACCGTCATTCCCGGAAGCATTTTCATCATTCCTATATCCTCAAGAATCTGATGTGTTGCACCGTCTTCACCCAGGGTCAACCCTGCGTGGGATGCACAAATCTTAACGTTTTTATCAGAATAGGCGATCGACTGCCTGATCTGATCATACACCCTACCTGTCGAAAAATTCGCAAAGGTACCTGTAAACGGAATTTTGCCCCCAATGGTTAAACCAGCAGCAATGCCCATCATATTCGCTTCCGCGATTCCGATCTGGAAAAAACGTTCTGGAAATTCTTTGATAAAGGCATCCATTTTTAGCGACCCAATTAGATCCGCACACAATGCAACCACCTGATCATTCTTTTTCCCGGCTTCTAATAAGCCAGCTCCGAAACCAGATCTTGTGTCTTTTTTCTCAGTGTAAGTGTATTTCTTCATATTAAAACCTGTTTCCAGGGATATTTCTACTTTAGGACTGTATTTAGATATTAATAATCTCCGTGGGTTTCTTCAACCTGGGCCAGAGCAAGGGCGAGTTGCTCATCATTTGGGGCCACGCCGTGCCATTTATGTGAATGCATCATGAAATCAATTCCATTGCCCATCATGGTTTGCATCAGGATCATGATTGGTTTCCCTTTTCCGGTTTTAGCCAGCGCCAGGTCTAGAACACGCACAACATCTGTCATGTCGTTTCCATTCATATCGAGAACATCCCAGCCAAATGCTTCCCATTTAGCCCTTAAGTTCCCAAGCGACAAAACATTTTCTGTAGAACCATCAATCTGCTGTCCGTTGACGTCAATGGCAGAGATCAGGTTGTCAACTTTATTATGACTTGCATACATGGCCGCTTCCCAGGTTTGTCCTTCCTGTAGCTCCCCGTCGCCGTGAAGCGAATAGACAATCCGGCCATCATTATTTAATTTTTTCGCAATGGCTGCACCAATAGCAACCGACATTCCTTGTCCTAATGAACCAGAAGCCACGCGAATTCCAGGCAATCCCTCATGTGTTGTAGGGTGGCCCTGCAATCTTGAATTTATTTTTCGGAAACTTGCCAGTTCACTGACTTCAAAATAGCCAGCCCGTGCTAATACACTATACCATACCGGTGAAATGTGTCCGTTGGATAAGAAGAACAAATCTTCATCCTTACCGTCCATGTCGAACTCAGTCTTGTGTTTTAGTGCGTGGAAATAAAGCGCTACGAAGTAATCAGCACATCCCAATGAACCGCCCGGATGTCCCGATTGGCAGCCATGAACCATCCTTAAGATGTCACGTCGCACCTGAGCGGCAAGTTTTGTTAATTTGTCAATATCTGGAGTCATATTATTTGCTTTAAAGCGCCGCTAAAATAGGGAATGTTGTTCGGATTGGAAAGCTTAGCCCTTGATAATAAGAGAAATTTATCTCTTAAATGCTAGTTCTTAGCCAGCAGGTCAAGAATTTGTTGGGAAGAGTTCTTGGTGTCAACCTTGCTTATAATCACCTTGACAATACCTTCCGGGTCGATGATAAAGGTCTTCCGCGCAACTCCCATGTATTTCCGACCGTACATGTTCTTTTCTACCCATACTCCATAAGCTTCTGCAATACTTTTATCGGTGTCAGCAATAAGCGGAAAAGGCAGACTATACTTTGCTATGAATTTTTGATGCGACTTCTCATCATCAATACTTACTCCCAGTATGTTAAAACCCTGGTCCATAAGTAATTTGTAATTGTCCCGAAAGCTGCACGCTTCAGCGGTGCAACCCGGCGTATCGTCCTTAGGGTAAAAGTAAAGGATCAAATTTTTGCCGGAAAAATCACTAAGTGAAATAGTGTTGCCGTCTTGATCTTTTGCGGTAAAATCGGGTGCTTTTGCTCCTTCGTCTAATTCAGACATAAATGAAATTTAAGCCGCTAAATTAGCGAAATAAATAAACGATGGAAAAACCTGCTTTCTAATTATCTGAAAAACGCTGCTTTGTACTGCGCTGAATTTGATCGCATGTCAACCAATGTTAATTCAAATTCATGCCTGCCTTTCGGAGTGCGGTTATCAAATGTATGCCATAAGGATGCAGTCTTGGCGTCATACTCCATCAGTACCCATTTCCCATTAATCCTTCCCGTAAAGGATTTAATTCCTGAAAGATTATCTGATATCTTAAACTGAACTTTAGATATCCCGGCAAGGGATTTACCATTACTGATGTTAATAGGTGTGATTCTGGGTTTGATGGTATCTACAGCGATGTAGAAACTCCCGAAGCCCCGGAGGTCTGCACTTATTGAACCATTTTCATAAGTGCCACCCTGCGCCACCCGGTTGGTATTAACGATTAAAACTTTGGATTGAAGATGTTTAGGAATATCTGTACTAGCCGGAATGGTAAGTTTGTACGGAAGGTGAACTGGTATCAGCTTGTTATGTACATGGTGGACTTTTGAATAACTGCCCGCAGGAGCAGGAGAACTTGAATATACGAAGTTCAGATCACTGTATAAGGAATTCGCGCGCATCTGAATATTCATTCCATTGGTATCTAAACGATTTTCTTGATTATATCTGAACAGGTGGCCAGGTGTTTTTTTAACGGCTTTCGAGGAACTTTCGTCCATTCGGATTCTAAAATTCAGCACACTTTCATTTCCCGCGATGTCAGTCACGACATACTGCGCCTCATGAGTCTCCTGGTCATTAAAATTGATAAGGCCATTGTTGACTTTAGTCTTATATATCTGTAAAGGATTACCTGGTTCAAGAAAGCCTTTTTGAATTTTTCGGCCCGAACTCATTAAAGCTGGATAATCTACGTGAGAATTGATACCACGGGAATTGGTAAAGGAAAACTTTTCCCAAACCGAGGAGAAGATTGTCTTGCCATCCAGCCGAAGTTCGATGGAGTAGGGGCCATTTGTATTTGCTGATGCGGAGTTTCTATCAATAGTTGTTATGCCGAAGCCCGTCTCACCGCTTACCGTTACAATATTTGCCGGGTTCAGCCGGTAATTTCCGTTGTCACCTGCGACAGTGAAATAAGCTCTTGGAGTATTTTCACTAAACGGCTCTCCGTTTAACTGATACATGGTTAAGCCAGTTATTGCAGGCTTTACCCTGTCGGGGATGGTAATACCAAAAAGCTGCGGATTCAAGGTTTCTTCAGAATTGGTATCTCTGACCTCGAAGTGCAAATGCGGGCCACTCGAACCTCCCGTGTTGCCAGACCACGCAATAATTTCTCCTTTTTTTACAGGGATTTCCACCGGAAGAAGCGGAAAATCCACATCGAAGTTTTCGATGCGGTACTGATAAGCTTTGAGTGTCCGGCTTATTTTCTCGTTATACCTTTGGAGGTGCATATACACGGTAGTGTATCCATTCGGGTGGGTTACATACACAGCGTTCCCGCCGCCACCAATCTGAACCCGTACCCTCGATACGTAACCATCTGCAACGGCGTAGATCGGGTACCCTTCTCGCTGGTTAGTCTTAAAATCCAAGCCGGAATGGAAATGGTTAGCTCTCAGTTCTCCGAAATTTCCTGCAATTATTGGTGCCAGATCAAGCGGGTAACGGAAGTAGGATTCAGGGTAAGCTGTCGATGTTCCGTCCTGAGCGAAAGCCGTATTAAATAATAAAATCAGTATGGGGAGAAATCTTAATCTAAGCATATTTGGGATCTGAAATTACCGGACATAGAAGTCAAGCAATTTCTCTTCTTCCAAATAGCCTGCCAAATGATCACCGATGTTTACTTTCCCTACCCCTTGCGGTGTTCCGGTAAAGATCAGATCGCCCTTTTTTAGAGTGATATATTGAGATACAAATGCAATGATTTTTTCGAATGAAAAAAGGAGATCTTTAGTATTCCCCGACTGAACCGTGTTACCATTAATGTCCAGTTTGAAATTCACATCAGTAAGATCTTTGAATTTCGACTTTGGCAGAAATTCACTTACCGGAGCTGAGTTGTCAAAAGCTTTCGCGAGCTCCCAGGGTAAACCTTTCTCTTTATGTTTTTGCTGGATATCACGCGCAGTGAAATCTACGCCCAGTGCAATCTCTTCAAAATAGTTCGAAGCAAATTTCTCGGCAATGTGCTTTCCTTCTTTACAAATTTTCAGCACCAGTTCAATTTCATGATGAATGTCAGATGAAAATTCAGGGTGATAAAAAGGTTTATTGTCCTTTAACACGGCAGTATCCGGTTTCATAAAAATCACAGGAACTGTTGGAACCGGGTTATTCAATTCTTTAGCATGTTCGGCATAGTTGCGGCCGATGGCGATAATTTTCATACGGGATTGGAGAAATGAGATATGAGAAATGAGATATGAGAAATGAGATGTGAGATGTACTACAAGACAGAGATTCGCTTTGTGATAATCTCGCCACTAATACTTACGCGGATAAAATAAAAACCGCTATTAAGCCTGGAAGCAATATTAAAAGAATTAACCTGTTCTCCAGCAGAAAGCCTTTCGGTAAGCAGGGTAGTTACCTCATTACCCAAAACGTCCATAATCTTGACAGTAACGTTAGAATCTTTAGCAATAGAATACGACAAGTTCAGCTGATCGGAAACCGGATTGGGGTAAACTTTTACATTATTTAAAATTTTATCGTTATCGCCTTGCTTTAGCGTACGCGATGGTGGGTTTCCGGAATAAACTTTGTTCTTAGCAGGTTTAAAGGGTACAAAATCAATCATAACCCCGTTTTTCAAGAAAGCAGGCAAATTAAGACGGGTGTCTGTGATTTTTGTAGAGATGGTAGCTTTGATGACTTTTGAAGTATCAGCTGGAATTCCCCTTATACCCGCAAACACATCAGCATTGCCCGGCATCGACATGCCGCCCAAAGTAATGAATATTGCTAATAGTCCAAGGTAAAGATTTCTCATACGCAAAAATACTCTCTAAAGATAGCGCTTTATACTAAATACGCTTGTAACAGAATAAAGTTTTTAACAAATTTTAACTAAAATTCCTATCGTATACGTTAAAATCAGTTCAATTGTTATGCCTAAATCTAACAATTATTTCGCTTTTTAAACATATTCGATTACACCTTGTTAAACTGGTTTTAAGGTGTACTTTTGTTGCATAATCCACGAAACGTGTCAAACGCAAAAAACCTCCATAAGCTCTCTGCAGCCGGTTTATTACTAAGTTTAGGAATTATTTACGGGGACATCGGAACCTCGCCCTTATATGTTTTTAAAGCCATCGTTGGTAATAGAATTATTACGACTGATCTAATTTTAGGTGGATTATCCTGTATTTTTTGGACACTTACTCTACAGACCACAATAAAATATGTGATAATAACGTTACGCGCCGACAATAAAGGGGAGGGCGGGATACTGTCTCTTTTCTCCCTGGTGAAGAAAAAAGCGAAGTGGCTGGTCATCCCGGCCATGATAGGAGGGTCTTCTTTATTAGCTGATGGGATGATCACTCCACCAATTACTGTTTCAGCTGCAATTGAGGGTTTGAGGGTAATTCCGGGTTATGAAAATATTCCAACTGTACCCATCGTAATTGTAATTATTTCCATATTGTTTCTCGTCCAGCAATTCGGAACCTCCATTATTGGTAAAGCATTTGGCCCCATTATGTCGGTTTGGTTTACCATGATGGCAGTGTTGGGGAGCGTTTATCTTTTGCAATTCCCGGAAATATTAAAAGCAGTAAACCCCTACTACGCATTTGAAATTTTATCATCCAACCCAAATGCTCTGTTAATCCTTGGAGCAGTTTTCCTGTGTACCACGGGAGCTGAGGCTTTATATTCGGATTTGGGACATTGCGGTCGGTCTAATATCCGGATCAGCTGGATATTTGTTAAAACCTGCCTTCTGATAAACTATTTCGGGCAGGGAGTTTGGTTGTGGCAGCATCAGGGCGGTGTTCTTGGAAAACTTGATAACCCTTTTTATAGCATCATGCCCGATTGGTTCCGGGTTTTTGGGATTTGTATAGCGACAGCGGCTGCTGTTATTGCCAGTCAGGCAATGATTTCAGGATCATTTACGCTCATTTCAGAAGCAGTTCGCTTGAACCTCTGGCCTAAAGTCCGGATCAATTACCCAAGTAACCAGAAAGGACAGCTTTATGTTCCTTCCATCAACATTCTGCTATGGGTTGGCTGTATTGTTGTTGTTTTGATTTTTCGCGAATCCGCGAATATGGAGGGTGCTTATGGACTTGCAATCAACCTAACCTTCTTAATGACTACCATCCTCGTCGCGGCATATTTAAAAAGGAAGAAATTCCCGACTTATATTGTCGCTATATTCCTGTCAGTATACGGTATTATCGAACTTGGCTTCCTGGTAGCCAATATGGCGAAATTCCTGCACGGGGGTTGGTTTACACTCTTGCTTGCCTCCGTATTATTGTCCGTAATGTGGGCCTGGTCATCTGCAAGGAAAATCAAAAACCGCTTTGTGAAATTTGTAGAGATCGATTCCTATTATCCAATTTTAAAGGAGTTGAGTGAGGATGAATCTGTTCCTAAATATGCATCCCAACTTGTCTACCTGACCAGTGCTAATTTCAACTCTGAGATTGAATCGAAAATAATGTATTCAATCCTGCAAAAGCAGCCTAAACGAGCGGATGTGTATTGGCTTGTCCACGTAGACGTTACTGACGAACCGTTTACAAGAGAATTTAAAGTTGATTTTCTGATTCCCAATAAGCTGATCCGTATTGATTTTAAATTAGGCTTCCGTGTGGAGCAGCAGATCAATGTTTTCTTCCGGAAAGTAGTTGAAGAACTCGTGAAAAACGGCGAGGTCGATATCACCAGTAAATATACTTCCTTAAATAAACACCGTATAGTCGGCGATTTCAGGTTCATCGTACTGGAGAAGGTCTTATCCAAATCCAACGTCCTGAGCTTTATCGAGAGGTTTACAATGGATTACTATTTCATCCTCAAAAAGTTCTCTCTTTCTGAAGAGAGAGGTTTCGGACTCGACATCAGTTTCGTAACGATAGAGAGGGTACCGCTTATTGTGTCATCGCAGGATGATAACGGGTTGACGAGGCTAAAGGGGAGTGGAGAGTTGAGAGGGGAGAGTTGAGATTTTCTTGCAAGCGAGCTAAAAAACCGGAAGAAGACATCAGGATGTAATC
>NZ_JBASJU010000249.1:0-9595 GCF_049655485.1 Daejeonella sp.
TTTTCACTGAGCCTATGGCTAATTTCTTCTTCAATGTCGCTGAATAATTCCTTTAGAGTGATGGATTCGTTCTTGCTAAATTGATCGTTGTCGATTCTTGATATAAGAAGAAGTGAGTGAACAATGCGCTTAAGCCTGTTTAATGTCCGATGCATCCCTATAAGGCGTTCCTGAACCAATTGCCCGATTTCCGGTTCACCCATTAGATTTTCGATCTTATTTTGAAGTATTCCAATTGGTGTCATCAGTTCATGCGAGGCGTTGGCAGTGAATTCCCGTTCCTTCTCAAATGCTTCATGAATTTGCTCCATAAGGTTGATAAGGGAAGTATCCAGGAAAATAAAATCTGTGGTTGATGTTTTTATAGGGACCGAATTTTCGTTGAAGGGAAATTTCCGGTTACTGATTTTTGTGCGAATGATTTGACCCAATGGACGCAGCAGGAAGCGGGTGTAAAACAAGTCAATTATTAATGTAAAAAGGATTAACCCGAGAAGTACATACGTAGCAATTTTTTGGAGCGGTCGGTTATATTGATCAATGGTAGCAGTAGTTTTCCCAACCTCCATTAAATATTTCTTGTCGCCTGCGAGAAATGCGTGCGTCAGAACCCGGTAGCTTAGTGTGTCCTCTTCAATTATCCGTTCATCTGTATAAATCGTGTCGATATTGAAATTTTCATCGATTGGCTCCAGAGATATATACTCCTCTTTTAGCATGGTATAACTACCATAACTCTCTTCGCCTTGCAAATAACTATTAACCCCGTCTTTGGAGATCACATCCAGAACTTTCTCTTTCTGTTGCTGAAGGTATAAATCAGTATAACCCCGCGCGATGTCGCTGATCAGATAAGGTAATACGAATACAAAAAGCAGCACCACAGCAAGCTTGGACAGTGTGACAAATAAAGTTAGCTTGCTTATGAGTTTCACTACTGCTTCCTTATTTTGTATCCGACACCTCTAACGGTTTCGAGCCATTCTACCGGGCCAAAAGCACTGAGTTTTTTACGGATATTCTTTATATGAACATCAATATAATTAGAATCGTAATCATCATCGACAAATGTTCCCCAAATATGTTCACTTAGCTGCATACGCGTAAGCACCCGGTTCTTATGGAGCAATAGATAACTTAGAAGATCAAATTCTTTTCTTGTTAGCTCAACTTCACGTTTGGAATGGCTGACAATCCTTTTCTGAAGGTCAATGGAGAATTCACCCAACTCGATTTCCTGGGTGTTGATATTAAACTTTCTCCTTGAAATAGCTTGCATTCTGGACTGTAGCTCAAGTAAGGAGAATGGTTTGGGCAGATAATCATCCGCACCCAGGTCCAGCCCAATAATCCGGTCTTCGATATTTCCTCTTGCGGTTAGAATAATATAGGCCGCATCGGGATTAAGCTTCTTTGCTTGTTCCAACACCTTTAGGCCATCGAGGTCAGGCAATCCAAGGTCAAGCAGAATGAAATCATAGGGATTCAAACCCAGCATTTCAAGCCCTTTCTGGGCATTATGGGCAAGATCGCAGATATAGAACGCTTTTTTTAGAAATGCTTCGATCTCATAAGCAAGTGTCTTTTCATCTTCAATCAGAAGTACTTTCAAATCAGAATAAAAATAATGGGTGTTTTTATCCTTTTCCGAGTCCGGTCAAAATGATAAATCCCCGATGAAATTATTGCTCTCTTATCAATTCCGGGGGCCCTTTATTGGAGGCCTGTTTATTTTAATCCGTTCGGTAACCCGTTGTGGTTTCAATTTAGGCAAAGATCTTGGAACTTCTTTTATTGCGCGTCTTTGCACTTCCCGCAGGCGGTCCTGTATTTCATCTTTGGTTGGTTTCTGCCCTTCCCGGGGTTTATCAGCCGTTTTTTTCTTTGAACCGGTGGTATCTTGAAACATCGGGAAACTTGTTAGAAGCTCCCGTCTCATCGGTTTATCGATATCAACTGATGAAGCCATTAAAGCGAACGGTGAAAGTGCAGCTAGAATGACGATAAAAGTTATACGATAAAATAGGAAAAGTTTCATTTCACACAAAAATAGAGAGTTTACCTGAAAAACGGGCAAACGAACATGAAGGAATATATCTCTTTTTATTAATGTACGAGATTTTGGTGTAAAGATGATACACGAACATGAAATAAAAATGAAGTTTTGGAATTATTTTGAATTGCTGGAATCCAAACTTAAAACCAAAACTTCTATTTCCTGCCTAAACTACTTTAGTGAGTTAATATATGCAGCAATCTTCAGCCCATCTTCTCGCTTAACCTGAGGCATCGGCGGCATTGGAGTCGGATAATCCGGCCAGTTTTGAGGCTGCGGGTTATGTATTAGCTGAATAATCTTATCTGCTGTATATTTTCTCTTGGCGATTTCACTAAAAGCAGGACCCACAAGCTTTTTGTCGGGGCTATGACAAGCGAGACATGTATATGATGTAAGCATCGCTTTGACATCGTTGAAAGTTGGAGATTTTGCAGCGCTTGCAGCTGGTTTTGCTTCTGGCTTTACCGCTGGTTTAGCAGCCGTAACACTTGTCTTTGCAGGAGTTGTAACAGCAGGTTTTGCCGAAACTACAGCAGCCGAGTTCCTGGTGCTCAGTTCAGTCATTGACAATTTTGGCCCTTCCGGAATATTATTCAAGGTGTAATATGCTGTAGGATGAACTAATGAGTAAAAGTTGTCCTTCTCCCGTACACCTTCCAGTTTAATGGTGTGGATATAATATTTTCGAAGGTTATCAACAACCAACCTGGCTTTCATTCCATCCTCAGATAATTTTATTCCCTTTATTTTAAGCTTTTCGGTATTCACCGGTGGACTTCCATACACCGCATGGTATTTGTAAATATAGCTTTCAATGTCATAGGAAGCAATATCAGTCGCCGATTTCGGATCAACTGCTTGAGTAAAATCGATTTCAAATCCATCAGGCATTGCCCTAACGGCTTTCATCTCAAAGGGAGTTTTATTATTCCAAACCAGGCGCTGTAAGCCTTCATTTGCTTCGCCGGCCGAACCCCAACCGCGGTTTGTTTCTCCTACGAAAAGTGAGCCATCGCGGGCCCACGCCATTCTCAGAACACCCGAGCGAAATCCGGTTCTAAATACAAAAGATGCTCCTTGATATTCACCGTTAACTTTTTCAAGAAAAACTCTCGAAAGCATGCTCATACCCTGATCGCCGACCAAGACCTGGCCCTCGAACGGCCCAAAACTTCCCTTAGGAATTACAATTGGCTCCGAAGTCGAAATTCCGAGTATTCCATATGGAAGCCAAACTGCAGGTAAGCGAAGTTCAGGAATCTCTTTCTTCATATCGAAGAGAGTCTTAAACTCTTCGTTCACAACATTCTCTGGCTTTATATATCGTCCTTGTGCATTCTTTGTTTTTCTTGGATCAATAAGCGAGTTAAATTTAGCTTCTGTTAATTTTAACGGAGAATTTGGCATGCCAGTCCACGCTAAACCGGCAGGATGTCCCATAAAATCTCCTTTAACAACCTGCCAAAGTGCTCCTGACCCCATCCAGTCTCCTTGATTGTCTGTATAGAACAGATCACCATTTAATACCCCGATTCCTGCCGGCGAGCGCATCCCAGTTGCCCAAGGCTCCATTTTATTGCCGTCGGCGCTGATTTTCATTGCCCAACCTCTCCATGGCACACGGCTTTCACCTCTCCACCATTCCTCATTCCCAAAAGCAACGTTTCCAGTTACGAAAAACGAACCATCAGGAGCGATTTTTGGCCCAAAGCTGTATTCGTGGTAATGGCCGGAAATAGGCCATGAATAAACCGTTTCATATACATCAGCTTTGCCATCCATATTGGTATCTACCAACTTGGTGAGTTCCCCACGCTGGGCACCGAAAAGTGCGCCATCTTTATAGGCAAGCCCCAGTATTTCGTGCAGGCCGGAAGCAAACTTTCGGAAGTATGGGCTCGCACTTGTAGGATTCTCGACTATATATACATCTCCACGGCGGGTAGAAACTCCCAGATTGCCATTAGGCATAGTCACTAAACCGCCAACTTCAAGGATTACACCCTCTGGAGTAGCCACTTTAAATATCCGCGAAAAATCTTCTTCTTTTGGTGTCTCCTGAGCCGTGATATTAAGACTTGAGACCGTCAGGGCGGCAAATAAAACTTTACTGAATCTTGATAATATTGCTTTCATGTCTTCCCGATTAGAATAAAATTGAATAACTGAAACCTGTTCCTGCTGGAATAATTAGTTCTTTACCACCATCCCGATCCCGCAAAACTGCTTTCGCGCCATTTTCCAAACGCAAATAATATGACTGGTTGTCAATCAAATAAAGCCCAGGCGAAGTCTCTTCGATAGATGCCCCATTTGCCAGTCGGAAAAACAAACCTTGTGCGGGATTTTCAATCTTTATTTCACGGGTTAGACCCCTTCCATCGTTCATAACACGCGTGAAATCGGTAATAGCAGAACCATGCATCATATATTTGAAAGCTGGCTGTCCCTGAACATCCAATACATAGCCTTTTTGCCGGTATGATGTGCCTGTAGTATCAGCAGGCCAATTTGCTTGTGCATTCTCAAGACGTGCTAAAGACTGCATCATTTTTCCGAAACGCTGAACAGTTCCCTGTGGCCTTGATGAACCATCTCCCCTGCTGTGCCACATCGGCGTTGCATTTAAGAAACCTCCCCGCCATACCTGGACTAAAGAAGCATTATCCATATCATATGTATAATGAACATTAGATGGGCTTCCAACTGAAACCGCATGAACCACTCTTGGCCCGCCAGGTACATCCATAAAACTTCTTATAACGGTGTTTTCCGTTGCATCAATCAATATCGGATCGACGGCATCAGGATTAACCGGTCTAGCGACAAGAGCGCGCGGAGTATCGAACCTTGTAATTTTAATATTCCGGAATGCCACTGGTCCATGGTCGCCCTGTATTCTTAGCGGGCCTGTGGCTTTTTCGTCTTGCGACATTGATCCGCGGGTAACACCAGTTAGCTCAACATTGTCATGGATAGTAGTGCCGTTCATTTCAACCCGCAACATCACAGCATTTTGAATTTTATTTCCGTCTGCATCAAAGCGGGGTGCTTGAAACGATATTTTTAGTTTTTGCCACAGTCCAGGCGCCCGGCTCGCGTTTTGGCGTGGTGCATAGCCCGAATAGCCTTTCTGTCCCTCAGGTTTGCTGTCGTCCCAACGCTCATAGATGCCTCCATTACTTCCAGACCGAATAATAGTTGCGCCCCAAGTATCCATTAACTGAATTTCATAACGGCCCTGAAGATAAATTCCTGAATTTGAACCCGGTGCAATAAGGTAATCCAGTTCGAGATCCATGTCGCCGAACTCTTCAATTGTATAGAGGTCTTCCCCTTTATTTCTCTTATCAGGTAGATTTAGCAGAACCCCACTACCATCAGTGTACGTTAAAACGTTAGGTTTCGTCAAGTCTGCTTTAACGCCGGACACTATTTGCCAGCTCTTTGAAGGATCTTTAAATGCCGATAAGCTATTTAAATCCATTTGTTTTGCAGTTTGCCCGAAAACTTGTCCGGTTCCCGTTAATAAGACAACAGCAACGCCTAAGGGAAGAATTTTCCGCCAAATTTTAATTCCTGATTTCATAGTAAATTTAATAATGTATCAATTGCAAAAGTTAATAAGGAAATTTCAATGCTAAAACGTTTATCAAATTAATTATCTTAATAAACCTCTTTCAAAAATATAGTTTTCTTAAAACACAGGATTTGATAGCGATAGATCCGGTTTCTAAATTAAATTTCTTAGTTAAGATACCTAATTCTGATTCCATAATTTGCCTTTATCACAAAGAAAATTAAGGCTTAATCTCTAAAGTCTCAACCATAAACGCCTCCTTTACCGGCCGTATCGGTTTATCATAAACTTCGCTCAACACTTTTACAAAACAACCTCCATAATAAAAAATAAGTGCCGAGTAAAAAACGAAAAGCATGATCAAAACCGTAGAGCCGGATGCTCCATAAAGTGCACCTATATTACTGTTGATCAGAAGGAAGCCTAAAATCCATTTCCCTACTGTAAAGAGAATCGCAGTGAAAAGTCCTCCGATAAGGGCTATCTTCCATTTGGGGCGGCCTACGGTTAAAAAACGGAACAGACAGGCGAACCAAATACTTACAAATACCACAAAAACCAGTTCATTGAGTACGCTATTCAGAAACATTCCCCCGAATCCCCATAAATCATCAATATAATTCCCCAAAATCGCTTGTAAACCTTCAAGAAATAATCCCGCAAAGAAGAGTATACCGGCAATAAAAATGATCACCAGGGAGCGGATTCTATATTTTATTCTGAAGACAAATCCTGAGTGCGGCCTGATTCTGATTTCCCATAGCTGTCCGAGTGAATTTTTTATTACATCGAATAGTGTTGTCGCTACAAACATCAAAAAGATGAAACCGAACATATTAACATACCACTCCTGACCCAGACCACTTACAGCTTCAAGGGTCCTTTCCACTTGTTCCGCACTTTTGGTTCCCAGGATATGGCCAAGCCGGAGGATGAGTGCAGAACTAAGCTTGGTAGGATCAACAAATATCCGGAAAAACTGGGTGAAGATGATCAGGATGGGAGGCAGGGCAAATGTGGTAAAAAAAGCCGTCGCCGCTGCCATACGCAACGGATCATTTGCTTTAAGCACATCCAGAGCTCTTTTCATCAAAGATCCAAATGCAAGCAAATTCGTCAGAAAACTATGCTCTTTTTTAACCTTGCTAACCAAGCCTTAAAGGTAACAATTCTTAATGGAGCATTAAAAAACGAATGCTTGCACGAGATGAATCTTACATGAACCTTAAAAGCTCACTAAAATCTATTTCTTAACGATATTGAATAGCAATTCCGGTTCATTTGTAGTGATGAAATCAGTATCTCTCTCAAGGAACCATTTCATCAGTGCTTCGTCGTTTACGGTCCAGGCATTTATCGTAAGCCCCTTTTGTTTGGCCTCGGCGATCCAATGTTCATTTTTCTTAAATACGTTGTAATGGTAGTCGAATCCCCAGAGCTTATCGGCAGCTAGTTTTGCTGGCGATTTGTCGCCATTCAGGTACGCAACTCTTGCATAAGGATCCAGTCGCTTTAACTCCAGGCAAATGTTGTAATCAAAACTGATGTAATCTATCCAGGCTTGTGCCTTTAGGCTTTTAACCAATTCCACCGTTTTTTGAGCTAGTTGAAGCGCTCTGGGATTATTGGTTGTAGGCTTAATCTCCAGGACGAGTTTGGTGTTGTTTTGATTGAGGCCGGCTTTTAGAAAAGCTTCAAGGGTGGGCATATTTTCACCACTGGATAGTTTCAATTTTCCTAAATCACTTGCTGTGCTTGTCGCAATCGTCATTCCCTGTATCGTAGGATCGTGATTAATCACCAGCACTGAGTCAGCCGACATATGAACATCAAATTCAGAACCCTGGCATCCCATTCTGATGGCGTGCTGCAGGGCGGCAATTGAATTTTCTGCCACGCCGGTATTTTTAAATGCGCCCCTGTGGGCAATTACCTTATTAACGATAAACTGATCATTAACTATCCTAAAGCTTTGAGATTGCTTATAAGAACCGGCTTTCATTTGAATATCTACATCGTACCATTTTACATCCGGCTTAACGTGTTTTTCGACGATAGAAAGCTTGTCATATTTTATAAAAAACTTCTTCGCGTCTTTTCCCTTTAACTTGAATGAAACCTTTTCACTTGAATTGGTGTGCAAAGTTCCAACCTCAGTATTTCCTGATGAAAAAGAATGATTACTTAGGAGAACAGACATTTTCTGTTGAGCGGACAATGTTCCTGAAACAATAGAAATTAGCATAAAGATGAAAAGAGGTTTAAAGAATCTCATAGAGCGATTTTTAAGGGGTGTTTGATGTTAGGAGGCTTAATTGGATATCAAGTTAATAGCTAACGCAAATATCCCGATTTATTTTAAAAAGTATAATTCCCAAAACAGCTAAAGACAACCACTACTTACTCTTTAATAAGTTTGGCACGAATTCAGCGTTACACAGGTATGAAAAGATTATCCCTCATTTTGTTGCTTGCTATCACAATGGCAGGTTGCGGACTAAATAAACAGGCTCGTCAGATCGAGGCACTGGAAAAATGCACCTACGAAATTTCGTCGGCGGATAGTGTGTACATCGCCGGCCGCGATGTGAGCAAACTTATAAAAGACCGTACTTTAGAACTCCGAAATGTACCGGAACTGGCTCTGGCCTTATTCAGAAGAAACATTCCTCTAAAAGCACGGGTTAATCTTACTATAAATAACCCCACTGCAACTGAAGCTGCGATCAATGCATTCGAGTATATTGTATCGATTAAGAATCAGGAAATCGCCAACGGGTTTGTAAATCAAAAAGTAAGCGTGGAGCCGGGTGGATCAGTAACTGTACCTGTAAGAGTTAATTCGAATATCTATTCTTTCCTGTCTAATGGTAGGACAATGGAAGAGATCCTGGATTTTGTAAGGGGTGGTGAAAGCGGGGCTGCCGAGCGCAAAGGGGTAGTCACTATAAAAATAAAACCTACTATTGATGTGGGCGGCAAACTGGTGAAATATCCGGGGTATATTAGTATTGATAAGGAGGTTAGTAGTAAGATACTGTTTTAGCAGAAGGAACAAGGAACAAAGAGCAAAGACAATTTGCCTTGTCTTATAAAGGCTCTCCATAAATACGTGAGGGCCGGGGGCTCGAAGCCAATGACAGACCCTACAGACCCGTTTTGTGGGTGTCTTTATTCCTTAATCCTTGTTCTTTGATCCACATCAAGTTCTCTGAAACCACCCCTATCAAGCCCCTAACATCTTCCTTGAGTGCTTCTGGCTGCAATATCGTGGCACAATCCCCGAACATCAGGAACCATCTGGCAAACCCGTGCAGGGAGAAAGTTAGGAAACTCATTTCGATTTCATTCCCCACTTCTGTTTGTGCGATGAATCCGTAATAATACTTTTGACTGTCAAGCCAAAAAGCCTTTTTCTTGTTAATCCGAATGATTACTAAAGGGAGATTAAGATCTTTAGAGCAATTGACATCATATTTAGCCAGATACTCTTTCAAAGTTTTGTGCTTCTTCGAAAAATCAATTTCAGTAAGATTCATAAAGGAAATACGGTCAAACCTGAAATCTCTGTAATCATTTCGCATCCTGCAAAAGGCAATAAGGTGCCAACTGTTATCCGAGTAAAATACTCCTAAGGGTTCAACCAGGCGCTCGGTCTTCTCCTGATTATAACGTGCATGATAGTTGATTTCGAGAACTTTTCTCTGATCGATGCTTTTCAAAACAGGTTGAATAAGATTTAAATCAGGAGAAATCCCATTATCTCCCGGCCTTCCGAAAACCTCAATGTGATCCCCGATATTTTGCAGCAAATCTTTTTTATCTTGATCAGGTACGGCTTTGATCTTGAACATTGCTGAACTGTAATTTTCAGCGTTTGGCCCGTCGGTTAATTGGGCAACGAGCTTTTCAGCAGTTAGAAATGCAAGGGCCTCTTCGGGACTAAACATCACCGG
>NZ_JBASJU010000250.1:0-18928 GCF_049655485.1 Daejeonella sp.
GTTATCAGGTGAGCAATCATCCAGAATAATAATTTCAAAGCTTTGAAAAGTTTGATTTAAAACAGATTCTATTCTTTGCTTTAAGAAAATCGAATGATTGTAATTGTGAATGATAACAGTTACTAACATTACATAAAATATAAATTAAATTGTTATAAATAGAAATTATTAAAAAAGTTTTACTACCAAAACAAAAAAGGCTCTCAGATTTCTCTGAGAGCCTTTTTGCGGTCCGGACGGGACTCGAACCCGCGACCTCCGCCGTGACAGGGCGGCATTCTAACCAACTGAACTACCGGTCCGTAGTGTAGGACTTAAAAATGATAGTTTGAATGTAAGTTATTCTGTAAGCTAGCGGCCAACGTGAAATGTTGTTGGGAAGTTTAAGGCTATATGGCAACAACTAACTATTACCTACTTAGACCGAACAAGAAGGGACTGTCTCTTATACTTCTCTATATGAGGATAGAATCCCAAAAGCAGATTGTGATTTCTACTAATGAATTTATTGAGCCACACTATTGGGATTCACAAAACTCGGACAGAGTAAGACTATGAACGAAGTAGCTTATTATGACTCTCTAGGTGAACTAACAGGCTTAAAAGGCAATACGATAAAGAGATACTTTAAATACATTGAAACAAAAAAAGGCTTAACCCTCAACGATTCGACTTATCTAATGGCATTAAAGAAAGTCCAAACAATATTAGATAGAATTGGAGAGACTGGCCCATCTAGCTATCTAAAAAAGCACTTGCTTAATAAATTCTTTCCCGGAGAATAGATCGATCCTCAGGTCTGACCAAGTTGTTCCCAAGTTGTTGTTTTAGTTATTCCCGCAGACTGAAGTGTGCAAATTTGAAGAAACAATGACAAAGTTCTATGCTCTTTCTTGGAGTATACGCAGCCTTTAAAGCTTGCGAAGGCTTGACCTTGTACTTCTGTCTTGTAAACCTTCACACCCTAAAACACAAGTAAATGGAACAATTAGAAGAAAATTTTACAGAAGAGATTACAGAAATCATTAGAGAGTTGGAATCAAGCAAAGCGTTTCCGGCTAAATTTACTGCCAGCTCAATTCTCGCTGCAGTGTCCACTGCTGTTGGCAGTAAATCGTCGAAGGCTGGCAAAAAATGATCTGAATCCATCCTCTGAGAAGATACTAAGCTGGCGAGGCTAACAGTTCTTTTAAAGCCTGAGTTTATATCTATTTCCTTGAGGCAAAGTACCGCCTCAATAGTATCGCTGGCTTATTGAAAGAGCAGACGCTTCATAATCAAGGGCAAAAGCTGCCCTTATATCACTAGAAACAGATTGTTCAATTCCTAAAAGACATAACGGAAAAACCATTCTACGTATGTCACGAGGGTACAGGTGCAGCTGACCACTTGATCCACGTTGATGTTGAAACAATAAAAGATAAATTAGTCTTTTATTGTGCCATTCATCATTTTTTTATGTGCCACAAGTCATAGATTACCATGAATTGTGAGACTAAGTTTGTGGTAACATTATAAAAACACTGCCGGATGTATAAGCAGATCAAACTTCGGAGATACAATTCATGTCTTCCTATATGTGTTAGGTTATATAAGAATTTTTTTTCATGAAAAAATGTTTCATTGCTCTAGCAATAATAGTATTTATGAGTTTTACTTTTATTGCTCAGGCACAAACTATTGTCACTCCACTAGGTGCTTCGATTAATTCTCAGATTAGTTTTACAGTTACTGGAACACCAACTTTGGCACCTTTTACTACTGAAAGTGACATCGAGAATGGCATTATCTCTGATGCGGTCAATTTTGCTATAAAATCTAACCGGCCATGGAAATTAACTATTTCTATTACCAATATCGTGGGCATACCACTTGCTGGCGGCCCCCCGACTATCACAGCGCCTATACACCCACTCAATGTTTCCTGGGGTGTAATTAATGGGACCGGCAGTACCGTGACCTCCTGGACCGTTTTCGCTAACACTACTAATACCACATCTGCGCCGATTGTAGCTAAAACCGGTGCGAGGGGCGCTCCGGCTGTGAGCGGAAATACATTCACGTTGAGATACAAAATGATCCCTGGCTTTGCTGTTGATCCGGGTACTTATGCTTTAGAAGTAACTTATGTTGTGGATGCTTTGTAAAGCCACGCTTTTATTTCAACTTTAGCAAGTGGGTTAGTTTTTTGCCAAAATTATACTGTATGTAGAAAAAAATATACTCCTATCCTCCGGATTTAGCATATAGCAAACCATAGTCAAAGAATTATGAGGTTGACGAGTAAACTCAAATTGCAAGGTAATCACTAACCTCAATCCATTACAAATGACGTCACATCAAAAGCTGCAATACTATAAATAGCTATAGTAGATTTATGTGCGTTTAGCGAAAAGTGAGAATGTTGAGTAAGCTAAAAAAATAGCCATTAAACAAAAAACCCCCAGAACCTTACGTTTGGGGGCTTTATTGCGGACCGGACGGGACTCGAACCCGCGACCTCCGCCGTGACAGGGCGGCATTCTAACCAACTGAACTACCGGTCCGTTTCTCTTTCAATATCTGCCTTTAAGGCTAAACCTGAATTATTCAGGAAAGATACAATTTTTTTTGTGATCCCGCTGGGATTCCCCGTTTTCCAACGGGGTAAACTTCTCATCCCAGAGAATTTCTATTTCGTGCTTCGCACATTTTTGTGATCCCGCTGGGATTCGAACCCAGGACCACTACATTAAAAGTGTAATGCTCTACCAGCTGAGCTACGGAATCATTATTAGAACTACTTTCGAGATCGTTTTTCTTAAAAGTGAGGCAAATATACGGCAATAACCCTTACAGTGCAAATAATAAAAAGGTTAATTTAGAGATAGTTCTTAACCGCCTAATATTCAATTAAAAACATTAGTTATTGACCCTCTCCCTCTACAAAAAACCCTGCAGAAATCAGGCAAAGGAGCCCTCTTTCATCTTTTCTGCGTTCTCTGCCAGTTGCAATTGGTCGATAATTTCCTGTATATCGCCATTCATTACATTGGGTAAATTGTATATGGTTAAACCGATGCGGTGCTCAGTAACCCTTCCCTGGGGATAATTATATGTTCTTATTTTCGCTGAGCGGTCGCCGGTTGCAACCATCGTCTTGCGTTTTTTGGAAGTCTCCTCAAGCATTTTTGCATGCTCAAGTTCATAAACACGGCTTCTTAAAACAGCGAACGCTTTATCGAAATTCTTCAATTGAGATTTCTGATCCTGGCATTGTGCAACAATACCCGTAGGAAGGTGAGTTAAACGCACTGCTGAATATGTGGTATTAACCGACTGTCCGCCCGGACCTGAAGAACAGAAAAGATCTTTCCGGACATCATTCATGCTTATCTGTACATCAAATTCGTCTGCTTCGGGAAGAACTACCACAGAAGCTGCCGAAGTATGTACACGCCCTGCAGTTTCGGTATCAGGCACACGCTGTACGCGATGAACACCTGACTCATATTTTAACTGCCCGTATGCATCTTCACCGTTTACATTAAATACCACTTCTTTATAACCGCCTGCTGTGCCTTCGGTCACATCAACCACTTCCATTCTCCAGCCCTTACGCTCGCAAAAACGCGTATACATCCGGTAAAGATCGCCGGCAAAGATCGCCGCTTCATCGCCACCTGTACCGCCGCGGATTTCAACAATCGCATTCTTACCATCTTCAGGATCCTGCGGAATAAGCATCATCCGTATCTTTTCCTCAAGCTCTTCCTGTTGCGGAATAAGCTCTTCAAGCTCCATTTTAGCCATCTCACGCATTTCTTCATCCTTTTCGTTTGAAAGAAGCGCTTTGTTAGCATCGATATTACTCATGACATTACCGTAGACCTTATACTCATCCACAATTTTGGTAAGATCCTTATATTCTTTATTGAGCTGGGCAAAGCGTTTCATATCCCCCATGATAGCTGGGTTACTAAGTTCCCGCTCGACATCCTGCCAGCGCTCCTTTATTAATTCTAATTTGTCTAACATCTTATTGATTCGGATTGCAAAGATCCCGGAGAACGGGCTTTGCTAAATATTTTACAAAAATACGGCTTTTTAATATAATTAAATAGACCCGGAAAGAACAGGAATATTCTATGACGAACAGGCTGGGTCAGATGCGGGTTCGAAATACTTTAATTCCAATGATTCTCCATCAAAAACCGCATACGAGCTAAAGTGGACCCACTCACCCAGGTTGATGTAACGGCTGGTACCTAAAGGTAAATCCAGAGGAAGATGCCGGTGACCAAAGATCAGGAAATCATAATACTCCTGCTTAAGCAGGTCTCGGGAATAAATGTAGAGCCATTCCTTTTCCACGTCTTCCAGACTTTCCAGTTTTTCATTCTTCGCCCGGCTGTCCTTAGACCAGCTCTGTGCAATGCCAATACCAAAATTTGGGTGCAGGCGCGCAAAAAGCCACTGGCATAATTTGCTTCGGAAAACTTTCTTTAAAAGTTTATACTTATGATCTCCCGGGCCAAGGCCATCGCCATGATGGAGGTAAAACTTCTTCCCATTTCTCTCCAGGATAAGCTCATCAGATATTATGTCGATACCCAGCTCCATTCCAAAATAATCGAACATCCACATATCGTGGTTGCCTTTAAATAAAGTTATTTTTATCCCTGAATCACTCAGCTCGGCAAGTTTACCCTGGAAACGGATAAAACCGCGGGGAATTACTGTGGTATACTCAAACCAAAAGTCGAATACATCCCCGACAAGAAAAATCTCTGCAGCGTCCGACTTTATCATATCCAACCATCTCACGATGCGGTCTTCCCGCTCCCGGCTGCTTATGTTATCAGGAACCCCAAGGTGAAAATCAGATGCAAAGTAAATTTTGGTTCCGGGCATGAGTCCAAAAGTACATAATTTTTATATTCCCCCTTTCTCAAGGTCTTTTCTTAATTTTAGAAAATATTAAGCAATTTGGTATGAAATCCACTCTAACTTTCTCTCTCTTAAGTATTGCTTTGATCAGCGGCCAGATGGCTGCCGCACAGCATACAAGCCCGAATCTTAATACAATGAATTATCCTAAAACAGATAAAACCGAGGTCTCCGACACCTATTTCGGAACGGTTATTAAAGATCCTTATCGCTGGTTGGAAGATGACCGCGCAGAAAACACCAAAACCTGGGTTGAAGCGCAAAACAGAGTCACACAAAATTACTTAGGAAAAATCCCTTTTCGGGATGAAATAAAAAGCAGGCTCGAAACGCTGTGGAACTATGAGAAGTATACAGCGCCGTTCAAAGAAGGTGCTTATACCTATTTCTATAAAAACGACGGTCTCCAGAATCAATATGTGCTTTACAGACAGAAAGATAAAGGCACGCCTGTAGTTTTCCTTGATCCTAACAAGTTTTCGACCGACGCGACCACCTCATTGGCAGGAATCGAATTTACCAAAGATGGAAGTATGGCTGCTTACCAGATTTCGGAGGGAGGTTCAGACTGGCGCAAAGTGATTGTATTAAATACCAGCGATCTTAAACAAACCGGTGATACGATGACGGATGTTAAGTTTTCAGGCTTGTCCTGGAAAGGTCAAGAAGGTTTTTATTATAGCAGTTACGATAAACCTAAAGAAGGGAGCCAGCTCTCCGGCTTGACGCAATATCATAAACTTTTTTTCCACCGTGTGGGGACAAAGCAGTCGGAAGATATCCTTGTTTTTGGAGGCGATAAGACACCAAGGCGATATATTGGAGGAAATGTAACTGAGGATGATCGTTTCCTGGTTATTACTGCTGCCAACTCCACTACGGGGAATGAACTCTACCTGCAGGATCTTTCTAAACCAGGCAGTCCGATAATGAACGTAGTAAGCAATTTCGACAGTGAGCATTATGTAATTGATAATATAGATAGCAAATTGTACATCTATACCAACTTGAATGCACCAAATTACAGAGTCGTAACTGTGGATGCATCAAACCCTTCGCCAGAGAACTGGAAGGATCTTATCCCGGAAACGGAAAACGTTTTAAACGTGAGCACGGCCGGAGGAAAGATCTTCGCTAATTATCTGAAAGATGCTACATCCCTTGTGATGCAGTATGACATGAAGGGAAACCTGGAGCGCACAGTGACGCTACCCGGAGTTGGTTCAGCAAGTGGATTTAGTGCGAAAAAAGCAGAAAAAGAATTGTACTACACATTCACCTCTTATATCTATCCCCCAACCATCTTTAAATATATCATCGCCACAGGTCAGTCGATAGAATACAAGAAATCCGGGGTATCCTTTGATCCATCCTTATACGTGTCAAAGCAGGTTTTTTATAAATCCAAAGATGGCACTAAGATCCCGATGATAATTACCCACAAAAAAGGAATCGAGCTGAATGGTAAAAACCCGACCCTGTTATACGGTTATGGCGGATTCAGCGTCAGCCTTACCCCGGCCTTCAGTACTTCAAACATCGTTTTATTAGAACAGGGCGGAGTTTATGCAGTGCCTAATATCCGCGGAGGCGGCGAATATGGTGAAAAATGGCATTTGGCAGGTACGAAAATGAACAAACAGAATGTTTTTGACGATTTTATTGCTGCTGCAGAATACCTGATCAGCAATAAATATACTTCAAGTGATTACCTGGCCATATCGGGAGGATCAAACGGGGGACTGTTAGTTGCTGCAGTTATGAGTCAAAGGCCAGAGCTGTTTAAAGTGGTTCTGCCTGCGGTGGGCGTATTGGATATGCTTCGCTACAATAAGTTTACTGCCGGAGCAGGATGGGCTTATGATTATGGTACAGCAGAGGAGTCGAAAGAAATGTTTGAGTATATGCTTAAGTATTCGCCATACCACGCCTTAAAACCCGGCGTATCTTATCCAGCTACCCTAATCACAACAGCTGATCATGACGATCGTGTAGTTCCAGCACATTCATTTAAATTTGCCGCCCGTCTACAGGAATTTCATAAAGGAGAGAGCCCTGCTCTGATTCGTATCGAAACTAAAGCAGGCCATGGGGCTGGAAAGCCAACAGCCAAGGTTATTGAAGAGCAGGTAGATAAGTGGGCGTTTATGCTGTACAATATGGGGTTAACCTGGAAACCGTAAATTAGAGAATTAGAGAATGAGGTAATTTGAGTTAGCAAATGAGTTGACAGTCCATCCCATTTGCTAATTTCCAAATCTGCTAATTTCCGAATTTGCTAATTCAACTTAGCCGAAAACTCATTACCAGGCTTGCCAATAGATTTGTAAGTTCCTTCACCGTTAAGTATGGAAGCCAAAACGGTTTTATTTCCAAGTATTTTAAGAGATTCGCTTAGGTCTGTATCGTATTTAAATCCCTGTTCAAGTCTGCCTTTTTCAAAGAAATACCGGGAAACGATCTCTGCTTCAAGTACTTTTCTGATCTCATCTTTAAATTGAGCGAGGTCATTTTTCTTGCTGCTGGATACCTTTATCCTTAATGCATCGTACTCGGTTTTGATATCAGTCAATTTGCTTTCCCGTTCAGCTTCATCACGTAAATCATTTAAGATACGTTCAGTGCGGGTGTTATAATTATAATCACGTGTGGACAAATACGACACGAATTTTGCGTATTCAGCATCTGTAAGCTTAAAGCTTTTTGCATCTGGAATGGATTCACGCTCGTTGCGGTACAAAGTAGCGTAATCAAAAATGTGGTACTTAGAAGCGAGGGTTTGAGTGATCAAATTGTATCTCAACGGTTTTACAAATACGTCCGGGTAAATGCCGCTTCCATCGTAAACCGATCTTCCGGCTTTAGTCTTATATTCTGTAATTAATGAATCAGCAACTTTAACCACGCTGCCTTCGCTGTCGCGATGAGTATAGTCAAGAGCCTGGATACATCTTCCTGAAGGAGTGTAATACTTGGCAACCGTTACTTTCACCAGACTATTGTAGGGTAGATTAAATGTTTGCTGAACTAAGCCTTTACCAAAACTTCTCTGACCAACCACCACTGCGCGGTCAAGATCCTGCAATGAGCCAGCAACTATTTCTGAAGCAGACGCAGCCCGGTTATTAACCAACACTACTAAAGGAAGGTTCGGCTCTTCCGGATTGTTGTTAGTTGTGTAAGTAATCGACTTTTCGCTATTTCTACCTTTCTGAATAACTACGGTGACACCTTTATCTACAAAGAGATTCACAATTTTGACGGCCTCCTGAAGGATCCCGCCGCCATTGTATCTCAAATCGAGAACAAGCCCTTTCAGTTCATCCTTTTTAAGATCGAGAAGGGCATTCTTAACTTCCTGACCTGAATTCTCCAGAAACTTATCCAGTTTAATATAACCTACATTTCCCTCAAGCATCCCGTAATATGGCACATTATCCTGTCTGATCTCTTCTCTCTGAAGATTGATCTCCATTTGTTTTTCCGTGCCTGGTCTTAAAATCAAGAGCTTGACGGGTGTACCTTTCGAACCTTTAAGCATAGAACTTACTTGTTCATTTGCCTTTCCTTTCAATGGAACCCCGTTAATTTCTAATATTTCATCGCCAGCACGAACACCAGCTTTTTGCGCAGGGAAACCCTCATAGGGTTCGGCTACCAGAACCTTACCGCCGCGGTTGGAAATAGTTGCACCAATCCCACCGTATTGTGTACTTACATATTTAAGTTTATAATCTTCAATATCAGACTCAGGAATATATTCAGTATAGGGATCGAGATCATTAAGCATGGCGTCAATCCCTGTCTTCATCATTTCAGATGAATTAACATCGTCGACGTAATTAATACTTAAGTTCTTGTATACCGAGGCAAAGATCTCAAGGTTTTTAGACACCTGGAATAGATCCTCGACGAAAGATAAGGAGAAGAGGGAGATAGCTAGAGTCACAATCAGGATTTTCCTCTTCAACGCAGAGCTTTTCGGTTTAGAGTCCAAGGAATTCTTCATACAATAAATTTAGGATACTTAAATGTACGAAAAACCAGTGCTATTAGTATAAGCAGGACTCAGAAATACTTTTATAAGCTATTTGTAATAAAGGAATTACAACCTGTTGGTTTCTAAATGAAGCATTCCCTTTTTCAATGTGAAAACCACATATTCCCTGTTACGTTTAATTCTGGTCATTAAACGAGTAATCAGTTGTTCCTCCTGGCCTTCCTGGTACGCGAGGTCTTCCTCGCTCAAATGATTGTATTTACGTTTAACTTTTAGTTTTAAACGCTCCCAATCTGTATTACTGATACTGATCTCTGCCATGGCGTGAATTTGCACAAAATTAAAGTTTTATCCCGACAATTGCCAAGATGTTTTAAAGATTGGATGTTCATGCAACTTATTCTAAAGAATAAACGTCTATTTGTTACGTTTACCATGAGTACATATTTAAAATAGCGAATTATGAAGAAAGTCATTCTAATAACCTGCATGATGTTTACTACAGGCCTTGCGGCGATGGCGCAACTGCCTAATTTTGCTTTCGGAATTAAAGGGGGTGCCAACTTCTCTAAATTGGAAACAAAGGATGATCTGACTGATGAAGAAAGTATTGCCGGTTACCATGTTGGGATTTTTACCCGTTTAGGGGCTGTCGGACTTTACCTCCAACCCGAGCTTTACCTGGGTAGCAAGGGGAACAAATTCATTAAGATTGAAGACACGAACGGGAATCAGGTTGAAGCGAGTGGTAAGGTTAGATTTACAACACTTGACCTGCCTCTACTGGTAGGAACTAAAATCGGTCCCAGCAAACTGAATCTACGCTTTATGGCCGGTCCCGTTGCTTCGTTTGTAGTTGATGAAAACACCACGTTCGATTCTGCTTATCAAAACATTAGTGATTTTGATAATTACAAGAAACAGAACTGGGCATACCAGGCAGGCGCAGGTGTGGATGTTGGAAACCTAACGGTCGACCTGCGTTATGAAGGTGGTTTAAGCAATATAAGCCGGAGCGAAGAGTATAATCAAAAACAGAATTTATTTCATTTGAGTCTTGGATTTAAATTACTGTAATCAGTTACCTGTTGCCAGTTACCCGTTGCCAGGATAAGCGTCTAGCCCACCCAGCCTGGCAACGGGAAATTGCTAAGGGGGAACTGCAAACGGTTAAATCCCCTTTTACCTCTACAAATCAAGTTTAAAGGGAACACTTTCATTCCCCGTGCGGTCAACCGCTATTAAAACCACCCCGCTTAATGGAAGAGCTGTTGAATTACTTCCTGGTGCATTCTGTGGGGTAGTTGGAACCAATAAAGTGCGCTCCAATGTCAGGCCTCTGTCTTTAGCGTTCAACACGCGATAATCCCAGTTATTACCATACTTATAGTGAACCACCCATCTGAACACATCGTTCTCGTCAGGATGGGTCCAGCTGATATTGATATTATCGCCCGCAATGGAGGCTTTCGCCGATGGCGCTGCCGGAGCTTTATTATCCAGCCAGGGACTGGCTGGAACAAGAGCTGGCTTTTTGTATGGTCCATTCAAAAGCGCTTTTGAAAGGCTGTCGTTTTTTACCAGTGCAGTAATACTCCAGTGTACTGTCCCCTTACTTTTTGGTAGCATACCGCGGGAAATCATGATCTGATTAACAGTTTCATCATTATTCTTTTCACCTCCGCCTTTGTATACACTTATTCCAGGCCATAGATGTCGGTTCATTAGATTTTCAGACGACCACCATCCCAGTAATACCGGGAAACTTTGCGGAATCCTGTTGATATCCCAATAAAGTTGAGGTGTAAAATAATCGATCCAGCCCTTATTTAGCCAGAGGCGTGCATCAGCATACAGCTGGTCATATTGGTCAAATCCTTGAATCGATTCAGGATAACCCGGCCGCCAGATCCCAAAAGGGCTAAGACCGAATTTCACGTAATTCTTTTCTGCTTTAATCTCCTTGTATAGACGTTGTATTAGCGTGTTTACACTCTCACGCCGCCAGTCGCCACGAGAGAGTTTACCCCCATTGTCTTGATATACTTTCCAGCTTTTATCATCAGGGAAATCTTCATTCTTATTGTAAGAAGGATAGGGATAAAAATAATCGTCGAAATGTACGCCATCGATATCATATCGTTTTACAATATCCATCACTACAGACACCGTTTGGTCCTGAGTTTCCTTTTTCGCAGGATTCATCCACCAGTATCCCTCTTTTAGAAAAACGGAGAGCTCAGGGTGAGTCTTTACAAAAGACTTTTCAGAAAGTGCGCCACCCGACGTATGATGAGAACGATAAGGATTCAACCATACGTGCAGTTCCAGTCCGCGTTCATGGGCCGAGGCTGTCCAGAATTCCAAAGGATCATAATAAGGGTCCGGCGCTTTACCTATCTCCCCTGTCAGAAAATAAGACCACGGCTCCAGATCGCTTTTATACAATGCATCCGCCTGCGGACGAACCTGGAAAATAACCGCATTGAAATTATGCTTCTTTAGATAATCAAGCAGAACCAGTGCTTCCTGCTGCTGCTGTTGTGTACTTAAGCCCGGTTTACTTGGCCAGCTGCTGTTACCGACAGTCGCTACCCAGGCAGCACGAAATTCGGATGGTACTTTTGGGCCATCCTGTACAGGTGCAACCGTCTTTTCAGTTTTTACAGTGACACAGGCATTCAACAAAATAGCCAGGCCAGTAATAACAGGCAGTAGTTTTTTGATCATATCAGTATATTCTTTGATTCAACATTAGTTCTTTTCTGCCATCCATTCTGCAAGTGCAGTCTTAATTGCCACACCTAACTTTTTCTGATTAGCGGGGTTTTCGAGAAATTCTTTACTTACACCATTATCTCCCACTTCAAGCAGTACCCGGTAAGGTGCCTTATTTACATTTTCGTCGAGGCTGTAGAAAGCAAGCTTGCCGCTTGTTTTACATTTATAATCGTTTCTACCCGTTGAACTATCAAAAAGCACACCCCGGTCTTCAAGTCCTGTTGCGGCACTAATGGCTTTAACCAATCGGCTGGCAAGCGCACGATTTTCAGCTTCATATTTATCTCCTTCATGGATAAAACCCCATATAGCATGGCGTTTGGTGCCTCCATTATTGTGAACAGAAATAAATACCTCCGGCTCCTTCTTATTTGATTTCATTAGTTCCCACCCGTATCCGGATAGTTGGCCATTTATCACTGCCGAAGTTTGTTCGATAATGGTATTGCTGCCAACATTCGCATGATGTAGGTTCTTCCTTCCCATGCTCCAGACTTTATACTCTTTCATACGAGGTCCTGCTGCCATAGCTGCCTCAACTATTCCGTTGCAAACCGCTGCTTCGCTGAAGTTTACTCCTGTATTGGTCTGGTGGGAAGGTTGCCAGACTACTACAGCGCGCCGTAGAGGGGGATCGGGCAAGGCTAAATTATTATCCTGTTGGAAGTCGATAGTAGAACTAATTAATGAAGTTCCGAGGCAAAGTAAGCTTAAACTTTGAAGAATTCTTGTTTTCATGGGGACCACTTTTGGGCATAGAGTTATGATTAAATAATATTTATAACCTTAACTTTGATTGTATTTGGTTCTGAGCAAGCACTCGAGCAGAACAGAAAAAAAAGCGGTTAAGTAAATCAGGATTTACTTAACCGCTTTCAAAGTTATCTTAAAAAGGCCATTCAATACGCTTCCTTAATTTCATAGCGCATTTGGGCAATATAAAAACTACCTGTTGAGGGTATTATCCAATGCTGGTCTCGCAGTATTGGTGGTGGCAGTTACCGTAATATCACCTCGGGCACCGATAGTGTATATACGTCCCCTGGAAAACGATACAGCAGCTCTGGTAATAACATTTGTTGTTGAACCTGCATAACGAGTACTAAGGTCGTAAACGCCGTTAGGTACGGCAATAAATGCACTTCCACCTTTATATGCAACTGCAGCTCCAATTGCTACCTCCGCGGTTGAGTTAGTGTTTTTAGCATATAGTATCATCGGATTTGCATTCGAAATTGCATTTACAAAACGAACATAAGCTCTTCCTGTATCGATAACAGCGGGTATAGGATCTTCAAGTATAAATCCATCAACAGATTTACTTGTCGTATTGTAAATACCGCTCTGGAATAATGAATAGTACTTGCCGGTCTCGATCGTACCATTAATAGATGATATCGCTAAATCTTTGTCCGTTGCTGCAGCGATTTTTCCTTTGAAAGTATACTGACCTGGCATTATCGCAGAATAAAATCCACCAGCACCTACGCCACCGAAAATTACACCAGTTACTGACTCAGTTCCCGTCGTCGAGCTAATTGCTGTCATCTTGGTATCATTTGCATAGAAATTAACTCCCGGAGAACTTACACCGAAATTGAAGAACTTGATCCGTGCCTGAGGTGCATCTCCGGTTATATCCTGCACAGCATTTTTCTCACAAGAGTATAATGCTGTAATACAAGCTAATAATAAAATATATTTTAATTTTTTCATATCTGATAATTAAGGTTGAGTAATCCATAATGGTTTTGTGTGGTAATCCAAAGCAAGTCCGCCGATAGCATCAAGAGATGCTTTGTTCCAAACATATTCTGAGTTATAACGCGGACGAATCCTTTGCACAACTTTTCCTCCATTATCTACATATAAATTCGTCGGTGGAGTGAAGCCCAGAAATACCTGTTTTCCACTTGCCGGATCGATGTCGGTATAATTATATCTGCGCATATCCATCCAGGTTTCGTTATGTCCCCAGCCCCATTGTGCAATATATTTTTGCGACATTATGTGGGATAAAGTTAACCCAGCGGGAGTTGTTGGGACGATTTCAGGTGATGACAAAAATGCATTTTTCTCGGCAGCCGTAATCTGGGTTGGAGTCTGACCATTGTCAGTGTTTCTGGCATTCACAAAATCAATATGTGACGAAACTCCGTTCCTGTAAGCTGTTAAAGCCAATGCTTTGTTGCCCATTCTGTATGCAGCTTCGGCCTTAATGAACTGCAACTGAGAGTAGGTCATTAATGGAATTCTTGCCTTATCATCAAAAATATACCTGCCAGGCGACTGAAGCCCTCCTGTTCCAGGATAACCATGAAAGTTATTTGGTGCCTGCAAAGTATTCAATGCACCGAAAGCAACCACATTTACATCCAGGCCACGGTACTGACCATCAGGTGACGGTGACAGCATTCTGGTTTTTCTCGGATCATCCACACCACCAAACTGATTGCCATTCATTAGGTTAAGGGCAAATTGTGTTTGTCTGTAATTTGTGATATTTCCTCTGGTGCGCCCCCAAAAATTGATGTCATCGTTTTGGGTGCCTGGATAAAATAACAAAGCGTCATCGGCATTACTACTAAATGACTTGTCCACCGCCGCAATAACATCTGCTGGTTTATAAGAAGCTTTATTTGAATAGTGATTGAGGTTTAAAGCAAGCATGCCATAAGCAAGCTTAGTCCATTTTGCGCGATCGCCATTGTATATCTTATCGGTTTTTGCTAAATAACCCTGGTTAACTGCGCCATCTGTTTTTTGCAAATTGGCAATGGCCGCATTCAGCAGTTTCTGCACCTCCTGGTAAGCATATTCCTGACTGTCATAATTAAATGTAAATTTAGTCTGGTCAATTGCTTCTTTAACAATGATCTCTCCGTGGGTATCGGTAAGTACCTGCCAACCCCATGCTTTTAGAATTTGGCCAACCCCAAGCAAATCCCAGCGTTGTTCAGCTTCTGCCTTGGTATTCATATCAACGAGATTTTGGCCAAGGGTCCAGTACACATCCCTCCATTGCTGGGCAGCATTATCACTTGACGGATCATAGCCCATTCGGTCCCAAGTGCTTAGCGAGGTACCAGGTAAAGTCCAATTTTGGGTGTAACGCCCAATAAAACGACCCTCATATTGGGGTGCAGTAACCATCCAGTGTAGCATAGGAGCCAGATAAAGGTTTGCTGCTACTTCCTGCGGAGCATTCGGATTCGTATTTACGTCCAGATACTTCTCACAACCAGTTGTCGAAATAAGAACAACTAGTATTATTGCATATATTTTTTTCATCTTGTTCCTCTTAATTATAATCCAATCCTTATACCAAAATTAATTCCTTGTGGAATAGGGAAATTTCCGAAGTCAATTCCAGCTGCGCCTGAACCACCGACTGCCGCTGAATTTCCGTTCACGATAGGGTCCAGACCTGAATAATTAGTAAATAATAACAAATCTGTACCAGTTACAAAAACACTTGCTTTCTTAACAAAATTTTGCCTTTGCAGCAATTTGTCTGGAAGTACATAACCTAAGGTTACATCTCTTAGACGCACCCAGTTGATATCTTTTTCAATGAACAGCTCTTCACTTATTCCTGTATAGAAGTTATTTTGAACGTTAGGAACCACCACAATATTATTTGCAGTAGGAGTTGCAGAATTTTCCTTGCCATCTCTAAGCACACCTTCAACAACTCTTGGCTCATTCCGGTCAAGTGTGCGCATGCTTAAACCTCTGGCTGTCAGAAACTGCTCAGTTGCATTTAGAACATCTCCACCTTTTCTGATATCAAAGAGAAAATTAAGGGAGAATTTCTTGTAGCGAAAGCTGTTAGTAACTCCTATTGAAAAATCAGGCTGACGGTCGTAACCACCATCAACAAACAAATTGGAACGTAAAGGCAAGCCTGTCGTGGGGTCAATTAATAACTGTCCCTGGTTATTTTTTAAATAAAATAAGCCGGTTAACGATCGAGTTGAAAGGCCTGGAGCAGTTCCATTACGAACGTTACCGAATAACCAAGTATCAGAAACATAGGATTCCGGCAACGCATTCGGTAGGGCTAACACCTTCCCTCTGGCGCTTTCAAAATTCGCCAATATATCCCATGAGAAATTAGGATTTAAAACAGGGGTTCCTCTTAGCGTAAGCTCTAAACCTTCGTTCCTTGTTTCGGCACCATTTAGGTTAAATAGAATATATCCCGTGGCGTAACTGCCCCGGATATCATTAACAATTTGATCCTTAGTTTGCTTGCGATAAACGGTTGCATCTAATCCTAACCTGTTATCCAGGAAGCTGAGCTCGGTTCCAATCTCATAGGACGTAGCAAACTCAGGTCTTAAACCTAGGTTAGGGCCCGTAAAGCCGTAGCCATATCCGCCGTTTGTAGTAGTTTTATACTCTAGTGCTGGGCGATAAGCATAAGGCCTTGCATCCTTTCCAACTTCTGCATAAGCAGCCCGGATTTTACCCGTCATGAATTTGCCAATTGAAGGAAATGCGTCGGAAAAAATAAAACTTGTTGACACGGATGGATAAAAGAATGAATTCTTATCCACCGGAATAGTGGAGGTCCAGTCATTTCTTCCTGTTACCGTAACATAAAGTAACTCCTTATATGCTAGAGTTGCACTTCCAAATGCGCTAACAAGTCGGCGCTGACTCAAGGTACTGCGGTTAAAACGTAAATTTGTGTTATTTACAGATACAAAATCCGGCTCCAAAAAATCCTGACCTTTTAGAGCATCTGTATTCGATCTCAGATCCTGAATTGCATTTCCAAGCAAACCATTTATCGTAATATTTTTAGTGATATTCTGGCTGTTGATATTAAAAATGGTCTGAGAACTAATATTCCGCGTGTTGTCATTTGCAATGTCAATTACACCGTTATAGGTATTTCCGTATGCGCTTTCAGGATGACGCAAAATAAGATTTTCGTTAGTGTAATTATCGACTCCAATATTTGTACGAAGATTTCCCCATTTAAAAGGCGTGAATATCAAGCCTAAATTTGATAGAATTCTGTTGTTTTTTGAAGTAATGATATTTTTCTCAATATTAAAATACGGATTATCTACCTCTGAAGCGGCAGCCAAATTGGTTAGCCTCCGACGGGTACCAGCTGGTGTAAGATAGTCACTTGCCTGATCTGTCTGTGGCCAAACAAGTAAACCTAATAACGGGCCCCCAACGCCTTTAAAGGATTGGTCGTTTTTGGCATAAGTATATCCCATAGAAAGATCCACTTTCAGCCAAGGCTTGATTTGCGCTTGTGAAGCTCCTGTTAAATTGATCTTATCATATAACGAGTTAGGAACAACCCCTTCCTGGTTCGTGTAAGAAGTTGCAAGTCTGTAGTTAATTGAATTATCGGGCGCAGCACCACTAAATGAGAGATTGTGCTTCTGTGTTAATGCAGTTTGGAAAAACCCATCCACATTATCATATAATTGAGTGCCCGGAGCATACGGATCTCCATAATATAAGAATGTTGTACTTCCCACAGCGCTCGGTCCATAAACCTGCTGAATTTCTGGTTTTGCCCTTGTCTTTTCTATTCTTAAGCTATTGTTATAATCAATACCACCTGTACCTGGTTTACCCCGTTTAGTAGTGATAACTATCGCACCATTGGCCGCATCGATACCATATAAAGCAGCAGCTTCCGGTCCTTTTAATACTACCAGACTCTCTATATCTTCAGGATTCAAGTCGGCAGAACGATTAGTGAAATCTACCCCGCGATTATTAAAAGCTGTTTGCGAACCAGGGGCATCAGATGCTAACACTCCGGTATTCAGTGTTTTATTGTCCATTGGGAGACCGTCAATAATCATCAAGGGTTGATTACTTCCGCTGATTGAACTGATTCCCCGGATAGTTATAGATGAAGAAGCGCCTGGTACACCTGAAGAACTATTCACTTCCACACCCGCTATTCTGCCCTGCAGGGCATTAATGAAATTTTCTCTTTGAGTTTGGGCAATATCAGCACCTTTCACACTTTGCTGTGCCGTACCCAAAGACCTCTGAGTTGTAGTTTGGCCTAAGGCAGTTACTACGACCTCATTTAGCGCGGTCGCATCATTACGTAACTGTACATTGATAACATTTTCAGCTCCGACAGTACGGTCCTGAGAGGTGGTGCCTATAAACCGAAATTGAAGAATTTGTCCGACAGAGGCCCGAATGGAATACGTTCCATCGCCTTTAGTTGATGTCCCGGTGGTTTCACCTTTAATTGAAATTGAAACACCAGGCAGGGGCAAACCATCTTCATCAGTAACCTTCCCTGCAACAGTTTTCACCTGAGCTACAGCGCTGGTTACGAATAAAAATATCCCCAACAACATTAGTAATGTTTTTTTCATACTTGAGATAATTAGTTTAAGATTAGATGATTATAAAATCATCTTTCACAGATTTGTTTAAAAGATTTTAAACACTAAAGTTTGGATTAATTGCAGAATTACGCAACTTTTATTAGAAAAAAATCAATAAATCCGTGCAAATTTAATTATAAGTGTATATTATACATAGTGTAAATTATACGCATTGAAGTATCTACATTTTTAAATAAATGGACTCTAACAGACATAGAAGGGTTGTTGTTAAAACCAAAGCCATAGTATTTAAAGTTTAGTTAGTGTATTATTTTATACAAATAAAATCCTGCAATATCTCGCAATTTTACTACCAGATTAGACTGTTTTGATTAAATTCAGGTATTGCATTATGTCTTGTTCCATAAAATTATCACCTAAAATTTTGCATTCCCGAAAAAAACCGCAAATTTAGTATGCTTGATTTCATTAACGATGAAGATAATTACTACCGGAATGCTAAAAAAAGAGCGTCATGCTTTTATAATTCGTCAAATAAATTTGCACAATAAGGTCCTATCCTCCGACCTCAGTTTACAGCTGCAGGTTTCAGAAGATACCGTCAGGAGAGACTTGAACGAACTTTCAGATAGCGGGAAAATGATAAAGGTTCATGGAGGGGCATTGTCTAAATCCTTTCACTTTCCTTATGAGCAAAAGGATGTATATGCCCAGGATGCTAAAAAAGAAATAGCCCGTAAAGCGATAAGTCTGATCTCAGAAGGAATGACCGTACTCACAGGAGGCGGAACTACAATGCTGGAAATGGCCAGGCTTGTTCCTGACGACCTGGAAGCAACCTTTTTCACAATCAGCCCTTTGGTAGCGT
>NZ_JBASJU010000251.1:0-1514 GCF_049655485.1 Daejeonella sp.
GGTTTGATGAAATTTTGAGAGCCTGAGTTACATGAGGTGATTGAAGACAAGATAAAAATGCTAATGAGGAAGTAAGCGTAAATAAGCTTCATACAGGGTTTCTTGGGTTTTATCAAATTATCGCGCAACAAAAAAGGGCTTAAGTTTTTCACTTAAGCCCTTCTAATATAATAATTTTTCTCTATTCAACTTTAAAATCAACTTGCGTGTCGGCCCATGCAAGAGAAACTTTGCCTTTCTTGTCAATGTTGAAAGTCATCTTTTCTGTGAATTTATCAGCTTTGCCTGGCTTTACATTTACACGTAAAGCGTCTTGATCTGCTTTATAAATAGTTCCCCATTGATTCCATGTTTTATTGAAAATCAAAGTCCATTCTTTTTCTCCGGGGATACTGTAAACGCTGTATTTTCCAGCAGGTAAAGTTTTTCCTTCAATTTTTACATCTTGAGAAGTTTCGAAGACTGTCGCTTCGTTCGCTCCAGTACGCCATACCTTGCCTGCCGGGGTAAGTGTTGCCATTGATCTTCCTTTCACTGAAGGTTGGCTGTAATCAATAGAAATTACCGCTCCAGATTTAAGTGTCTGGGATACTTTAGAAGGTGGACTTGGCCGCTTGCTCTTATCTTGCTGTGCAGAAGCATTAAAGCTTGTGATAAAACCCATAATAAGGGTTAAGATTATTAATTCTCTCATAATTGGTTTTATTGATTTACTAATATAACGGATTTGAGCCCATCTCAATATTTCCAGACTGGAATGTTACGTTTTTAAAAGCTTTTAATTATGCTATTATGTAGAGTTTTTGTGTTCCAGTACCCGCTCGCGATTATCCTTCGTATGGTAAACAAAGGATCATTCTCATCCCTTTTTTCAGCAAGGATAAAGGCTGAAGTGAAACCTCTCTTCTTTAACTCCGGAATTGCTTCCTTGTTCCATAAGCCAAAAGGATAGGCGAAATATTTAATGTCTTTACCGGTTACTTCCTGCAAAGTCTTGGTTGGTTTCTCAATCTGGGTTACCCAATCTTCTCCCTGATATTTTTTAACATTTTGATGGTCATAGGTATGGGATCCGATAACATGGCCGGCATCCGACATTTGTTTCACCTGCTCTCTGCTTAAATAGTTGGGTCTTCCCAATGAAACTGTCATGATAAAGAACACACCTTTGAATCCATATTTTTTCATCTCAGGAAGTGCAACTGTCCACTGATCAAGCTTCGTGTCGTCGAAAGTAAGCATGATAGGTTTTTTCGGCAGTTCTGCCCCGTAAGCTAGATAATTATATAACTGATCAGGCAGTATAGTGTTGTACCCGCTGTCAGCGAGCATTTTCATTTGCGATTTAAACTCTGCAGTAGGGACTATATAATCTTTGCCAACTTTTCCATCTGAAGCCGTCCAATTCCTGATCTGGTGGTAACAAAGGATGGGCACCTGAGGACGAGCTAGTATTTCGGCTGCACTGGCGATTTTTCCATTCTTCCGCGCAGGGGTTTCTTCTTCTTTGTTCT
>NZ_JBASJU010000252.1:0-1871 GCF_049655485.1 Daejeonella sp.
ATGATATACTTCGCGTTTAATGGTGGAGACTTTCATGTACCCTGGCAGGTTTTACTATTTCCATTTTTAGTTCTTATGGTTGCGCTTCAGGCCTTGGGTCTAGGCATGATCGTGGCCGCATTAGCTACGAAATATCGCGATCTCGCAATGTTACTCGGATTTGGGCTCCAGTTGTTAATGTTTGCGACGCCCGTGGTTTATCCATTGTCTAGTATAAGCGGCACTTTAAAACTAGTAATTTGGATCAACCCGATGACGACTGTTATTGAATCAATGCGCTTCTGTCTGTTAGGTAAAGGCACAGTTGAACCTCCGATGTTAGTTTATTGTATAATTATCACCATCGTCATTTTTTTGACCGGTATTGTCTTCTATAACAAAGCAGAAAAAAGCTTTGTGGACACAGTGTAGTAATATGAAAACAGTTATAGAAGTCACAAATCTTTCTAAGGCGTATCAGTTGGGTCAAATCAACACCGGTACTCTTTCTTCTGATCTGCAGAGATGGTGGGCATTGAAGCGCGGAAAGGAAGACCCATTTTTAAGAATTGGTGAAACAAACGATAGAACTTCGATGGGTACCAGTAATATTGTTTGGAGCTTAAAAGATGTCAACTTCGATATTCAACAAGGTGATTCTTTGGGTATTATCGGTAGAAACGGAGCTGGAAAAAGCACATTGCTGAAATTATTATCCCGAATTACTGAGCCTACGACTGGCAGTATTAAAATTAAGGGAAAGATTGCAAGCCTTCTAGAAGTTGGTACTGGATTTCACCCTGAATTATCAGGACGAGATAATATATTCCTAAATGGGGCAATATTAGGTATGAAAAAGGCTGAAATTAAACATAAGTTCGACGAGATCGTGGAGTTTTCAGGTGTGGAACGATATATTGACACACCGGTAAAAAGATATTCTTCGGGGATGTATGTAAGATTAGCATTTGCCGTAGCTGCGCACCTTGAGTCGGAAATTCTAATCGTGGACGAAGTCTTAGCAGTCGGCGACGCGGAGTTTCAGAAAAAATGCTTGGGCAAAATGAATCAACTTGGTAGTCAGTCAGGAAGAACGATTATATTTGTGAGTCACAACATGACAGCCATTAAAGGTTTATGCTCGAAATCGATTTATTTGAACAGGGGGGAAGTTCAGGCGGTTGGAGTAACTACAGATATTATCAATCAATATTTAACATCACATAACGCTGTTAACAGTGCTGATGGCTTAATCACGGAAGAATTAAGATTGCACGGAACCGGAGAGGCCAAATTTATAAGCTTTCGTCCATTTGATAAGGAAGGCCATGGGCGAAATGAATTTTCTTTTCGCGAAAAGATATCCCTATCAATACGCTTAGAGGCATTTAAGCCCTTGCCCGAAGTAAGCATAAATGTTTTTCTTGTCAATGTTTATGGTGAACGTGTTTTGATGTTCAATTCAGACCCTAATTACAAGCCTATCTCGATAAATGAAAAAGGAATGTATACACTTACCCTTGACATTAACGAAAACATAATGCCGGGCGAATATTCGTTCGGTTTGGCTATTTCAAACTATCAGTCGGGAAGCGACATCGATTTTATTGAAACTTTTTCAAATATCAGAATCAAATCAGAGGCTATCGATACAAATTTTAGTTACCCATGGGGAACAGTACATGGTTATGTGCAGACCAATTGTGAGTGGCGAATTGAAAAGCAATAATTTAAAAAATGACGACAAAACGTATTATTCCTATTTCACTCCCAAGTATGGGCCAGGCAGAATGGGAAGCTCTTCGGGAACCTATTTTTTCCGGTTGGATCACACAAGGACCTAAAGTAAAAGAGTTTGAAACCCTGTTTGCTGAAAGGCATCAGGTAAAACA
>NZ_JBASJU010000253.1:0-2967 GCF_049655485.1 Daejeonella sp.
TAACAAATGAACTTTTGCAATTGCAAAAAAGCCGCTGCGGATACAAGTATGCCGAAATGGTGGACGACTATATGAGAGAAATGCCTTCAAAGGTAGGAGAGACGTTAAACCGTCCAATGAATTCGCTCAACAAGAATATAACAATCGTTAATCGTTATAGAGGTAAAATGTTATATAACCTTGAAAGGAAATTTTATATTTCGTGGAGGAAGTTGAAGAGATTTACTAAATAAGTTGAGAATTATGAATGGAGAGTTGAGAATGCCCACCTTGCTCGAACTTGAATAATAACAATATCAAGAGCCAAGTCAAAATAGATACACTATCTTGGTTCTTGGCTCTTGCTTCTTTTATCCCACCAGTTTTTTGTATCTAATCCTGTGCGGAGTTATATCTCCAGTACGTTTTTTCCGGTTCTCTTCGTATTCTGAATAGTTTCCTTCGAAATAATAGACCTCTGAATTCCCTTCGAAAGCCAGGATGTGGGTACAAACCCGGTCCAGGAACCAGCGGTCGTGGGAGATAATTACTGCACAACCGCCAAAGTTTTCCAAACCTTCTTCTAAAGCACGCAAGGTATTTACGTCAATATCGTTTGTCGGCTCATCCAGGAGGAGCACATTCGAACTTTTTTTAAGCGTAATTGCAAGGTGCACCCTGTTTCTTTCTCCTCCCGAAAGTACTCCTACCTTTTTCTGCTGATCTGCACCGTTGAAATTGAATTTTGAAACATATGCTCTTGAGTTGATAGGCCTGTTTCCCAAGAGGATGGTTTCATTTCCATCTGTAATGTTTTCCCAAACAGATTTTTCGGGATCCAGATCATCATGCATTTGATCGACATAACCAAGCGCAACAGTTGGGCCCACCCTGAAGGTACCAGCATCAGGTTGTTCCTGGCCAGTTATCAATCTGAACAAGGTTGTTTTTCCAGCGCCATTTGGGCCTATTATTCCAACAATGCCTGCGGGTGGAAGTGAGAAGTTTAAGTTCTCGAATAAAATCTTATCACCGTATGTTTTACTTACGCCCTGAGCTTCAATTACCACATTCCCCAAGCGAGGTCCTGGAGGTATGAAAAGCTCCAGTTTGTCTTCTCTCTCTTTAGTATCCTCAGAAGCTAGTTTCTCATAATTTGAGAGACGGGCTTTTGATTTAGCATGCCGGGCTTTTGGAGCCATACGTACCCATTCCAGCTCACGCTCCAATGTTTTCTGACGCTTACTCTCTGTTTTTTCTTCCGATTCAAGTCTCTTAGACTTTTGATCCAGCCATGAAGAATAATTTCCTTTCCATGGAATACCTTCACCACGGTCGAGTTCAAGGATCCAGCCAGCTACGTTATCAAGGAAATATCTATCGTGAGTAACGGCAATTACCGTCCCTTTATATTGTTTAAGATGTTGTTCCAGCCAGTCGATACTTTCAGCATCCAGGTGATTGGTAGGCTCATCTAACAAGAGAACATCCGGTTCTTGTAATAATAATCGGCACAAAGCGACACGTCGGCGCTCTCCTCCTGACAAAGTGGCAATTTTTGAATCGGGCTCCGGACAACGCAGGGCGTCCATAGCACGCTCAAGCTTAGTATCCAGTTCCCAGGCATTACTTGCATCTATTTGATCCTGAAGCTCGCCTTGTCTTGCCAGTAGTTTGTCCATCTCATCTGCATTCTCATAAACCTCGGGCAAACCAAATTTCTCATTGATCTCTTCATACTCTTTAAGTATAGCAGTAGTGGCAGCAACACCCTCTTCAACTACCTCACGTACAGTCTTTTCGTTATCAAGAATGGGTTCCTGTGCAAGGTAGCCAACAGTATAACCAGGGGAGAAAACAACTTCTCCCTGGTATGATTTATCTAGTCCTGCAATAATTTTTAAAACTGATGATTTACCCGATCCGTTTAAACCTATGACTCCGATCTTAGCTCCGTAGAAGAAAGAAAGGTAGATGTTCTTTAATACCTGTTTTTGTGGCGGGTAGATCTTATTTACCCCAGCCATGGAAAATATTATTTTCTCGTCTGACATGTTGTTTTACAATGAGGCTCAAATATCGTATTTTAGTCAGAGAGATGTCAACTTTATTATCTCAGAAATGACGTAAAACCTTTTAAATTTAAATGGCGTAATTGTTGATAACTTGTTACAATAGCCTCAAGTGTATTAATCCAATATTTTAATAGCTTAGGGCGTTAAACATACAGAAAGGTATAATAATGGAAGCTAAATTTTCCCCACGCGTCAAAGACGTAATTTCATATAGCCGGGAAGAAGCCCTTCGTCTAGGGCATGACTACATCGGCACAGAACATTTATTGCTGGGACTTATCCGGGAAGGAGACGGTATGGCAATAAAAATCCTGAAGGGCGCGGGAGTGGATACTGCACGTTTAAGAAAGTCTGTTGAAGATTCTGTTAAAGGAACCTCGAGCACAACTGTTAATCTTGGAAATATCCCACTTACTAAGCAAGCTGAAAAAGTATTAAAAATCACTTATTTGGAAGCTAAAATTTTCAAGAGTGATGTTATTGGAACTGAGCACTTATTACTTTCAATCCTTAGGGATGAAGACAATATCGCTTCCCAGATATTACAGCAATACAACGTTAACTACGACATTTTTAAAGCTGAGGTAGAGAATAATAAAGATGGTTTCAGAGATGAGGCCTCCGGTGGTTCTCCTGCAGGTGATGATGATTTCAGAGAAGAAGAGAGTTTTAGCCAGCCGAAAAAGGTATCCGACATAAAGTCTAAAACACCTGTACTCGACAATTTCGGGCGTGATTTAACTCGCGCTGCAGAAGATGGCAAGCTTGACCCTATTGTAGGTCGTGAGAAGGAGATTGAACGTGTTTCTCAGATCTTATCCCGTCGTAAAAAGAACAATCCAATTCTTATTGGAGAACCGGGAGTTGGAAAATCAGCAATTGCTGAGGGGCTTGCCCTTAGAATTATCCAAAG
>NZ_JBASJU010000254.1:0-26201 GCF_049655485.1 Daejeonella sp.
ATTATATTCTGATAATTTTTGACGAAATCGTAAATTGCATGTAGTAGCATGTTTAATATTGAATCTCACAATAATATAGGTGCAGTGCTCTAATAAAAAAAAGATGAAGTTCAAGTTCCCTTACATTACAGTTCTGTTAATAAATATTCTATTATTTGGAGGATGCCAAAAGCGGGTAGAAAAAAAGGACACTCGCAACACAGCATTTATTCATAATGCGATGGGAAAACTAACGGATGTCATGGTGCATGATATTTTTTCTCCGCCGGTGGCCAGCCGTATCTATGCATATACCAGCATTGCGGCTTATGAAGCATTATTGCCGCTGTATTCGAATTACCGTTCTTTGAGTGGACAGTTGAATGGATTAGACAGCTTGCCCAAACCTGAGATCGGGCAGGAGTATTGTTTTCCGCTGGCCAGTGTGCATGCCTTTCTTGCAGTTGGCCGGACGCTTACGTTTTCAGGGGATATGATTGATGAATTTGAGCCGGTAATTTATCAGCAATATAAAGACATGGGCATTTCTGATGATGTTTATGATCGATCGATTCAATATGGTGCATCTGTTGCAACTAAAATATTGGAATGGGCAGGTAAAGATGGCTACAAGGAGACACGCGGGTTTCGTTATACCGTAACAAAAGATCCAGCGAAATGGAAACCTACTCCACCGGCGTATATGGACGCTGTTGAACCGAACTGGTACAAAATACGACCTTTCGTTTTGGATACCTCCAGTCAGTTCAAGCCGCCGGTTGCCACCAGTTTTAGCATGGAAAAAGGCAGTAAATTTTATAAAGAGGTCATGGAAGTGTATGAGGCCACGAAAAACCTTACCGAAGAGCAAAAAGCCATCGCGAGTTTTTGGGACTGCAATCCATTTGTAATGCATCAGACAGGACATGTTATGTATGCCTCAAAAAAAATCAGCCCTGGCGGCCACTGGATGAATATAGCAGGTGTGGCATCTAAAAAAGCAAAAGCAGATTTGATGAAAACGGTAGAAACCTATATGCTGGTTTCAATCTCCTTGGCAGATGGTTTTATCAGTTGCTGGGACGAAAAATACCGTAGCGCTGTAATACGACCTGAAACAATTATCAATTCAGCCATCGATGAAAATTGGCAGCCCCTTCTTCAAACACCTCCTTTTCCGGAATATCCGAGTGGGCACAGTGTCGTTTCCAATGCCGCAGCTATTACGTTAACCTCCGTTTACGGAGATTCTTTTTCTTTTATAGATTCTACGGAAACTAAGTACGGCTTGCCAAGCCGTAATTTTAAATCTTTTCAGCATGCTGCCGACGAGGCTGCAATCAGCCGATTATATGGCGGTATACACTTTAAGCCAGCAATCATTAACGGTAGTGTAGAAGGCAAACAGGTTGGCACTTTAGTAACCACAACTCTGAAAACCCGTAATCCACGTGTCTCACATAAAATCAATTGATACAAATGATGCAGGCAGTTGATTTTTAAAAAATTTGTATATTGTTTAATAATTGAAAAAGGCGATATCTATATTATTGTTAAGTTTTTTCCTGTTTAATATAATAGGATATAAGCTATTTTTCTATTACCAGTTAACAGAAGCTGATTCCCGTATTCAGGCGAAGATTGACGTTCTTCATGAATCGGATGAAAGTCTTTTCACTGTTAAAATTCCCTTAAGATTGCCCTACCACACAGACTGGAAGCATTATGAATCCGTTGAGGGGGAGATGACCTATAAAAATACGACGTATAAGTATGTTAAGCGAAAAGTGCTTCGTGATACTTTAATACTGCTTTGCGTAAAATATCAGGAAAAATCTGTTATTGAAAACAATAGCAGTGAATACTTCAAAAAAGTAAATGATCTGGATACTGATAATTCAAGGAAACAGGAAATTAAACATACTAAGGAGGAATATTACCAAAAGTCTGAAGTTTCTTTAATAGCATTCTATCCTTTAAAAATATTTGGGTCCTTGTCCTTAATTCGGGATTTAAAAACATCTTCCTACCATGCTAAATTAGAAAGGCCCCCCATTTACTTGTTGCCTTCAGCCTAATAAGCTTTCTTATCCTTTCCCTTAAGTTTCATTTTGCAGGAACCACTATCTCTTTAGGATTGCTGGTGTGTTTTTTAATTCACACCATAATCTTAATTAGTTTCCGGAAGCAGGCTCATCAAGAACTTGCGGCGGAATTTTGTTTCTGATATCCATTCAAGTGGTAAAGCGGAAAAGCAGATTGCTAAAATAATTCTAAGCAGACTGAAGAAAAAATACATTTTATTATTTTTTAATAAGTGTTTATTAATACTAAGCAAAAGTGATAATGAAAAATTTTTACGAACAATTTATTTTGGGAATGATCTTGTTGATTTTCTCAGGTATCCCATTGTTTTCTAATGCCCAGACTGATCAGGACGCACTGATGATGGGACATCGCAATTTATGTGTGGCGGGGATGGGTGGTTATACCAGCTGGACAAATTACTGGGAAGGGGAATTTAAAAGGGACAATGAAAATATCGGTCGCCTTTCCAATACCTATGGCATGCTGATGCTTAATTACGGTGTCAGCAAAAACTTAAACATTTTGACGTCTTTACCTTATGTGTCCACCAAAGCGTCTAAAGGTACTTTGGCAGGTGTCCAGGGCTTACAGGACTTGGGATTTTATGTGAAGTGGAGGCCTTTAAGAAGGCAGCTTGGCAAGCAAAAAATTTCAGTTTTTGGGGTCGGTAGTCTCACCACACCCTCGAACGACTATAATATTGATCTGCAGCCTATGGCTATCGGTTTAGGTGGGAAGGTATTAAGTGCCCGAATTATTTTTGATGTTCAAAGAAACAAGTTTTTTAGTACTATCTCAGCCGGGTACATGCACCGAAGCAATGTTGAACTTGACCGTCCTGCTTATTTTACCGACCGGCTGATCAATTCTTATGAAGTACAAATGCCGGATGCCGGAAATTTCCAGTTAAGGACAGGCTATAGAGGGAAGAAGCTTATAGCTGAAGCCTTCCTGGTAAACATGACCACTTTCGGCGGCTTTGATATCCGGAAAAACGACATGCCCTTTGTAAGCAATAAGATGAACAGTAACAGCGCTGGGCTGGAGGCTAAATATTATCTCAATAATGCTTTAGGTTTTAATGCCACCGTGGCCCACACTCTCAGTGGCAGGAATATAGGTCAGGCTACTGGTTACAGTGCTGGCTTCCTTTATACGATCAATCTTAAATCTAAAACTACTCAAACTGCAACGCCATGAAAAAAATATACCTATATATATTATTTTGCTCGGGTTTAAGCCTGGTATCCTGCAACAAAGATATTATTGAAATCAATGAGAATTATCAGGCACTGGATCCGGTAAACTTAGATATGAAAGCAGGAGATTGGAAACTATTTTTCGCTGGGACCTCCGCTGACTATCTAATACCGGTACCCGAAGCGGTTAGCTCCCCTGCTTATCAAAATGAGTTGAAGGAACTAAAAACTATTACCGCAAACCTCACGAATGAACAGAAAGAGGCAATAAACTATTGGAAAGCAGGCAGTGTTTTGCGATGGAACGAAATTATGAGAGAGCTTGTAGCCAAACATAATCTGCCTCCCTACCAAAATAACGATGGAACATATCCTGCTCCCAGCGCATCTAATCCTTTTTCTTACCCTATATTTCCTTTCTCAAACCCACCGTACGCCGCGCGTGCCTATGCCTATTTGAGCATCGCCCAATATGATGCATTAATTATGGCCTGGAAATTCAAGGCGCAGTTCAATCGCCCCGCACCATATAAGGTGGATAGCGGAATTCAAGTCTCCATTCCTAAAAGTGACTTGCCTTCATATCCCTCAGAAGACGCGGTGATTTCGGGGGCAACTTTTGAGTTAATGAAATTATTATTTCCTGCTGATATCGCTTATGTGACCCGAAAAGCGGAAGAAGAGAAGAATTACAGATTGTGGAGCGGCGCTAATGTTAAAAGCGACATTGTTGCAGGAGATTCATTAGGCCGTTGGGTGGCCCGGAAAGTTGTGCAACAGGCCAGGGCTGATGGCATGGGTGCAGCTGGTGGTAACGCTGCGATATGGCAACAACTGGAAGATGACTGTAAAGCCAGAGGAGAAACCCCATGGATGTCTCTTGAAGCTCCGGCCAGGCCTCCAATGATCTGTCTTTTTGGAAATGTAAAGCCTGTTCTTTTTGCGCCATCTTTAATACCCAGTCTAAGAGCAATGCCACCACCATCCGTTAATAGCGATAAAATGCGTTTAGAAATCGAAGAAATATTGAAATTCACTCAAAATCCTACTAAGGAGAATACACGGATCGTTAATTTCTGGGCCGACGGTGTGGGAACTTACACGCCTCCGGGACATTGGAATGCAATTGGTACCGAAGAATTTGTAAAGAGTAAGATGAGCGAAGTACGGTGGGCACGAAATTATGCTTTACTAAATGCAGCTATGATGGATGCGGCGATTGTCTGCTGGAATACAAAATTCTTCTATTTTAATCCTCGTCCATCGCAATTAGGACCTGCAATTAAAACATTAACAGGAGTACCGAATTTCCCTGCTTATACCTCAGGGCACTCAACATTTAGTGGTGCGGCTGCAGCGATTTTAGGTTATCTGGTACCGGGAAAAAGTGCACAATTTGACGCCATGGCTCTTGAAGCCTCCAATTCACGGATGTACGGAGGAATTCATTACCGATCCGATTGCGAACAGGGCCTTATTGCTGGCAGAAAAATTGGAAATATTGCTGTTGACAGAGCGAAAACGGATGGTGGAAATTGATCCGCCAATTTTCCAAATTATTAACTTAGAAGCACGGAAAATGGAAATTTTACTATGCAAGCATAAAAAAAATTAACTGATTGCTTGTTAGAATTCATTATTCTACTTATGTTTATAATGCAATTAAATTAACCCAATCTAATCCCAGAATTATGAATAAAATTTTTACTCGTTTAGCTTGCATATTGGCTGTACTTGCAGCGAGTACAAGCATGGTATTCGCTCAAAATACCACCATTTCGGGCACAGTTACAGATAACCTTACAAGGGAAACCCTTCCTGGAGTTACGGTCACGGTTAAAGGAACCACTAATAGTACCTCAACTAACGAAAGCGGGCAATTTACATTATCGAGTTCTGTACGGACACCTTTCACACTGGTGATTAGTTATATTGGCTATAAAACTGTTGAGCAAACTGTTAGCGGAGCTACGACTGGACTATTAATTTCAATCGAAGCTCAGGCAATAATGGGACAAGAGGTAGTTGTGGCGGCTTCACGGACTCCGGAAAGAATACTGGAGTCACCAGTATCTATTGAACGCTTGGGGCAGGCTGCAATTAGAGAAACAGCTTCGCCATCTTTTTATGATGCATTGACCAATCTAAAAGGTGTTGAGTTAAGTGCTCAAAGTTTAACATTCAAATCTGTGAATACCCGTGGATTCAACTCGAATGGAAATACACGTTTCAACCAATACGTCGATGGGATGGATAATCAGGCTCCTGGCTTGAATTTCGCGGTGGGTAATATTATCGGAATGAGTGAGCTTGATCTTGATAATGTAGAGCTCCTGCCGGGAGCTTCATCAGCACTTTACGGAGCGGGTGGAATTAATGGTACTATGCTTTTGACATCTAAAAGCCCTTATTCGTCCCAAGGTGTGAGCTTCCAGCTAAAAACCGGGATAAACCATGTCAATGATCCAAACCAAGGTGTACGTCCGTTTCAGGAAGCTGGGGTGAGGTTTGCAAAAGCATGGAATAAGTTCGCGGTTAAGTCAACCGTATCTTTATTAACCGCCGACGACTGGCAAGCAAATAATTACACGAATTTTGACCGGAATTCCCGTAGTGCGAAAGCTGGAACTAGGGCTACAGACCCAAATTACGACGGAATAAATGTGTATGGTGACGAGGTGAATGTAAATATGCGCAATGTTGCAAATAGCGTCCTGAATGCAACTACTCTTGGTGTAAGAGCGGCGACTGGCGGACTTATTCCAGACATCAATGCGGCGATAACGGCATCTTTGCCTGTGACCGCTACTCCTGCTCAAATTGGAGCATTTTTGGGGGCGTTTCCGGCAGCTTTAAGACCTACAATTCAAAATGCCATCCCTTTTAATATCGGACTACGCGCAGGCTTGATTCCTGATCAGTCGGTATCCAGGACGGGGTATCTTGAAAAGGATCTTGTTGATTATGATGCAAAATCGTTCAAAACATCAAACTCCCTTCATTATAAATTAAGCAATACAGTTGAAGCGGTCGCACAGGTTAACTGGGGAACTGGTACTTCGGTTTACACAGGCTCTGATCGCTACTCATTGAGGAATTTCAGTATCGGACAATATAAACTTGAGTTGAAAGGTCAGGATTTCATGCTTCGCGGTTATACTACACAGGAAAACTCAGGAGATTCTTATATTTCTTCAATCCTCGGGGTATATATTAATGAAACATCAAAAGGGAATTCTACCTGGTTTCCGCAGTATGTAGGAAATTATGTTGGAGCTCGTGCGGCAGGTGCACCGGATGCTCAGGCTCATGGCCTTGCTCGTAGTGCTGCTGACGTCGGCCGTTATCAAGTAGGCTCAGCTCAATTTAATGCTGCGAAAGAAAAAATCATGAACTCAACAATTAGTTCAGGCGCAGGGGCGAAATTTGCTGACAAATCAAACCTTTGGCATTATGAGGGAATGTATAATTTCACCAACGCACTTCAGGATAAATTAGAGCTTCAGGTTGGAGCTTCATACCGTATATATGACTTGAACTCAGCAGGTACAATTTTCGATGATTTAAACAGAGAAATTGACATTAATGAATATGGTGCATTTGTCCAGGCTGGTAAAAAGTTCAGTGATTTGTTTAAGCTGACGCTTTCCGGACGTTATGATAAGAGCATGAATTTTGAAGGGCGTTTCACTCCAAGAGTTACCGGAGTCTTTACCGTTGCTCCAAACAATAATATTCGCGCATCTTACCAAACAGGCTTTCGTAACCCAACAACACAAAATCAATATATTGACCTTTCTGTACTTGGAGGAGCGACACGCTTAATTGGCGGTTTGCCTGAAAGTATATCAAAATACAACTTGTACACCAATAAGCCTTTTACCGACGTTAGCTACAGGGCATTCGTTGCTTCAGCTTCTGCAGGTGCTCCAAATCCTACTTTATTAAAAACGTATTCATTTGACACGGAAGGTGTAAGGCCTGAAAGTGTAAAGGCATATGAACTCGGTTACAGAGGACTTTTAGGTTCCAAGGTACTTATAGATGCTTATGGATATTATAACCAGTATAAAGATTTCATCACCGCAGTCGATGTTTATCAAAACGTTAACAATGCCTTCACCAGATTCGGGGTTCCGGTAAATGCCGCAGGTGAAGTTAGCTCCTATGGATCTGCACTCGGAGTTGATTATATGATGGGAACGTATAATCTTAGCGGAAATGTTTCTTATAATAAACTGGACGATATTCCGGTTACCTATATCAACGACTTTAATACTCCAACAATCCGCTATAATATTGGATTAAATAACCGGGAGGTTGTCAAAAATGTTGGATTTAACATTTCTTACCGCTGGCAGGATACATTCTACTGGAATTCATCTTTTGCCTCAGGCGATGTTCCTGCTTTTGGAACAGTGGATGCACAGGTGAATTTAAAAATACCAAGTGTAAAATCTGTAATTAAATTAGGCGCGTCCGACCTTTTAAATAAATACTATATTACATCTTATGGTAATCCACTTATGGGTGGTATGTATTATGTAGGGTTTACATTTAATCAATAATACCTGAAACAATCTGGCATTAAGCAGGTTAAACTAAAATAATAAGTCCCGTTTCCTTCATTTGGAACGGGACTTGCTATTTAATATTAAAAGAGACTTTTATTTCTTAGTATGTATACAAACTGTTATTTTGCTGGCGTCATAATCTTTGACTCAAACGCACAAGAGATCAGCTTGAAGCTTGTGTAATAAATTCTCTCTGGCTGATTTAAAAATTAAAATTGAAAAATGGAAGTAAGTAAAGACCCGATAGTGACGGAATTGGATATCAATGATTTGGAAAGTGATATGCAACACGTTAATAATCCGGTTGTGGGGCTCGAGCCGATTGTCAAAAAGTATCTTACTGCAGTTACTGAATATTCACAGGATGGTAATAAATTTTACTTTTCTGATGGCAATTCAAAAGTTGAAGTCAGGGTTATAAGTGATCAGATCATAAGAGTGCGTCTGGCGCCTCAAAGTGTTTTTCTGGAGGAGTTTTCATACGCGGTTGAATCTACAGATCATAGAGTGACCGTTTTTAAGCTTGAAGATGAAGCGGAAACTTACCGGGTTGAAACCAATTCGGTGGCCTGTGTTATCCGAAAGAACGATTTCAAAATCTCATTTGAGGATATTCAGGGAAATGTGATGAACGAGGACCTTGAACCTATGCATTGGGAAGAAAACACCGACTTCGGAGGGTACTACGTTTACGCTACAAAAAAATGCCACCCGGACGAGGCCTTCTATGGCCTTGGCGATAAATCGAGTGACCTTAACCTTAGAGGACACCGATTCGTAAACTGGAATACAGATGCTTATTCTTTTGGTAAAGGAGAGCAACCTCTTTACCGTACAATACCGTTTTATATAGGGATAAAAGAAGGTCAGAGTTATGGAATCTTCTTTGACAATACCTTTAAAAGCCAGTTTGATTTTGCACAGGAAGAAAGTGATAAGATTAGCTTTTGGGCGGACGGAGGGGAACTTCAATATTATTACATCCATGGCCCGCATATAATGGATGTGGTGAAACGATATCACACCCTTACCGGAACTCATCAAATGCCCGCGAAATGGACGTTGGGTTTCCATCAATGCCGCTGGAGTTACTTCCCTGAAAAGAAAGTTAAAGACATTGCTCGTAACTTTAGAGAACGTAAAATTCCTTGCGATGCGATCTATCTGGATATTGATTATATGGATGGATACCGTTGCTTCACCTGGAACAGGAAATACTTCCCTGATCCGGCTGGAATGATAAAAGAGCTTTCAGATGACGGATTCAAAACAGTTGTAATTATTGACCCTGGAATTCGTGTCGACGAAAATTACAGTGTTTTTAAAGAAGGCAAGCAAAATAACTACTTCTGCAGACGGTGCGACGACTACTTTATGGAAGGGCACGTCTGGCCTGGAAGATGCCAGTTTCCTGATTTTACCAACCCTAAGGTGCGAACCTGGTGGGGAGGTCTTTTCAAAGAGTTAGTTGATGCTGGAGTTGCTGGAGTCTGGAATGACATGAATGAGCCAGCCGTTTTCGGTGCCGGAACTTTTCCACATGACGTAAGACATAATTACGATGGGTTTCACGGTTCCCACCGCAAGGCACACAACGTGTATGGGATGCAAATGGTAAGGGCAACCTACGACGGGCTTAAAAAATTACAGAAGAATAAACGTCCGTTTACTATAACAAGGGCCGGTTACTCAGGCGTGCAACGATACGCTTCAGTCTGGACGGGAGACAACGTTGCCTCCTGGGAGCACTTGAAAATTGGTATCGTCCAATTGCAGCGTCTATCGATGTCTGGTATTTCTTTTTGTGGAACTGATATTGGCGGATTCAGTGGGGAACCGAACGGAGAGCTGTTTGCAAGGTGGATCCAGATGGGGGTATTTTCACCATTTATGCGGGCACATTCTGCCGGCGATACTGCTGAGCGGGAGCCCTGGAGTTTCGGGCCAGAGTTTGAAGAGATAAATAGAAAATTCATCGGCCTCCGATACCGTTTAATGCCGTATATCTACTCCGTGTTCTGGGAACATCACAAACATAATTTCCCTATCCTTCGCCCTTTGGTGATGCACGAACAAGGAAATAAGTTAACCCATGGAATTCAGGATGTTTTTACATTCGGCGACAAAATATTAGTAGCACCTGTGACAGACGATGGTGCAAGACACCGTAATATCTATCTGCCAGCAGGTAAATGGTTCGATTACTGGACGCATGACATGCTTTTGGGCGGAACTGAGCATTTCGTAGATGCGCCGATTGATTCTATGCCGATATTCGTTAAGGCAGGATCTGTTATTCCTGAGTCTCCACTAATGCAGCACGTAGGCGAGTTTGAAGTTGATGAGTTGATGTTCCAGGTTTATTACTCTGATTACGAAGCAAACTCATTTTATTACGAAGATCACGATGACACTTTTGCATTCGAACAGGATATTTATCTGGAGAAAAAATACGTAGTAAAAGGCGATGCGATTTCTTTGACATTAACGCAGTCAATTGAGGGGCTTTACACGCCTCGTTATGAAACGTATGATCTCAAAATCATTGGTCTTCCTTTTACTCCAACGAAAGTTTTAATTGATGGTAGGGAATATTCCGGCGATCTAAGCTTCGATGATCTTAAACGTGTTAGAATAAAATCCAATAAGAATTTCAAGCTAATAGAGATTCTTGCCTAAACTTTGTTTTAAACAGGTATATTCAATTACTGCAATTGACTATACCTGTGATATCGTATTATGGTAAAAAAAGATAAAGCACTCTCATCCTCTTTACCGCTTCAGCCTCCAACAACATCAGGCTGGTATTCCCGCTTTTCTGATTTCGATATCAGTTTGTTCCGGGCGGGCCGGCATTATAGATTGTATGAAAAACTAGGCTCTCATGTGGTGACACATGACGGCGTTAAGGGAACCTATTTTGCTGTTTGGGCTCCGAACGCCAAATTAGTAACAGTAGAAGGTAATTTTAATGGATGGAATAAGTCATCCCATCCAATGCAAGTTAGATGGGACGGATCCGGAATATGGGAAACATTTATTCCAGTTATAGGAACCGGCGAAGTCTATAAATATTATATTAGCTCGAACACGGGCGAATCCTTAGAGAAGGCAGATCCCTTTGCTTTACGCTGGGAGGAGCCACCTTCCACTGCTTCAATAGTATGGGATACCTGGTATGAGTGGAAAGATCAGGAGTGGATGAAATCAAGGTATCAAAAAAATGCCTTGAATAAGCCTTTTTCCGTTTACGAAATGCATTTTGGTTCATGGGCCAGAAACCGGGAATCGCCAGGAGATTTTTTAACCTACCGGCAAATGGCCGCCCAGCTTATTCCATATATTAAGGAAATGGGTTTTACCCATGTGGAGTTCCTTCCTATGGCCGAGCACCCTTTTTATCCCTCCTGGGGATATCAGATCACGGGCTATTTTGCGGCTACTTCCCGATTTGGCACACCTCAGGATTTTATGTTCCTGATTGATGAATTACATAGGAATGATATTGGCTTAATACTGGATTGGGTTCCTTCTCACTTTCCTGGAGATGAGCATGGGCTTTACCGGTTCGACGGTACACACCTCTATGAACATGCTGATATGAAAAAAGGTTTCCATCCCGACTGGAAATCTTATATTTTCAACTATGGACGGAACGAAGTCAAATCTTTTCTAATCAGCAACGCCATTTTCTGGCTTGACAGATACCATGCAGATGGATTGCGGGTCGATGCCGTTGCTTCCATGTTATATCTCGATTATTCGCGTGAAGCGGGCGAATGGATACCAAACGAATTTGGGGGAAATGAAAATCTGGAAGCCATAAGTTTTCTAAAGGAGTTTAATGAAGCAGTTTATTCCAGCTTCCCCGATGTTCAGACGATTGCCGAAGAGTCGACAGCCTTTCCGGGGGTAAGCAAGCCGACATATGCTGGCGGATTAGGTTTCGGCATGAAATGGATGATGGGATGGATGAATGATACATTAGAGTATTTCTCTAAGGATCCGGTTCACCGTAAATACAACCATAACCGAATTACTTTCAGTACAGAATATGCCTTTACTGAAAACTTTATGCTGCCATTTTCACATGATGAAGTGGTCCACGGAAAAGGATCACTTTTGAACAGAATGCCGGGCGATGAATGGCAGAAGTTTGCCAATTTGAGGTTACTGTTTTTGTATATGTTTACTCATCCCGGAACCAAGTGTCTGTTTATGGGAAATGAGATAGGCCAAAGCAGGGAATGGGATTTTAATCACTCACTTGACTGGCACCTTTTAGAATATGCGCCGCACCAGGGTGTTAAAGAAATGGTGAAAGCATTGAACCATTTGTATACCTCGCAACCGGCTCTATATGAAAAAAGCTTTGAAAGCGCTGGTTTCGAATGGATCGAAGGCGGTGATGCAGAGAATTCGGTTCTTGTTTACTCCAGAAAAGGCAATAACAGTGCGGATGATCTTATAGTAATACTAAACCTGACACCCGTTCCCCGTGATTCCTGGCGTATTGGTTTACCTGCAGAAGGTAAGTGGGAGATAATCCTCAATTCCGACAATTTGAAGTTCTACGGAAGCGACTTAATTAAACATACCTCTGTTATTTCTGAGCAGATATTCTGGCATGGTAAAGAGCAATCCGGATTGATGAATCTGCCCCCGTTGGGAGGCTTGGTGCTTAAATTAACAAATTAGGAAAATAAGAAATTAGCAAATGGTTAATCAAACGAACCCATTTGCTAATTCACTAATTTACTAACCCTTCCCACAAATTCTATCTATCATTCTCATCACTTCAACCCCATCACCGCCGGGGCATGGGTTTATAACTTCATCGAGGAAGTATTTTACCACCTGTTCTATCATGGGTTGTTGAACGTGTTTTAGCTCATCGAATTCCAGGAGTTTACTCTGACCATTTATCACCACTTCGCATAAACTACCAAATACAGCAAAGCGGATTAGTCCTTTGCTCCCTTCAATTTGACATATATCTTTTTCATCTTCTAGCCGGGCGTTAAAGTCCCAGACTCCCTTGAACAGGATGTTTTTAGAAAATAGTATCTCTGCATTGGCATAATCATCTGCTTCGTATAGATTAGCCCGATTGATAGAACTGCCGCTAATTTCCAGGGGAGGGCCAAAGAAATACAACATCAGGTCTAATTGATGCGGCGCAAGATCATGAAACAAACCTCCTCCCGAAATGGCCGGATTTGTACGCCAGGTATTTTCGGTGCCCGGCAGATAGGCCTGCCGAAATTGTAAGTTTACTGATAGGATATCACCAACGACCTTTTCTTTGATTAATTCCAATATTTTTATAAACCGGGGCTGTGCACGCCGGTAGTGAGCTACGCTTATTTTAACCTCATTTTTCTCCGCTGCTTTGCTCATTCGCGCGGCTTCGATAGAATCCAGGGCCATTGGCTTTTCGACGTACACCGCCTTTCCGGCTTCGAAAGCCTGAAGTGTGTACGCTTCATGATAAGCCGGGGGTGTGGCTATGTAGATCGCATTGACTTCCGGGTCATTGATAAGCTCTCCCGCATCAGTATACCATTTTAATATGCCGTGCCGTCTGGCATAATCTTCGGCCTTATTTTCATCACGTCTCATGACCGCTACTAATTCTGAGTTAGCTACAAGGTTAAAGGCCGGACCGCTTTTCACTTCAGTGACATCGCCACAGCCGATTATTCCCCAGGAGATTTTCTTCATTTTATTAGTTTTTTGTATCAAGTAGCAGGTGTCAAGTACCAAAATGTGGTCCCGCTATCAGCTATGGGGGAACCTCAATTTTTTGTTAGATGTTCCTTCCCTGATCTTGCTACTTTATTCTTGATACTTAAAAAGCCCTGCCCTATAAATAAGGCAGGGCTCCGGTTAGTATATATCTTGAAAATATTACTTAATTGATCCTACGTGTTGGACAAGATCAATAAGTTTATTAGAATAGCCCCATTCGTTATCGTACCATGCAACTACTTTTACGAAGTTATCATTTAATGCGATCCCTGCTTTAGCATCGAAAATGGACGTGCGTGCATCTCCAAGGAAATCCGTTGAAACAACATCATCTTCAGTATATCCAAGAATCCCTTTAAGTTCACCTTCAGATGCGTCTTTCATTGCTTGCTTGATTTGCTCATAGGTGGCCCCTTTTTCAAGACGAACAGTCAGGTCAACTACAGACACGTCTGCGGTCGGAACACGGAATGACATTCCGGTTAGTTTTCCTTTTAAGTCAGGAATAACCAGGGTTACAGCCTTAGCCGCACCAGTTGAAGATGGAATAATGTTCTGGTAGGCACCTCTACCGCCTCTCCAGTCTTTAGCAGACGGGCTATCAACGGTTTTCTGAGTTGCTGTAACCGCGTGCACTGTAGTCATCAATCCCTCTAAAATACCAAATTTATCATGAAGTACTTTGGCCAGTGGAGCAAGACAGTTTGTAGTACAGGAAGCATTTGAAACTATGTTTTGGTTTGCTTTCAGGTCTTTGTGATTAACCCCCATTACAAAAGTAGGGGTGTCATCTTTAGCCGGTGCCGAAAGGACAACTTTCTTAGCTCCCGCATCGATATGTTTTTGAGCATCAGCCAGTGTTAAAAATAAACCGGTAGATTCAATGATTACCTCTGCGCCGACTTCATTCCATTTCAAGTTTGCAGGATCTTTTTCAGCAGTCACCCGAATGGTTTTACCGTTGACAACAAGATTCCCGTCTTTTACTTCAATGGTGCCGTTGAATTTTCCATGCGTCGAATCATAACGCAACATGTACGCCATGTAGTCCGGTTCAACAAGGTCGTTAATGCCCACGACATCTACACCGTCACGTTCAATTGCAGCTCTGAAAGCTAAACGGCCAATCCGGCCAAATCCATTAATTCCAATTTTCATGTTATGCTTATTTTAATTTAATTGATGCGAATCTGTTTGCGATAAATATCCGCATGCCTACCACGCGAATTCAGATTCAGTTTTAATTTTTGTTAGAGTAATACTTTAATAAGTTATATATCGGTTCTTTAATTACTGAACCGATTGTTAACCCATTGTTCAATGCAGCTTCATTTAAATAGTCATGAAACCCTGAAGCAATCGTTCCCACCATATGAACGGGCGCGTCTGGATAAGTTCTCTTTAAAGGAATGATATATGTGTTTATGTAGATATCAAACCCGCGAATTACCAGTTGTTTTACAAAAGGTTCATTTCGGTGTTCCATTAAGAAATCAGCGAAATAGCTCAAAAATAAGGCCGGTTGCGGCTGTCTGTAAACTTTATCAAGGATTTGTGTCCGATCGAGGTCATATTTCTTTTGAAACAATTTTCTGAAGTCAGCAGGGAACTTATCGTTCAGAAACGACTTTAATAAATTTACCCCCAACCAATTTGCAGACCCCTCATCACCCAGTATATATCCCAGACCGTAATTATTGGTATGAACTTTTTTACCGTCAAAATATGCTGCATTCGACCCGCTGCCTAAAATACCTAATATGCAGGGCTCATCCCCACAGGCCGCAAGTCCAGCTGCTTTCAAATCGTGATCAACAACTATCCGGCTAAATCTGAAAAACGATCCAAATGCATCTGAAACAACCTGCTGACGTTCGGGAGAGGATGCACCCGCCCCGAAAAAGTATACCCATTTAATCTTTTCAGCGTTGTTTATAAGTTGAACATTTTTATTAAGCAGTTGATTTATAGACGACTCATCATTGAAAAATGGGTTGATACCCTGGGTTTTAAATTCAGAAACGATTTTTCCTTTTTCTGCAAGTTTCCAGTCTGCAAATCTTGAACCGCTATAAACTACCGCAATCATAATAACTATATTGACAAAACATTTATCATTTCAAGCAGATCTTCCTCAAGTTTAAAGTAAGGATGGTTCAATGCTTCTTCTAATGGGGTAAGTACTATAACATTACCGCGGAGACCAACCATTTGACGATCTTTTCCCTTCAGTAGACCTTTAACCGCGGCAAAACCGAGGCGGCTGGCTAAAACACGGTCAAAACTGCTCGGACTACCACCCCTCTGTAAATGCCCTAATATAGTGACTTTACTATCGTAAAAGTCAAATTTTTCTTTCACCCGCTCTGCAACATGATAGGCCCCGCCATTTTTATCGCCTTCCGCTACAATAACAATAATGGAAGTTTTTTTGTTGTTAGCCTGGTCTGAAAGTTTTTCGATAAGTTCCATTATAGCGGTGTCTCTTTCAGGAAGTAAAACAGCTTCTGCGCCACCCGCAATACCCGCACGTAAAGCTATACATCCAGAATCACGGCCCATTACCTCTATAAAAAACAGTCTGTTATGAGACGCTGCAGTGTCCCGGATTTTATCAATAGCTTCTATTACAGTGTTAGTAGCTGTATCAAATCCCAAAGTAAAATCCGAGCCGTAAAGATCATTATCAATTGTTCCCGGGATACACATTACGGGCATTCCGAATTTTTTGGACAGCAGGTTCGCACCCGTTGCGGTACCATCACCACCAATGGCTACTAGTGCGTCGATCCCATGTGACTTGAGGTTTTCATAGGCCCGGCTCATGCCTTCTGGCGTTTTGAATTCCAGACATCGGGCCGTTTTAAGTATCGTTCCCCCTAAGTGGATTATGTTTCCAACGTCCCGGGCAGTCATATCCCAAAAATTGCGATCTAACATTCCCTGGTAACCCTGACGAATCCCGACTACCTCTAATCCTTCAAATATTGCGGTTCTGACAACCGCCCGTATACAGGCATTCATTCCCGGTGAATCACCGCCTGATGTGAAAACACCTATTTTTTTTATCTTGGACAAACTAAAATTCTTATTAACTTGAACGAAGATAATGTGTAATTTTTACACTAAGTAATTTTTCCCATATTTTTTCATCGTTTCCTGTTAATCATTCTATATTTAGTTTTAAAATAAATTGACACTTGTGGAAGCTACCCTGCCCAAATTTGATTCTGTATTTTCAATTGACTGCGTTATTTTCGGTTTCGATGAGGGTGAGCTAAAAATCCTGCTAATTGAGCGCAATGTTGAACCTTTTAGAGATTGGTGGGCATTGCCTGGATACATGGTTGAATTGGAAGAAAGCCTTGATAATGCAGCTGAACGGATATTGTATGAACTGACCGGCCTTAAGGGAATATATATGGATCAGTTTTTCACGTTCGGAGATGTTAAAAGGCATCCCCAGGGCAGGGTAATAACGGTAGGCTATTATGCTATGATCAGGCTTAGCGGCAACAGAGAATTGAAGCCCGTTCCAATAACAAACTACGCGAAAAAAGCGGTATGGATACCACTTCGAGATTTACCTCAGCTTGCATTTGATCACGATAAAATCTTCAACCGTGCGTTCGATAAAATCAGGAATAAGATTAGCTACCAGCCTATTGCATTCGAATTGCTGCCAGAGAAGTTTACCTTAACCCAATTACAGCATCTATACGAGGTAATACTAAATACAAAATTAGATAAGCGCAATTTTCGCAAGAAAATGTTGAACTACGGGATCTTAAAAGAACTTGATGAGAAACAAAAAGGCGTATCCTATCGCGCTGCAAAACTTTATAAATTCGACAAAAGAAAATACGCTAAGTTATTTCAGAAAGAGCTTTCTTTTGGAAAATAAGCATCAGAAATTAGAGAATTTGCAAATGAATAAATTAGCAAATTAGCGGGACGTTCCATTTGCTAATTTGCTAATTTCCCAAATTTTCTAATTTACTTTCCTTTGGGAGCCAGTTCAACGTGATAGCGAACCAGATCGTCTATAGGAGACCGTATGATTTGCCCTACTTTCATGCCATATTCCAAAGCAGTTTCTTCAAGTACATTTCTAAAGTTGTAGCCTACCGAACCGATACAGTTGAACGTATAGTCTTTGTAATTTGGATAGTGGCTAACCAAATTTTCAAAGAAGTCTACAAATGAAGTTTTCACGATATTTCTTGAATATTCAGCATGAACGTTATTATCGTAGACGAATTTACTAAAACTGGCGCAAAAGCGATTTGCAAGCGGTTTGGTGTAAACATTATCTGTCACCTCATCCACGGTAAGTCCATAGGTATCCCAAAATCGTTGACGAACCACCTCAGGCATGTAACCCCGCAGGTAATCGGTAAGAAGTTTTTTGCCAATATAACATCCGCTGCCCTCGTCGCCCAGGATATAGGCAGCAGAATCGATATTATGAATAATATCCTTGCCATCGTAAATACCCGTGTTCGTTCCGGTTCCAAGTATTGCTGCAAAGCCCGTATCCAGGCCTAACAATGCTCTCGCCGCTGCTAGCAAATCATGACCCACATTGACGTCTGCGTTTGTGAAAACGTTTTTTATCGCGTCAGCAACAATCTTTACTTTATCCTCCGTTGAACATCCCGCTCCGTAATAATTAACTTCGGTGATCTCCTCAAGCTCGAGATCGGAGGGGAGGTCAGCTTTTAATGACTCCGTAATATACTCAGTGTCTACAAAGTAAGGGTTGTAACCTTGTGTGTTAAAGTATATTTTCTGACCAGCCTTATTCAATAAACACCAGTTGGTCTTAGTCGACCCTCCATCTGCAATTATGATCATAGTTTAGTTTGGTTATAAAAAGTTAAATGTACGAAAGTTAGAAAAGTACGCAAAATAAAATCCTTTGTCGGGGATTTTGTTACGTTAAAGAAAGCGTTCCCCAGACATGCCATGCTTATTCTTCCAATTCTTTTCAAAAAAATGCCTCGATAAAAGGAGATAAAATCTATTTTTAACCATGGATGAGAAAAGAATGATCGCTGATCTGCGGAGCGATACCGTTACCCGCCCTGGTGCCGGAATGCTTGATGCGATGATGAGTGCAAAAGTAGGGGATGATGTTTTTGGAGAGGATGAAACGGTGAATAGCCTGGAAAGGAAAGCAGCTGACATTTTTGGAATGGAAGCAGGTCTTTTCTGTCCTTCTGGCACAATGACCAATCAAATTGCTATTAAGTGCTTTACCAACCCCTTAGAAGAGGTTATATGCGACGAAACAGCACATGTTTATCGGTACGAAGGGGGTGGCATTGCTTTTAATTCATCCGCCTCCGTTCGTTTATTATATGGCGACAGGGGTCGGCTAAACCCCGAACTTATCGAACCTCATATCAACCCTGACAATATACACTATCCAAAGAGCAGCCTTGTTGTTCTTGAGAATACGGTAAATCGAGGGGGCGGAAGTTATTATACCAGAGATCAAATTGAACCCATTTATCACCTTTGTCGCTTAAAAGGACTTTCACTTCATCTTGACGGAGCCCGTGTATTCAATGCACTGGTTGAAACAGAAGATGATCCGAAGGATTATGGTGATTTGTTTGATGGCATTTCAGTTTGCCTTTCTAAGGGTCTGGGTGCACCGGTAGGGTCGGTCTTGCTGGGGAGTAATGAGTTAATACAGAAGGCGAAGCGGGTGCGTAAGGTACTGGGAGGGGGCTGGCGGCAAGCCGGATTTCTTGCTGCGGCTGGAATTTATGCCCTTGACAATAACATCGAGCGGTTAAAAGAGGATCATAAGCGAGCTAAAGTACTTGAAGACACCCTCAAAAGTCTCTCATATGTGACGAGCGTGATGCCGGTTGATACCAACATCGTAATCTTTGAACTTGATTCGCATCACCAGTCTGAAGAATTTGTGGAGACACTCGCTCATTCAGGAGTTAAATGCAACACATTTGGTAAACAGATGATACGGTTTGTAACCCATCTTGATTTGAATGATTCTATGCTCGAGCATACCGTTCAGACCTTGAAGAAGATCCATTAATTATAACCTTTGCGGGATTTAACCCCTGCAAAATGAATTACATTTGTTGATGGAAATTTCCGCGAGCTTTTTTGATCCGAAAGAACAAAGCTGATATTGGGCCCGGTGGCCGAAATAGAATTATAGAATAATGAAAAAGATCCTGGTTGCAAACCGTGGCGAAATTGCTTTGCGTATCATGCGTTCAGCCCGTGAAATGGGAATCAAAACCGTTGCTGTTTTTTCTGAAGCCGATAGAAACGCATTACACGTACGCTACGCTGACGAAGCGGTTTGCATTGGCCCTGCGCCTTCTTCACAATCCTATTTAGTTGGCGACAATATTATCAAGGCATGTAAAGCTACTGATGCCGATGGTATCCACCCTGGATATGGATTTCTGTCAGAAAATGCTGCATTTGCAAGACAGGTTAAGGAAGCCGGGTTGATCTTAATTGGACCATCGCCCGAGGCAATGGAGATCATGGGAAATAAACTATCTGCGAAAGCGGCTGCCTTGAAATATGATATTCCTATGGTTCCCGGTACAGAAGAGGCTATACATGATATTCCGCTTGCTCAGAAGCGGGCATTGGAAATCGGTTTCCCTATTTTAATAAAAGCGGCCGCTGGTGGCGGCGGAAAGGGGATGCGAATTGTAGAAAGGGCTGAAGATTTCATTGAACAGATGGATCTGGCAGTATCGGAAGCTACTTCGGCATTTGGTGATGGGTCTGTTTTTATTGAGCGTTATGTTTCCTCCCCCCGACATATAGAAATCCAGGTGATTGGCGATAACCATGGAAATATCGTTCATTTGTTTGAAAGGGATTGCTCAGTTCAGAGGCGCCACCAGAAAGTGGTGGAAGAGGCACCGTCCTCAGTTCTAAGCCCTGAATTGCGCCAAAGAATGGGTCAAAGTGCTGTCGATGCAGCCCGCTCTTGTAATTACACTGGCGCCGGAACAGTAGAGTTTATTCTGGATGAGAACCTTGATTTCTTTTTTCTGGAAATGAATACCCGTTTACAGGTGGAGCATCCAGTTACTGAAATGATTACCGGAATTGACCTTGTTAAAGAACAGATCAGGATAGCCCGTGGCGAAAAATTAAGCTTCAGGCAAGAGGATCTTGAAATAAACGGCCATGCCATAGAAGTCAGGGTTTATGCTGAGGATCCTGCAAATAATTTCCTGCCTGATATCGGCACTCTCCAAACTTATAAAGCACCACAAGGACCAGGCGTGAGAGTTGATGATGGTTTCGAGCAGGGAATGGAGATACCTATTTATTATGACCCGATGATTGCTAAACTTATTACTCATGGTAAGGACCGGACAGAGGCTATAGAGCGCATGATCAGGGCTATTGATGAATATACCATAACGGGAATTCAAACCACGCTCGCCTTTGGTAAATATGTAATGCAGCACCCCGCTTTTGTATCCGGCGATTTCGATACTCATTTTGCAAGTAAATATTTTACTCCTGACAACTTGCGAAGTGTCGATGAGGAAGAAGCCATGATAGCGGCAATTATTGCGGCAATTTCCATGAGCACGAAATCCGGGTCTGATAAGGTTCCAATTGAACTAAACTCCGCTTCCACATGGAAGAAAAACCGGAAAGAATATTAAATTTTCAATACCATGTTTACCGGAATAATAGAGACAATAGGACAATTGACGGATTTGAAATCCGAAAATGGTAACATCCATTTTACTTTAAGATCGGTGATTTCGACGGAACTTAAGATCGATCAATCTGTCTCCCATAACGGAGTTTGTTTAACCGTTGTTAGCCTTAATGGCGGGCACCATGTGGTTACAGCTATAGAAGAAACCTTGCTCAAATCAAATCTAGGGAGCCTTAAAGTCGGCGATTTCATTAATCTTGAACGCTGTATGCAAATGAACGGACGTCTTGATGGCCACATTGTTCAGGGTCATGTCGATCAAACTGCGAAATGCACTCTGGTAAAGCAACTTGCCGGTAGCTGGGAATATACTTTTCAGTACGATGCTGCACTAGGAAATGTAACTGTTGAAAAGGGTTCCATCTGTATAAACGGAATCAGCCTGACAGTTGTTAACTCTCAACAAAATTCGTTCTCAGTAGCGATTATTCCATACACTTTTGAACATACTAACATGCAGTATCTTAAAGAAGGCGATACGGTTAATCTCGAGTTTGATATTATTGGGAAATATGTCGCGCGATTAATTGGGCGATCGTAGGGTTTAGTTTAGAAATGAGCTATGAAGCATGAAGTATAAGGTGATTATTTCCCCAACTGCTCAACCCTGAACTTACTATATCTCACATAAGATTCCTGTTCTTGGGTAGGTTTTGCTTCAAGATAGCGCTTATAATATTTTAACGCCATGGGTTTATCCTTTAACTTCTGATCATAAAAAGTAGCGATCGTATAGATAGTCATGTGCGACTGAGCCTGAAAGCATGCAAAAGTAAAAATGATAAAAAGTATCGTTTTCATATTTTATAATGAAGATAAGAAATGTAAAAGATTCAAACTAAGGTTGTAGTTTAAAGGAAAAGGATATTTAGGTAAAGGAATAGTAAATAGGGTATCGAATGCTGGCAGTATAATTGCTCTACCATAGAGAACCAAATAATACCAATATGGATAAGCTGAAAAAATTTGATCTGATGGAAAAAATTACGCACGAACTGGAAGATCTAAAAAACAGCCAGACTGCAATCGTACAAAAGATCGGTAAAATAGAGATTGATAATTATGATCTCGGAAATAAAACACTTGAAAAAGTTCTCCCTGTGATGCACCAGAATGTAGCAGATAATCTTGATAAGATCGCAGAGATCCTAAGCAGTTTTGAAGATACTAAGAACGATTACGAAAAGAAGAATAATATTGAAGGGTTACGTGAGCAAGAAACCATACGTGAAGCTATGGAAGGCAACGATAACAAGTAAGTAGTTATACGTAAATCGTTTACGTTGCAGACGTACCTAATTATTAATTTAAAAGGCAAGGTGACATTAGGTCTCCTTGCCTTTTTTGTATAAGTACCTTCTAAGTCTAAATGCACATTAACTTATATCGTCTAACGTAACACGTATCACTCAATAGATTTCCCTTTCATTGCGCTCCCAATTGCAACATTCATTAATCGTTCGGCAAATGGTCTTGTGAACTCATTAAGTTCATCAATGTTTTTATGAATAAGATCTTTATTTCCTGAGTTGAGTGATGATCTTAGCGAGGATAATAGTTCCCGGGTGTCAATAACTTCCTGCTCCGATACCTGTTCTTTATTTTTCTCCAGAAAGCGTTCTACCGTATATAGCATTTGTTCACCTTCAGTGCGCGATTCGATGAGCATCCTTTGGCTCACATCTTCTTTTGCATTCTGGATACTCTCAATCAGCATTTTTTCAACTTCCTGGTCGGTTAAACCGTATGTAGGCTTTACTTCCACTTCCTGCTTGACTCCCGAACGTAATTCTACAGCTTCTACCGTTAGAATTCCATCGGCATTTAAACGGAAATTAATATCCACTTTTGGAAATCCTGCCGGCATTCCAGGGATCCCTTTTAGGTCGAACTCCGCTAGTTTCCTGTTTTCTTTCACAAGGTCCCTTTCTCCCTGGTAAACCGAAATTTTCATGTTTGCCTGTCCGTCGATTGAGGTGGTATATTGTCTTCCAGCTTTACTGGGAACTTTGGCGTTCCTTGGGATAATAACATCCATAAGTCCGCCCATGGTCTCAATTCCCAGGGAAAGGGGAGTTACGTCCAGAAGCAAGATATCTTTCCGGTTTCCGGCAAGTACATCTGATTGAATTGCCGCACCAAGGGCCACAACTTCATCCGGGTTTATTTTATCATGAACTTCTTTCCCAAAGAATTCTGAAACGGTTCGTTTTACAAAAGGTGTTCGGGTTGATCCGCCCACCATGACCACTTCCTGAATATCTGCTATAGTCAGACCGGCGTCATTCAATGCATTCAGGCAAAATTTAATAGTCTGTTCAACTTTAGGTTTTATAAGTTCCTCGAATTTAATTTTGGTGATCGCGCAGGGGATACCATTCACAGCATCATTAAAAATATTCTGTGTGCTTAATGCTTTTTTTGCTTCCTCGGCTTTAAGCCGTAAGGCCTGCCGAAGGTCAGTATTAATGTTATTGGTTAGCTCGTTCGCTTCAATCCAATAGTTAACTATCGCCTGGTCAAAATCATCACCGCCCAGAAAAGTATCACCATTAGTTGATAATACTTCAAATATCCCATTCTGGATCTTCAAAACGGATACATCAAAAGTTCCACCCCCCAGGTCATAAACAACAATTGTTTTTTCTTCTTCAGGGTCAAGGCCAATTCCGTAAGCAAGGCTGGCAGCAGTTGGCTCATTTACGATTCGTAAAACGTCCAGGCCGGCAAGTTTGCCAGCGTCGCGTGTTGCCTGTCTCTGACTGTCATTGAAATAAGCGGGCACAGTAATTACAGCTCTATTAACCGGAGTTTTTAGGGCATGTTCGGCACGGTCCTTTAATTCTTTCAAGATCATTCCCGAAAGTTCAATGGGCGTATAATATTTCCCGCCGGCCTTGATTTTTACCAGGCTTTCAGTATTATCATCTATTATTTTGTATGAAAAGAGGCTGCTATGCGACTCGAGGTCCTGAAACGAACGCCCTAGAAGTCGCTTGACCGAGAATATCGTGTTTTGAGGATCTGACAGCAAATATTCTTTCGCTTCGTTACCAACAATTACCCCACCTTCTGCCTGAAAATGCACCACCGATGGCACGAGGACGCCCTTGCCAGTATCGTTAATTACTTGTGGATTCCCATCCGGCCCTATAAAAGCCACAAGGCTGTTTGTTGTACCCAGATCTATTCCAACAATAATTTCTTCTTTCTGAACGGAACCGGTAGCGAGATTAATTGAAACTGTAGCCATAATAGGGGCAAAGGTAAGCAGTTTAGCGAAACTGGGAAGGAAGAGGGAGGAAATGGGTATTTTATTACAATAAGATAGTAATTAGCAAATTAGGAAATTTGAAAATTAGCAAATGCTGGCGACATTTATCATTGATTAACAGCTCTCGAAATTTCTTAATTTGCTAATTCTCAAATTTGCTAATTAATTACCTTTCAAATAGCAGTCGTTCTCCCACTCCCCCCTCAACTACCTGCCCATTTTGATAGGCTATCCGTCCTGAAACTATCGTAGTATGAATGGATGCACTAAAAATTAATCCCTCAAAAGGGCTCCAACCGCATTTAGACAAAACGTTTTGTCTGTTTACCTCGGTGGGATTGGCAAGGTCGACTAAAACAAGATCGGCCCAGTAACCTTCTCGCAAAAAACCGCGTTTTTCAATCTGAAAACAAATTGCTGGATTATGAGCCATTTTCTCAACTATCTTTTCCAGGCTAATCTTTCCCTGTTCAAAAAGCTGTAACATCGCGATTAATGCATGTTGAACAAGAGGGCCGCCTGAAGGAGCTGTTGTGTATGGCTGCGACTTTTCTTCTATAGTATGCGGAGCGTGATCAGTGGCGATAATATCAATCCTGTCATCCAGAACTGCATTCAATATTTCATGCCGGTCTTCGCCGGATTTTATAGCAGGATTCCATTTAATCCAATTTCCCCTTTTAGGGTAATCCTTGTCGGAAAACCATAGGTGATGCACACAGGCTTCAGCGGTAATTCTTTTTTTCGACAGGGGAATTGAATTGTCAAAGAGATGTGTTTCCAATGCTGTGGAAATGTGCAGGATGTGAAGCCTTGTATTGTATTTTTTAGCGAGTTGAACCGCGAAAGAAGATGATTTGTAACACGCATCAGCACTACGTATTAGTGGATGCATTTCTGGTGTGAGCTCGTCGCCATAGAGAGCTTTGAAACTCTCCGCATTAGCGCGAATTGTTGCTTCATCTTCACAATGTACTGCAACAAGGATTGGTGCTTTACTAAATATGCCTTCCAATGTTTTCTCATTATCAACAAGCATATTCCCGGTAGATGATCCCATGAAAACCTTTATGCCGCATACCGTCCGTGGGTCAGTTTTTAAAACTTCATCCAGATTATCATTGCCTGCACCCATAAAAAAGGAATAGTTGGCAGCCGATTTTTTTGATGCAATTTCATACTTGTCTGCAAGTAGTTCCTGAGTAAGCGTATTCGGAACCGTGTTCGGCATTTCCATGAAGGAGGTTATGCCTCCTGCAACCGCAGCCCTGCTTTCGGTAAAGATATCCGCTTTATGCGTCAAGCCTGGCTCCCGGAAATGTACCTGGTCATCTATACAACCGGGTAAAAGGTGTAAGCCTTCCGCATGAATAACCTGGTCTGCTGGGTCATGTATATGTTCAGCAATCTTTTCAATGATTCCGCTTCTTATAAGGAGGTCACCCTTAAATAATTTCCCTTCATTAACGATAGTTGCAGATTTGATAAGTATTGATGCCATATGGTTTTGATTTAGGTATGCTAATTTCGGAAATAAACGGGACAATGCCGCCCCTTAAACCTTACCTTTGCTCCATGTCATTATCTTTTGA
>NZ_JBASJU010000255.1:0-6585 GCF_049655485.1 Daejeonella sp.
GACCGATATTGATGATGGTGCTTTTAAAGATGATGACAATTATCAGCTTGATTTTAAGCGGGATTTAATTACCTATGGTTTAGCATATCAGGTCAATGATAAAATTAAGCTTTCTTATATTGGAGGAACAACTGACTTAACCAGAGTTTCTACTGATGACTCCTCAGCAGTTAATAAAAAGGGCACAACAGACAGGACATTTTTTGAAGGAATATATAATGGGAAAGTAGCTAATAATGAGCTGCAGGGCAACCTTCGTTTAAAAGGCCTGGATGCGGTTATAGGCGGGGGTGTTTATCAGGAAAGCATGACACTAAAAACCTATTATACAAATGTTGCCTTTAATTATGTATCCGAAACCAATTTAGATACCCTGGATCCCAAAGCAGTTACTCATAATGCATTTATGCATGTGGATTTAAATGGCATTCTGTTAAGTGAAAAATTGAAAGCTTTTTCAGTTGGGCTCGGCACCAGGTATACCAATCACTCCTTATTCGGACGGAATTTAACTTATGAAATAAATCCATCGCTGAAGATATCCGGGAATACATTACTCTACGGAGCTTATACAACCGGTTTTAATGCGCCCCCTCTATATCGTCTTTATTCTCCAGAGAAAAATACAACTTCCGGGGTGACAAGAGGGAATAAGACGTTGAAGGCGGAAACATCTCAATCTTATGAGATAGGTATAAAGCAAAAAGTAAACGAAAATGTTTTCTTCTCGATGGCTTACTTTAATACGGTAACAGATAACCTTATTGAATATGTCTATCTATGGAATAAAAACAAAGATATTAAATCCCTCGGCTTTGCCGATTATCGGGGAGACACCTATACGAATATAGGCAAACAGTTCAATCGTGGTATTGAATTCGGAATTACCACTAAAATCAGTAACGAACTTTCCTTCTCCGGCAACTTTGCGCTTTTAAACGGAAAGCTTGAATATAATCCTGCTAATGTTGATACCTCCCACACAAACGGAAACTATATTCAAACTTTTACTAATGGAATATTTCTTACAAAAAAGGCTGAATCCCTAAGCCTGGTAAGGAGGCCAAGTTCATTTAATATTTCATTTACCTATAATCCAATAACAAAATTATCCTTTAAGGTTGATACCAGGTACGTAGGAGCCCGAAATGATATTTATTACAATAATTCATTAGGTCCCTTTGGAGCTTTAGCTACTACAGGTATGGAAGACTATACCCTCATAGACCTTTCTTTAAAATACGATATCCTAAAAACTCTCGCTGCCACCATCAAATTTGAAAACATGCTTGATACGAAATACAACGAGATAAAGGGCTATAGCGCGAGAGGCAAAGGAGTCTTCTTTAATTTCCGTTACCAATTCACATCATCAAAAATTTAACAAATATTAATTCACTTAAAAATCGAGTAATCATGAGTAAATCATTAATTCACCCTCGAATGGGTGCTCTGACAGTTATGATATTGATAGCAGGGGCCTGGAGATTATTTATTTCCGGAACTCATACACCGCTTCACAACTTTACTCCGGTTGGGGCAATGGCTATTTTTGGCGGGTGTTATTATGCAAACCGATGGAAGGCTTATCTGGTACCATTATTAACCCTTTGGGTAAGCGATATAGTTTTATGTTATTTCATTTATTATCATAAACTGGTATTCTTTTACGAAGGGTTTTTATGGACTTATGCAAGTTTCGCCCTTATGGTATTTATAGGATCTTTCATAAGAAAAGTAAATGTGAAAAACATTCTTTTGGCAGGAGTAGGAGCTGCTTTAGCTCATTGGATTATAACTGATTTTGGTGTTTGGGCATTTGGTCTGGATTTTACAACAGGTAAACCATTTACAAAAGACATACAAGGGCTATTAAAATGCTATGCACTGGCATTGCCGTATCTTAAAAATATGCTGATGGGAAATTTGGTCTTTGGAGCTGTTATGTTTGGAGCTTTTGAATGGGCTCAAAGAAAATATCCATGGCTTCAGTTAAGTCCTCAGATAAATGCAGCTTAAAGACAACCGTAAACTGTGCTTCATGTCTAAAGATGAAATGATTGAGAATGTAGATTACTATTACAATGAGCAGGGCTATTGGGTGTTTACCGAAAGGTATCATTTGAGGCGGGGCTTCTGTTGTGAGAAAGGCTGCAAACATTGTCCCTATAAATTTAAGAAGCAAAAAGTATGATTTATTACATTACAGGTGGAGAACGATCAGGAAAAAGCAGGTATGCCATGGAGCTTGCTTTAAAGTTATCTGGAAATCCTGTTTACATAGCTACCGCACGGCAATGGGATAAAGATTTTCAAAAAAGAATTGACAGGCATAAATCTGAGAGAGATGAGCGCTGGCAAAATATTGAAGAGGAAAAGAATCTTAGCAATTTGGAATTGAAAGGACAAGTAGCAGTAATGGATTGTATTACTTTATGGCTCACTAACTTTTATGCTGATACCAAACACAATGTGGAAGAAAGTTTAACACAGGCAAAAAATGAGTTTGACAAATTCACTCAGCAAGATTTTACCCTCATAGTGATTTCAAATGAAATAGGAATGGGAGTTCATGCTGATTCCGAAATAGGAAGAAAATTTGTCGAACTCCAGGGCTGGATAAATCAATACATTGCAAACAAAGCCGACAAAGCCATTTTAATGGTTTCGGGACTGCCATTAACTCTAAAATAAAAATGGAAAAAAAGAAAGCTATATTTTGCTGGAGTGGAGGGAAAGACTCGTCCTTATGCTTATATGATGTATTACAGGAAGGAAAGTATGATGTAAAATATCTCTTAACAACAGTAAATGGAAATTTTAACCGTATCTCTATGCATGGTGTTCGGGAAGACCTTCTGGATCAACAGGTTTATCAAATTGGCATTCCCTTAAAGAAAGTTTATGTGAAAGAAGGAAGTTATGCAGAATATGAAACCAATATGGAAAAGATGCTTCTGGAAGCAAAATCAGAAGGAATTGACCATGTGATATTCGGGGATATTTTTCTCGAAGATTTAAGAAAATACAGAGAGGACAATCTCGCCAAAGTTAATATGCAAGCTGTTTTCCCTTTATGGAAAAAGGATACAAAAGAACTCGTTCAAAAGTTTATTTCGCTCGGTTTTAAAACCATTACCTGTTGTGTAAATGATTTCTATCTGGGTGAAGATATGGTAGGAGCTGAAATAGATTCAAAATTTCTAGAGGCCCTTCCTTCAAATGTTGATCCTTGCGGGGAGTATGGTGAATTTCATACTTTTTGTTTTGATGGGCCTATTTTTAAAAATAAAATTGAGTTTTCAAAAGGTGAAAAAGTGTATAAACCAGTTGAAGTAAAAGAAGATGGAGTTTGTTCAAGCAGTCCTAAAACTAAAGGCTTTTGGTATTGCGATTTAGTTCCTTCGCCGTATTAATTAAAAGAAAATAAGGATGTTAACCCTGGAAGAGATTTTTAATCTGAGACGCGATACCCGTCATTTTACTGCTGAAAACGTGCCGGATGAAGTCATACAAAAAGCTTTGCTTGCTGGTCATACTGCTCCCTCCGTTGGTTTAACAGATGCCACCAAATACTTTTTAGTGCATTCAGATGTTGTAAAACAGTCCATAAAAAATCTGTTTGAGGAATACAATGAAAAAGCCTTTAATCAAATACCTGGCGAAACTCAAAAGATAGCTTATTCATCATTAAAGCTAGAAGGGATCATTGAAGCTCCCGTCGGATTAATTGTATGTTATGACAGATCGGTATTAAATACCTTTACTATTGGCACAGTTGCAAGTAATGAAACACTTAAATTCAGTTCAGTATGTGCCGTGCAAAATATCTGGCTGTCTCTTACTGAGCAAGGTTACTCCATGGGCTGGGTTTCAATCTTTAATTATTATGAATTCAAGAAAATTCTCAATTTTCCTGAAGAAATAGAACCCCTGGGATATTTCTGTATAGGTAAGCCTGCAACAAATTATAATAATCAGCCGATGCTCCAAAAGGAAGGCTGGAAAAGAAAATCTGAATATCCGGATGTAAAAGAAATTAAAAAACTTACCTCACAAATACAAAAGAAACAGCCAAAATTAAATGTACAGATTCCGGACGATGAATCATTTGATGATGAATTAAAAGAGATTATTGATAATAAAACCAAACCCTTGGGCGCTCTGGGAAAACTGGAAGAAGTGGCTTTCCAGGTGGCAAAAATATTTAATACGAAGACTCCGGTAATCTATAAGCCTCATATTCTTGTTTTTGCCGCAGATCATGGCATTGCTCAACATGGTGTAAGTGCCTATCCCTCTGAGGTAACCAGGCAAATGATAAATAATTTTATAGATGGCGGAGCTGCCATTAATGTGTTTTGTCGTCAAAATTCAATTGATTTGATTGTTATTGATTCGGGCGTAAACTATGACTTTCCGACTAATGCCCCCATTATTAATAAGAAAATAGGCAAGGGGACAGCATCTTTTTTATTTGGCCCTGCTATGACTGAAACCCAGGTGAATGAATGCTTTGCTTGCGGGGCCGATATAGTTCAGAACGTTTTTAGCAAAGGCAGTAATACCATTGGTTTTGGTGAAATGGGCATTGGAAATACTTCTACTGCCTCCATATTAATGAGTTTAATTACCGGTATAAGCCTTAATGAGTGTATAGGCAAAGGTACCGGTGTGAGCGATGAAACATTTGTCCTAAAGCAAAAAATATTAAGCCAGGCTCTTGAAAATTATACGGGCAATAGAGAACTGACAACTATTCTTTCTCATTTTGGCGGCTTTGAAATACTGCAAATGGCAGGCGGTATGCTCGAAGCATATAAAAACAATATGCTGATCCTTGTTGATGGTTTCATTTCAACCGTTGCATTTTTAATTGCCTGGAAACTTCATTCAGGAATAAAAAGAAATGCAATTTTTTGCCACTGTTCCGAAGAGAAAGGCCATCGTTTACTTTTAAATCATCTGGAAGCAGAGGGATTGCTTCAGCTGAAAATGCGGCTTGGTGAAGGGTCGGGTTGTGCTGTGGCATTTCCGGTAATTAAGTCCGCGTTGTCTTTTCTAAATGAAATGGCAAGTTTTAAAAGCACCGGGTTATCTGATAAAGTATTACAAACATCTAAATGAAACGAGAAATCCGTATATTTTTTACTGCGCTCATGTTTTTTACCAGGATTCCATGTCCAAAATGGTCTGATCATTCCCCGGAGTATTTAACTAAAAGCTCTCGCTATTTCCCTTTGGTCGGTTTTATTGTGGGAGCTATTGGAGCCTTGATTTATTATTTGAGCGCTTTTGTTTTCCCGCATTCTATTGCAATACTTTTAAGTATGGTTGCTACAATTCTTACCACAGGAGCATTTCATGAAGACGGGCTTTCCGATGTTTGTGATGGTTTTGGTGGTGGCTGGACTAAAGAAAGTATTCTAAGAATTATGAAGGATTCCCGTGTTGGAGCCTTTGGGGTAATTGGGCTTATTTGTATTTTTTCATTAAAATTCGCTGCTTTATATGATATAGATCGCCGGCAAATTCCTTTTGCTCTGATTACCGGGCATGCACTCAGCCGCTTTGCAGCTTCGACCCTGTTATTTACGCTTGACTATGTAAGAGAAGATGCTGACAGCAAGGCGAAACCTGCAGCACATAGAATGTCAGGGATATCACTTTTTGCAGGAGCATGCTTCGGAATTCTACCTCTCTTAATGTTCTGGAACGCTTACATTTTTCTTTTGCTTATTCCGGTATTCGCAGCAAGATGGTATTTAAGTAGATACTATGTCAAATGGATTGGAGGTCAAACAGGTGATTGTGGAGGAGCCACCCAACAAATTTGTGAAGTCGTATTTTATCTAAGTTTTATTGCACTTTGGAAGTTTATTTGATAAGACACACTTCCCCTCTGGTGGGAAAAGGGATCTGTTATGGGCAGTCTGATCTTTCCTTAGCAGAAACTTTCCAGGATGAGCTTGATTTTTTAAAATGGAACTTGCCTGAACAATTCGATGCAGTATATACAAGTCCTTTAAAGCGGTGCTCCATTCTCGCTGAAAAGCTTTCTACTACAAACCTGTTTACTGATGCGCGGTTGCTGGAATTAAACTTTGGAGAATGGGAAATGAGAAAATGGCAGGATATAGATCAGATTCGATTGAATGAATGGATGGCTGATTTTGTAAGTTGTAAGATTCCTGGTGGAGAATCCTTTCTAGACCTAAGTTACCGTGCAGATCAATTCATGGTAGAATTAATGCAGACTCCTTTTGAAAATGTAGCGGTTGTAGCCCATGGTGGAATTATACGCTACATAGTCACTAAAATTTTAGAAATCCCTCTTAAAAATGCTTTTAAGCTCCCCATAGATTATTCCTCAATTACCAGGCTGCATTTTAATAAGGATAGCTCCTATAATAGTTTAAAAGAATTAAATAAGAATTATTATTCTAAATTAGGCACTGCTAGCATTAAATATGACCAATCGAAAACCGATAAAAACGCTATCATTAAAGCAATAAATGCTACAGGATATAAAGCCGAAGGAGAGTTAAAACCTTAAGGAGTCTGACCGCATCTATTGGTTTAAAC
>NZ_JBASJU010000256.1:0-17843 GCF_049655485.1 Daejeonella sp.
GGAAATTTCAAAAACAATTACCGCTTTTTCTTTAATAAGAAACCCGAAAACCCCTCCTTTCTCACGGCCAAACTACAGGTCGACACGGGTTTTAATATCAAACTAAGGTCGAACCTGATTAATGATGTACCCCTTAATTATGCTCTCCTGGAACTTTTCGGCCAGGCTTCTGTCAATGCCGGAGATAACTTTGATAAGCTATTCGTGCCATTCAGATGTATCGTGGCCGATGTGCTTTCCCAGGAAATGATTCCCGTATCAATGGGCAGTTTACCTGAGGCTATTAGAGGTACCTTTACTGTCCCGCTGGTATACCGGCCGGTCAAAGTAAACGAAAAGTATGTTTTCGATGGTGGCCTGTACAATAATTTCCCTGTAGACGTCCTGAAAAAAGAGTTCAAACCGGATTATATGATAGGTTCGAACGTTTCTTCGAAAATTTTCAATGACTATCCAAAGGAAGATGATGAGAAGTTAATGAACCGCTTCCTGGTTTATATGTTCTTATCCAAATCCGATTCTACATCTATTGGAAAAAATGGGGCCTATATTCAACCCGACCTGACAGGATTTAGCACTACCGATTTTTCACCCGTTGCGGAACTAATAAAAAGGGGCTATGATGCGACAATAGCAAATATGGTCGATATTAAAAATTCAGTTAGCGCGCGTACAAGCGCCGAAGAACTGGCTATAAAAAGGGCAAAGTTTAAAAATAGAAAATCAACCCTGGAATTCGATGAAATTCTGGCAACAGGCGTCAATCCCAGGCAAAAAAGGTATGTCGAAACAGTCATTAATAGTTCGGTTATAGAAAACCCCACGATTGAACAGCTCAAGCCGGGATATTATAAACTCGTAGCGGACGATAATTTTGAAACGGTATACCCTAGAATACGCCGCGAACCCAACACCGATGGTTATGATTTTGAAGTTCAGGTTCAGAGGGAGAAAAACTTCAAACTCGACTTTGGCGGCGCGGTCTCTACACGGCCAATCAGTAATGCTTACGTTGGCCTGCAGTATAATTACCTCAGGAAAAACTCTTATACGTTTTCAGCAAATTTTTACGCAGGCGGATTCTACGAGTCTGCTCAGGGCATGTCACGGATGGATGTGCCCGGCAGACTTCCCTTTTTCGTAGAAGCGGAATTCACCTACAACCATTGGAATTATTTTAACAAAAGCCAGATCTTTATTGAAGATATCGATCCCACGTTCATCGAACAGTCAGATAAGAAGAGCGCAGTAAAACTTGGCTTTCCATTAAGTAATAATGGAAAAATGGAACTGCAGGCGGGTATTATAAACTTTTCCGATCATTACAGTCCCAACCGCCGCTTCCAGTTTGGTGACATTCTGGACCGCAGCAGCTTTGACGGGCTAACGTCGTCACTCACATTTAGTAAAAACCTTCTAAACCGAAGGATGTATGCTACAGAAGGATCTTCGTTCCGTGTGGGGATAAACGTGTATAGTGGTAAAGAAAAATATATCCCGGGCAATATTCTCAGGGGCGAAGTAAGCTTTAGTCCTGTTGGTGAGAAACTGATTAACCGCAATTGGTTCCAGGCAAAATTAAGCCGTGAGCAATATCCATTTCACATAAAACGATATTCATTCGGGTACCTGACAGAAATTGTTATTAGTAATAAGCCAGCTTTCAGTACGTACAAATCAACACTGCTCAGTGCTCCGGCATTTTATCCGCTGCAGGACTCTAAATCCTTGTATCTGGAAAAATTCCGGGCAAACTCTTATGGCGCCCTGGGAATTAAGAATGTATTTAACTTAGGGAAAAATCTCGATGCAAGGGCAGAATTTTATATCTTTCAGCCTGTGGAAGAATATGAGCTTAACAAGCTACAGTCTGTCAGTTATGGCGACCTTTTCGCTAAGAGTTATTTAGCTGCAACTGCCGGCTTAGTTTATCATACATTAGTAGGCCCGATAAGCCTGAGTTTGAATCATTACGATGATGACAATAAGCGGTTCGGTGTAATGTTCCATGCAGGATTTTTAATTTACAATAAGCGTTCATTTGAATGAAAATTTTAACCCGTACCCTACTTTTTTGCTTGTTGAGTCTCACGGCTGCCCTAGCCATGGCTCAGAATGAAGCGGTATCCGTACAGCAAATTGCGTTGAATAATTTTGTAGTCAAAGAAAACCTGCTGAAAAATAATAAGATCGCTATAATCGCTGCGGATATTAACGACAAACCTATTGAGACCTTTAATGGCACATTTCAGTTCAGCATCAATGGTTTTCAGCAGGAATTAAAATTTAATGATGGAGTGGCCGTACCAGCGCAGCCAATCGATAAGTCGACATTTTTGTATCTGAGGCATGAAAACGAAGCTGGCACACATGGAAAGCTTTATTATGTCTATAAGAAAGGTGACAACCTTAGTCCTTATAAAATAAGCTGGTTGTTTCTGATTCTGGTTCCTCTTGCTATAATAGTGCTAGCTACCCTATTCAAGAAATTTATCATTATTGGTGGGATCATATTAGTAGCTTTCCTGATATTCAATTCCAAGAACGGCCTTGGTATCCCGACATTCTTCGATACAGTGGTAGACGGACTGAAAGGCTTGTTTTAAAGCCTCTGACCTAGAAAGGCATCCCTATCCCAAAATTATACTGAATCAACCTGTACACATCCGGGTTATTCGTAACCTCATATCTCTCTTTCAAATCTTTCAGACCAGATCTGTTGAAGAGATATTTAAGTACGTACTGATCCGACCCTCTAAATTGCGGATCTTTAACCTTGATACCCACATCGAATCTAAAAACGAAGTAATTCAGGTCGAAGCGTAGACCAGCGCCCGTACCAACTGCCAGCTGCCCGAGGAATTTATTAAACGCAAATTCCCCGCCCGGGTTTTCAATCATGCTCGCCTTAGATTTCTTTCTCCAAACGTTTCCAAAATCGACAAATCCGGCTCCTTTAATCTTTGCATTCAAAAAGTTTTCGGCCATTGTAAAGCGGTATTCCAGGTTTCCTTCAAGCTTATATTCCCCCAGTTGATCCAGATTTCTCAAATTCCTCCTCAGGGTATCGGCCCGTCCGCCAGTTCCCAAAGAAGATCTGTTATAATTGCCAGGACCTAGGGTCCTTGCCTGCCATGCCCTGACCCCGCTTGATCCCCCGGCGAAGAAATTTTTCTCAAAGGTCAGTTGCTGGCTATTGCCGTGAGGAATCCCGATACCCGTATTGAGCCGGAAAATGACTTGCTTTTCACCACCCAGCGACCGGTATAACCTGCCATCAAACTCCGTTTTCACGTATTCCTGATAAGGCAGGCCAAATAATGTCTTTGCACCCGTCGAATCCGTAGGGAATTTAATAACCCGGTCCAGTAAGCCCAGGGTGTTTCCTGCCGCATCTATGGCACCCCTGAAATATATAAAATTGCTGTAGGTGTTTAACCTGATATTATTAAGGGTATATGCATACTGACTTCCCAGATTAAAGAAAGCCCTGTTATTGGTACGCACATAGAGTTCGTAGCCCCGCTGCCGCAAACTATCTCTAAAAACTGAATTAAGTATACCCTTTCTGAATTCAATATTAATTGGCGTCAGGGAGTGAAACTTGTATTTTGTCTCTACCCAGTCGTAAGTAATCGCATTGATAAATACCCGGCTCGAAAAGGCATCCTTCTGATCAAATAGCTGCAAGCTGCTGGAAACGGTCGTATGCGGGACTCCGTTCTTACCAATAACTGGGATTGGGAAAGGTACTAAAAGCTTCGGGAAAATTAAATTAGCACCCAGCTGGAGGTCTCTGCTAAAAATCCTGTCAATCAGGCTTCCGGTCGCATTAGCATCGAAAAGCAGTCCGTACTTAGCCTTAATTTCCAGCATTTCAGCTCCCCCGAAAAGGTTTCGGTTCGTATAAGTATTACCGATATTAAAACCGTTTCGGCCCGAATTGAATGTATACTCCCCCTCAACCCTGTTGCTCATCCGCTTTAGCGGTACAATATCGTAACGGGGTTGCAGGCGGTTAGTACTATCACTGGTCTTAGCATAATCAATCTTAATTGTGCGGAACACATTCAGGTCATAAAGCCTGTCGTACGTTAAATCTTCTTTATTGATATTGTATTTTTCACCCTTATTGATAAACAGGTATTTGCTTATAGGTTTCGGTTCAAACTTTTGCGAATAATCTACAAAACGATATTGCGTATCGACGGTAATTGTATCAACGATGAGGCTGTCTGTTAATCCCTCACTATCACGGATAGTTACCAAACTATTATCAATAGTGTAAACCTGATGGGCAGGCTTATCGGTTGGGTTGGCCAGATACATGGTAACTTTAGCCTGGCTGCTATTTAAATTACTGTCGACATCAAACCTCACAAACTGCCGCAGATAATCAAAATAACCGTTTTCCTTCATAAGCCTGTAAATCTGCTCACGTTCATAGTTTAAGGAATCAGAATCAAAACGCGCACCTTCCCTCATACGCGTAAAACTAGCGCGATTTGCCTCATAAAGCTGCGCAACGGCCGAATCCGCAATTTCATGTGTGATGGAACTGATCTTAAATTCCGGTCCCTGTTTAGCGGTAAATGTTATGGTGGCTTTCTTCTTTTCCACCTGGATGTCGCTTTTCACCTTCGCCATGAAAAAGCCTTTGGTAGCTAAGAACTTTTCGATCTGTATCCGTGAAATTTCAACCAGGGAACTGTCGAGTATATGGGGAGCCTCCCCAATGGCACGAACACGGTCGGTCCGGTATTTGCCGTTTTTAGTATTAAAAAAATTGTAAAGAGCCAGGTTAAGGCGCGAATTAGGGCGGATATCGTTCTGTACGAAAGTCAGGGCGCTTGCTGCAAATTCCTTGTCCACACTATCCAGTTCTACGCTCGTAACCAGCGCCTGATCCTCGGCAAGATAGCGTGTAGCATTGCAGGCGGATAGAATTAAGATCAAAAGCAGTATACTTGCAAGTGAGAAACTACGGTAGATAGAGTATGATTTCAAAGTCTCAAATAAGTTTTATAAAATCGTTACAGCAAAAAAAAATCCGAAAAGAACACGGCCTTTTTGTCGTGGAAGGCTTAAAATCCGTCTCAGAATTTATTCATTCTCATTATACAGTCGACACTATCTATTATATTGAAAATGTGATGCCAAAGTTGGGCAATTTATCACACAATATAAAGCCAATTGAGATTAGCATTTCCGAACTGACAAAAATCAGTGCTTTAAGCTCACCCCAACAAATCCTCGCACTCGTAAAAATTCCAGAACACAGAACTTTAACAACGCAAATGCTAAAAGGTTGTTTCACAATCGCACTTGATGGTATACAGGATCCCGGAAATTTAGGTACTATCATCCGTACGGCGGATTGGTTTGGAATAAAGTATCTCGTATGCTCAGGAGATACGGTAGACGCCTATAATTCCAAAGTGGTCCAGGCAACTATGGGTTCGCTTTCCAGGGTGCACGTTTCCTATACAAACCTGGATAAATTTTTGGAACAGGCTGATGTTCCTGTTTTCGGTGCACTTCTGGAAGGCAATTCAATCTATAAAACCGAATTCGGCAGCGAAGGAATTTTAATTTTGGGCAACGAAGGAAATGGAATCCGAAGTGAAATTAGCCGTCGAATCCAATTCCCGGTGACCATTCCGCGGTTCGGAGAGGCTGAATCACTGAATGTAGCGGTATCTGCTTCGATATTTTGTTCCGAGATGAGAAGAAATTCATAAATTTATTGGGCGAGCAATAATAAATTGCTACTTTTGCAGTCCTTTACATAAGGTCGGGTGGCCGAGTGGCTAGGCAGAGGTCTGCAAAACCTTTTACACCGGTTCGAATCCGGTCCTGACCTCAACAAAAAAATTAAAATTTAAAACCATGGGCGTTACACGTTTAAAAAGAAAAGACAGAAAGAATAAAACCACTTCACGTTTAGAGGTTCAATTTTTGAAATTAGGCCGCAATATTGAAACTGGAAGCCGTTCAGCTGAAAAATCAACAAGCCAGATCAGCAAGAACAATGCAGTATTAGCTAAGATCGAAGCTGCAGCTAAGAAGTAAGAGATTCTTCTTTAGAAAATTCAATCCTGACCAGAGATGGTTGGGATTTTTTTTTGGGAGGTCCCTCGCTGCTCTTCGGGATGACGGCTGTTTGTTTTTTAGGGGAGGGAGATTTCTCCTCGCGGCACGGGCCCAGTAAATGATTGTAAAACCCCTCGCTCGTCGAAATGTTATTTCTTTTGAATTTCCTCCCATAGGTCATTCCATGTAGGGTCTAGGTCAGAAGTCACCCCGATATAAAGGGTTGTTTTGTGTTTATTAGTCATCATATATACGTAGCCCCCCTTTTTCATAATGGAAGGTAACCCCAATCCATATTTAAAGAAAAACCACTTAGTCAATGGTACACAAAAGTTAGTAATGGGGACAATTTCGACGAGCCAGGAAACATTTGATAATTTAAAACTAACGTCCGGCGAGGAGAAATCTCCATTCACCCACACGCTGCGATGGTCGTCATCCCGAAGCGCAGCGAGGGACCTCAAGCCCAATAGCGACCTTTATAATAAATAACCACCCGCTCGTCATCCCGAAGCGCAGCGAGGGACCTCCTCTAGCCCCTTCCTAACTAACGACCTTCAAAACCCCCTTCAATATCCTCTTCACCAATCCCGGCCCTTCATACACAAACCCTGTATAAATCTGCACCAGCGTTGCACCGGCGTTAATCTTCTCAATTGCATCTTCCGCCGAATGGATACCGCCTACCCCAATTATCGTAAAAGCTTTATTTGATTTTTCTGAGAGGTAACGTATAACTTCTGTTGAGCGCTTTGTGAGGGGTTTGCCGCTCAAACCGCCTGTTTCTTTGGAAATATTTCCAGGTGATGTTAGTCCTTCTCTGAATATCGTAGTATTTGTTGCAATAACTCCCGCGATCTTCGTTTCCATAACGATCTCGATAATGTCGTCGAGTTGCGAATCTGAAAGATCCGGCGCTATCTTTAGCAGGATGGGCCGGCTAATATCATTTTTATGGTTCCGCTGTTGCAGTGTATTTAAAATATTCTTTAATGGTTCCTTTTCCTGTAGTTCACGTAATCCAGGCGTATTCGGTGAGCTGACATTAACGACAAAGTAATCCACTACATCAAAAAGCTTATCAAAGCATTTAATATAATCACTTAGCGCGTCCTCATTAGGCGTTTGTTTATTTTTACCGATATTCCCGCCAATGATCAGGCCCTTGCGGTCAAGCTTACTCAAACGATGCGCTACCACATCGACACCCTGGTTATTGAACCCCATACGGTTAATCAATGCTTCATCGGCCGGGAGCCTGAACATGCGTGGTTTTTCATTGCCAGATTGCGGCAAAGGGGTTACTGTGCCGATCTCAATAAATCCGAATCCAAATTCGGTGAGTTCTTCAATAAAATCTGCGTTTTTATCAAAGCCTGCAGCGAGGCCAAGCGGGTTCTTGAACTTCAATCCAAACACCTCCCTTTCAAGACGATTATCCTCCAGCTGATATGCCTGCTTTAATAAAGGCTTTACCCCCCAAATACGGTTAACGGCACGCAGTCCGCCCGTTACAAAATGGTGTATGTTCTCGGGGTCGAATTTGAACAAAAAGGGTTTTATAATCTGGTACATCCCGCGAAGTTACAGGTTTGACAATTAATACAGACCTACATTATTTATTATAGTCCTCAGGAGCATTTTTGCCCAGACGGAACCTTACCTTGCCATCTTCACCATCCAATGCCCTGAGATTAATAACTATGCCTTTGAGGTCGCGGTCTTTTCTGGCAACTTTCACCTCCGTGGCTTCGTCTTTACCCGGATTCCTTAACGGAATTTTAATGGCAATATTCGTTCCTTTAGTAAAGCTGTAAACACCCTCCATAAATATATTCAAAACACTCGAACGGATTTCCATAGGCGGGATAATAACCTTATCTCCCTGGATATTTAAAGTGTTTTTAAGGCTTGTAAATCGGATATTAGAGAAATCCCTGTTCGGAAAAGCAAAGTTTCCGACCTTTTTCATAGGCTCAAAATTCACCAGGGCACCATTCCGGATATCAAACGTGACATTTCCTCTGAAGGACCGCGGCACTATCACACCATTGTCGCTCATAGAGCCAGAAATAGAGGTACCACCGAAAAATGTTCCGCGTAGATTATTGCTGGTTATCGCGTCCTGTCCAAAATTGTCAAAAGCATTAAACAGCTGTTCGACATTGACATTATTGATCTTTGTGTCGACATTAAACTTGTTAATTTTTCCTGTCTGATCGATATTTCCGGTTATATTAAGGCTCCCTCCACCCTGCTTGAGGCTCAAATTATTCAGAGCTATCCCCGATTGCTTCAAAGTAATCCCCCCGCGCACATCAGTTGCTGCAAATTTCTTGTAAAGTACTTTTTTAACATTCAGGTTCAAGTTCATACTAGCCTGTGCCAGCATCCGCTCCAGGTTTCCTGAGATCTTCTTTACACCCCCGGCGTCTGTCGGACTGCTGACATTTCTCCTGCCCAGGAAAACAAGAAACTCATTCAAATTGATCTGAGGGCTGCTAACCTGCCAGTTGATAAGCATTTTCTGAGGATCGGAATAGTACAGATTTGAAAAGTTCTTTACTTCACCCTTCATAGTCAATGAAGAGGTGCCGCTTCTCAATTTTATATTGTCAATAGAAAGATCCAGACCTTTGAAATTCATTTCTAACTGCATGTCCTGCAAGGTAAGATTACGTGGTTTATACGCAGCTTTTGCATCGTGAACATGAATCGAACCGTAAATAAAACGCTGGCCAGTATCATTTTGATCGAAGGGTGCTTTGTAAATCAGATCCAATTCCGCGCTTCCTGCATTGAACAGGAAAGTTGAACCGCCAAAGACCTTATTCAACTTCGCTAAAGGGAATGAAGAAATGAAACGCCCCGTAAACACTGGTCTTCTCAAATCAGTAATTCTAATTGAATCAGCGGTGAATGGTATATCATAGTATTCCCCTTTCAATTTATTGAAAATGATTACCGAGTTGGGATCATTCCTGGGGCCACCCTTAATCCACTCATTACTGTAGCTGCCCGTGAAACTGGCATTGGTTATAGTTTCACCTGACATGCCTATCTCGTTATCATTCACCACCCAATACGCGTCAATAAATGGCTCCCCACCCTTTTTTAATTTACCGCGAAGGGTAGCCCGGACCTCTACAGGATTTTTTACACTATACCGGGTAAGTCTTTTAGTAACATGTGAGGATAACAAGGTCAGAGCATCCTTATAAAGAATAGACGGTGCCTTTACGCTCAGTTTGTAATCCGTGTTATTCGGAGCGAACTTGAAATCACCGCCAATAAAAATATCGTCGTCATCAATGCCAATCTCCTGCTCCGGAATGGTTAAGTGATATTGTTCATCATTGTAAACCATATCGAGATCAAGGTCCAGATTCTTATTTCGCAGGAAACTTCCTCGTTTTGTATTGAAAGCAAATGCTTCTACTTTAGCCATTACTTTCACATTGCCTTTCCAGCCATCACTATTGTAATTGATCCTGCCGTCAAAATCATCCACGTTAAACTTAAAATGCTTGTTCTTAAGTTTATCGTCAATAGTTAGCATCACTTTATCCAGCCGCACGCGGTTAATCCTGTTACTTCCTCCGCCTTTTCCAGCCTTGGTGCTATCGCGCTTCTTAAAAATATCAGTGTTTCTTATCCCTGAACTATCTGTAAAAAGGTAAATAGTCCCATTACTTATCCGGATGTCCCTGATAGTAGGAGAACCTGTAAGAATTGAAAATGCATCGATTTTAATAAATACGTTTTTCGCTCTCAGAAGATCGTGTTTGTGCTTATCCCAAAGACTATCGCGAAGCAATACATTCTCAAGCCCCACCGAGATACCTGGGAAACCCTGAATTAATGAGGGTTCCATCCGCTCGATGGTAAGCTTCCCGTTAAGGTTCTCGTTGAGCTGCTTGGTAACCGTTCGAAGTAATTTCGCTTTGTTTGAATATACATAGGCTGCAAGGCCCATCCATAGGACAAGGACAAGAGCAATAAGTATCCCGCCTATTTTCAGCGTTAGATTTAACCAGCGTGGCATGTAGAATTTTGAATAAGCATTGATGAACTTCGCGAACTAATTTATTCTAATCAAATTGTACGCCAAGAAAATGCTATCAGGAAAGGATTTTGGGCCCTAAGTAAAATAAGAAAAAAATGGCTGAATATTATTTGAACAAACAAATAATTATTCAGCCATTTGAAAAGTAATATATGGTAAGCCTGTTAGCTCAATATTTAGCTTAATCCTCGAAATCGCATTCAGCGAATGCCTTCAGATTAGCTTTTAACTTAGAATACAGATTTGCATTTGAAGTACTGGATATAACGATTACTCCGTTTGTCTTTGAAGCGTTGCTCAAATCTGCGGATATCACATTTGTCATGAACTTATTTAGCTGAACATTAATCAGGCCCAGGTAATCATTACTTCCATTAACAATGAGGTCCTCAGCTTCTACTTCCAATTCAAAATCTTCGTTAAAATAAAACTCAACCGGAATTTTAGCCCCATTAGCATCCGTATAAGTTCCTTTCAACGTCAATGGCATATTGGTATCCGATTTTTTCAATTCTAGTTTTAATTCCACCTCGTCATAAGTACCATCAGGGATCGATACACTCCCTAAAAGTGGGCTCAGATTAAATAAATCAACACTGACAGGTTTCTTAAGTTCAAATTCGATCTCGGTATTTTTGCTTTCTGCCTCAAAATCGATTTCATTTATATACAATGAGCCGGAAGTCCAGGTTATACTTGAGTTTGAATTTACGCCAACAACTAAGCCGCTTCCTGAGATAGAACCACCCACGGATGCAGTATAATTTGCAGGCTTAACACGATACGACAGCTGACCACTGCCTGTGGAATCATCCTTTTCACATGACGACAACATCACTACAGCACCAAGCAGTGTACTGCCAATTTTGATTAAGCTTCTCATTTTTTCTTAGTTTAAGTTTACTCTTTTTAGGAATACGCAACAATTTTATAGCCTAAGAACGCTTAATTTTTAATAATGGTATCACAGCCCAAAATTGAAAACACTGAGCCTTTTACTAAGCTCTTTACCCGGGCAAAAAATAAACACATAATTTCCGTAGTTTTGCGCGAAATGATTGCGATAAATAACCTCACGTTCGAGATCGGTGCAAGGGCATTATACGACGACGCTAACTGGCATATAAAACCCGGTGAAAAAATTGGACTAATCGGTGCCAATGGAACCGGAAAAACAACACTTCTAAAGATAATTGTAGGCGATTATGCCCCTACAAGCGGCACGATATCCATGGCCAAGGATATTAAGATCGGATATCTAAACCAGGATCTTCTTTCCTATCAATCAGATAAAAGCATTTTGCATGTTGCGATGGAAGCTTTCGAGCGCCAAAACCAGCTGCATGCCGAAATTGAGGTATTGCTCAAGAAAATCGAAACAGAATACACCGACGAGCTGATCAATAAGCTCAGTGATAAACAAACTGAGTTCGAAGCGCTCGACGGCTATAATATTGAATACCGTGCCCATGAGATCATGGCCGGACTAGGATTTAGTGAAGCAGATACCCACCGTACCCTGGCTGAGTTTTCCGGGGGATGGCGAATGAGGGTAATGCTTGCGCGGATACTACTTCAGGCGCCTGACATACTCCTTCTGGATGAGCCAACCAATCACCTGGATTTACCATCGATTAAATGGCTGGAAACTTACCTTCAGGCATTTGAAGGTGCTATTGTGATCGTTTCGCACGATAGGTATTTCCTCGACCGCGTAGTAAAAAAGATTGTTGAATCCCGTAAAGGAAAGTTAATCCCTTACGCTGGAAATTATAGTTTCTATGTAAACGAGAAAGGCCTTCGTGAAGAGATACAAAGCGGGCAGTTTAAGAACCAGCAGGCGAAAATAAAACAGGAAGAAAAACTTATTGAACGTTTCCGCGCCAAGGCAAGTAAAGCCAAGATGGCCCAATCGCGTATAAAAGCCCTGGAAAAAATGGAGCGTGTAGATGATGTGGATGATGATAACCCATCGGTTAATTTCAGCTTCAAATTCAGTAAGCAGTCCGGGCGCCATGTCATCCGCATCGAAGACCTGACGAAAGCTTATCCGGGAGTTCCTATCCTGAAAAACGCTACGGCGACTATTGAAAAAGGAGATAAAATTGCACTTATTGGTGCCAACGGCCGGGGTAAATCGACGGTGCTACGAATTATTGCCGGTGCAGACAAGAATTTCACAGGAATGTGCGAAACCGGGCATAATGTAACCCAGACCTTCTTTGCACAGCACCAACTGGAAGCTTTGCATCTCGAAAACGAGATCATACGGGAGCTTCAGGCATTTGCACCAAAACATACGGAAACCGAGCTACGTTCCATCCTGGGGTGCTTCCTGTTTACAGGTGATGATGCCTTTAAAAAGATTAAAGTCCTGTCGGGAGGTGAAAAATCACGTGTTGCTTTGGCGAAAGCCTTAACGGCAGATGCTAACTTCCTGATCCTGGATGAGCCTACCAATCACCTGGATATTGCTTCAGTGAACATCCTGATACAGGCTCTCGACCAGTTCGAAGGGACATTTATTGTCGTATCTCACGATAGGTACCTTTTAGACAATGTGGCCAATAAAATCTGGTTTATTGAAGATCAGGAAATCAAGGAATATCCGGGAACATATGCAGAATATGAAGAATGGAATTCGAAACGGGTTTACGTGCCAAAGGTAATTGTGCAGGATGCTCCTAAAAAGGAAGTCAAAAAAGAGGAAAAACCACAGATTCAGACAGAAAATAAACAGAACGATCTTAAGAAGCTAAATCAGGCACTTCAGAAGCTGGAAGAGGAGATTGCAGAGCTCGAAACTTCGGTAAAAAATGCAGAGGCTGAACTGGCGAAAGAAGAAGTTTATTCGGATAGTGAGAAACTATCTGAAGCAAACCGTCGTTATCAGCAATTAAGCCCGCGTTTGCTGAAAGCCCAGGCCGAATGGGAACGTATGGCTGATGAGATCATGGAACTCGAAGGAAAGTAAATTTATCTTCGCGTAACAACCAATAGACTATGCGAAGATCAATTTTACTTTTCTTACTGACATTTTCCATCATTTCCTGCTCTGCTCAGAAAAAAGCCAGGGTCATGCCTGCCGAAACACCTCAAAGCATTCTCAGGTATGAAAACTTTGTTTATATACCTGAAATTCGTTCTGTAGAATTCTACAACCGATCGCGGGAGCAGTCTGTGCCGGTAATTACTCTGGGCAGCTCCGAAGCCTTACTGCTGGGTTTTGATGACCTTAGAGGTGGCACACGTAACATCACCTATTCAGTAGAGCATTGCGATGCCGAATGGAAAAGCAGCCGCTTATCCCCTATCGATTTCGTTGAAACATTTACCGAAGACCGCATCATTGACTACCGTTCATCTTTCAATACGCTCCAAAAGTATACCCATTACGAATTGATTATCCCGAACCTGAACGTCAGGCCTAAGATTTCGGGGAACTATTTACTGAAGGTTTATGAAGATAATGACCAGCGGAAACTCCTGCTTACACGTCGCATGTACATTATCAATCCCCTGGTGAGTATCGGTGCCGAGGTAGTCGCTTCGAACATCGTCAGTGAGCGTGATCAAAGACAGAAAATCAATTTCGTAGTTAATCACGGGCAGCTCAATATCAGCAACCCTTACCTGGATGTAAAGGCTTTTGTTGCGCAAAATAACAGGCCTGATAATGTCCAAACTGTCCTCCGCCCCACCTTTATACGGCCCGGCCAATTAGTTTATAATGATATGCGCGGAACTGATTTCCTGGGTGGCTCTGAATTCAGGCGATTTGATATTCGCAGCCTGCGTTTCAGGACGGAACGTATCGACCAGATCAATCAGGATACGGCCAATACCATAGTCCTTCTTCCTGATCTTCCGGAAAACCGGCTGGGATATACTTTCGTGTATGATGAGAACGGCGATTTCTTTATCCGCAATACCGATGGACGCGATAACCGGACTGACGCCGACTATGCAACAGTTCACGTATCACTTGCCGCCAAACGGCCTTCAGATGATGGTGAAGCTTATGTAGTCGGGCAGTTCAATAACTACCAGCTTAGAGATAAAATGGCTTTTGATGACATCAGCAAACGCTTCCGCGGATCTATATTCGTCAAGCAAGGTGTTTTCGATTACCATTATATCTGGGTGAGTAAGGATGGTAAGACACGTGATGATGTAGTATTCGACGGTTCTCACTTTCAGACCGAAAATGATTATCAGATTTACTTTTATTACCGCAGACCAGGTTCGAGGTGGGATGAGTTGGTGGGGTTTACGGAGCTCAATACGGTGAAGAGGTAGGAAGACCGAAATCGGAAGCCGGAGGTCAGATGTCGGATGGATTTCCGACATCTGAACCTATCCGTTATACCGAATAAAATTTCATTTCCTGCTTCTTTTTTTCGAAGACTTATACTCCACTAAGTTTCCATGGAGCCCTGTACTCGCGTTTAACGAATCGATTGACTTCGTCAACATTAGTAACTTTCATATTTTCAGCATCCCATAACAAATTAATGCCGCGGGTAGGATAGAATTTGCGCGGAGGTCTGCCATTTGCTCCCGGCGTTTCAGTAAAGAGGTCATGACCTCTGATAGCCAGATTACACATTAACATGGCCTCTGATAACAAGGCTGCCTTATCAAAAGGAGAACTCGTTTCCATGTTGCCATAACCTGCCAGGCAAGCTTCAACCCATTGTGCGTAATGCCCATTGGCCTGGTCTTTCACCCTTGCATATTTTTTAGGCAACGTTACTTCATCCATACGTGAAACCGGTAAAAGCCGTGCGTTGGCAGCGTAGCAGTTTGCCATCATTTTACCCTTTGTGCCGATAAACAGCATTCCGCCATCACCACCTCCAAAACGCTCTGATGGATCTAATTCTTCCGGACGCTGAGGCTGTATGCCGCCATCCATCCAATGGATTTTCACAGGACCCTGTGTCACTGGAGTTTTTGGAAAGGTCATGATGCTATAATTTGAAGCAGGTCCCGTTTCAGGGAAATAACCGGAACCGCTGGAACTGGTTTGCACTTCAGATACGTGCTGAAGACCCAAAACACTCATTGGTGCTTCAATAAAGTGAGCACCCATGTCGCCAAGGACGCCCGTTCCATATTCCCACCATCCTCTCCAGTTAAAAGGAGCCAGATCAATACCACCCTCAGAAGCCGGAGCAGGGAAAGCTCTTGCCGGAGCAGTACCTTGCCACAGATCCCAGTTTAAATGAGGTGGAGGTGTGGCCGTTTTTGTAGGCCAGTTCAAATTACCCTGGGGCCAAACCGGACGGTTAGTCCAGATCTGAACTTCGCTTACATCTCCAATAACTCCAGCTTCATACCACTCACGCATTTGCCTTACACCATCGTTTGATGATCCCTGGTTACCCATTTGGGTGACTACTTTATGCTTTTTGGCAAGATCTGCAAGAACACGTACTTCAAAAACGTCATGTGCCAGTGGTTTTTGGATCCAGCAGTGTTTGCCTAATACCATAGCTGCAGAACCTACAACTGCATGGGTATGATCCGGAGTTGATACGGAAACGGCATCAAATTTTTTATGCTCTTTATCGAACATCTCTCTCCAGTCGACATATCGCTTAGCATCAGGATATTTCGTGTATGTTCTTCCGGCCCGTTTTTCATCCACATCGCATAAAAATGCCATCTTAGCCTTACCGCTGCCTACAAATCCGGAAATGTCACTTTCTCCTTTGCCGCCTGCGCCGACTGCTGCAATATACAGTGTGTCACTCGGTGCAAGAAAACCTCTTCCCAGCACGTGACGCGGAACAATGGTAAATCCCGCAACTGCAGCAACGCTGCCTTTGATAAAAGTTCTCCGTGAATTATCAGAAACCTTCTTTTCTTTTTTTTCCTTCATTTTTTAGTTTTAGTATGTTTAGCTCAATTGTTTTAGATGAATTACCCGGCCTTTTACCATCATTTTATGTCGACCTCAATTTTAAGAACCCAAAGCTGATTTCAAAAAACAATGTAGGTATTATTATAAATAAATAAAATAACTTTTCGGATACATAACAAAAATCGTAAAGTTTATCTTTGCCCTATGTCCATCCACACTAAAACCCCAAAAAACTCCTTCACTATAATGAATGAGTTAGTTCTTCCCAACGATACCAACACTTTGAACAATCTAATGGGCGGAAGGCTTCTCCACTGGATGGATATTGCCGCTGCGATTTCGGCTCAGAAGCATTGCAATAGAATTGTGGTAACCGCTTCGGTTGATAATGTATCTTTCAAACAAGCTATTAAATTAGGAGATGTAATCACCATTGAGGCTAAGGTGACACGCGCTTTTCACACTTCAGTGGAAGTAAGACTCGATGTTTGGGCGGAAAATATTCCATCGGGTACAAGGGCTAAATCGAATGAGGCCTATTATACTTTTGTTGCAGTAGATCAAAGTGGGCGAACTATTCCCGTCCCTGAGATTAAGCCAGAAACCCCGGACGAGGTGGAGCTGTTTGAGGGCGCATTACGTCGCAGACAATTGCGTTTAATTCTAGCCGGGAAAATGGAACCTAATGATGCAAATGAGCTTAAATCCCTTTTCTTTAAAGAGTAATCGCACCAAGTATAATACACCACTTTACGGCAGGTAGCTTCCGAAGCTAGGCACAAAGTTTTAACTTCCCATCTCCAGGATCTTATCGAACTCTTCTGCTTTCAATGGAACAACGGAGATTCGTCCGTTTTTTATTAAAGCGATATCTTTTAAACTTTGTTCAGCTTTGATCTGGGCAAGAGTAACCGGCTTTTTTAGCGGCTCTACCGGGGCGAAGTCAACAACCAACCAATTGGTATCTTCCGTTGTCGGATCCTGATACGACTCACCAACCACTTTCGCAATTCCAACCACCTCTTTTCCTTCATTGCTATGGTAAAACAAAACCAGGTCCCCTGTTTTCATCTCCCTTAAATTATTTCTTGCCTGATAATTCCGGACACCATCCCAAAATGTTTTACCGTCTTTATTAAATTGTTCCCAGCTGTATTTGTGAGGTTCGGATTTTATTAGCCAATAGTTCATTTGATGCTTTGATTGTGGGGCAAAAGTAATAAATCTTTTAGCAGAGTCTTCATACTTACCGCCTATTTCGCGTTCGGTGTACTGTCCGACCCGGGCGGACCTCACCATACTAACGGCACCATTCGGGATTAGAACCCAATAACTGTAATGCACCAGTGTTTGTGTTTAAAGCAACAGTAAGCTATTGACCATGTGGCAGGTCTTTCTTTGCCTTCGTTTGGTTAGCCCGCCCCCGGCGGATAATCACCTCATTTAATCTTTCATTGCTCCATAGGCAAAAATTTAAATGGTTTATATTTCATTCTCATACCGGTACAATTCTCGTAAGAAGCTCCTTCTTCGCTTCCTTTACCTTCAGGTCCCACCTCCGACTACTAACCTCCGACTTCAGTCTTCTGACCTCCGACTTCAGACCTCAGACCTCCGATCTAACCTCCGAATTCCGACCTTCATTCCATTCACTCAGGATTCACTAGTGGTTCACTCCCCTTTCACCCCAAAATCCGTGCTTCCGACTGCAACAATTTATCTTTTCTTCCTTCCAATTTCACCTTTCAATTTCACCTTCCACGTTTCACTTTTCACCTTCCATCTTCCACCTTTCACCTTTCAACTTTCAACTCT
>NZ_JBASJU010000257.1:0-3360 GCF_049655485.1 Daejeonella sp.
GTCAAGGATCTCATCGTCAGCCGGAGCGTCAGGAATAGTCTTTTCACAGGAAGTGCCTATCCCTATCAGGCAGCTGATAATTAATAGAATCATTAACTTATTCTTCATACGCCAGTGGGTCTTTTGATTGACAAAGTTATAATTATTTGATTTGCAAAACTATTATTTTAGGCTTATCTAAAATAATAGTTTTATGACCCTTTTTCTTATTTTGCATAAAATCTAAATTGATGCATACTTTTACTGAGGAAAACTATCTTAAAGCCATCTACAAGTTAGAGGAACAGACAGGGGAGACTGTTATAAATTCAGACCTGGCAAAGGCGTTATCTATACATTCAGCGACTGTGACGGACATGCTGAAAAAGATGTCTCAAAAAAAGTTGATTACCTACGAAAAGTCAAAAGGCTTTGAACTTACTGATAAGGGTAAGAAGCTAGCTATCGGCATTATCCGAAGACATCGGTTATGGGAGGTTTTTCTAGTCGAGAATCTAGCCTTTGGATGGGATGAGGTACATGATATGGCTGAACAATTGGAACACATACAAAGCGAAGATCTAATAAACCGTCTTGACCGGTATTTAGGGCATCCAAAAGCCGATCCTCATGGTGATCCTATCCCCAATGAAAAAGGTGTATTTGCAAAGTCAAAAGCTACTCTCTTATCAACATTAAATACGGGAACAAGCTGTGTATTTTCTGGTGTAACTGATCATTCAGCAACTTTCCTCTCTTACCTGGATAAAGTAAAGCTTAGTCTGGGTGATACTATAAAGATCATTGAAATAGAAGAATACGACAAGAGTTTTATTTTGGGATTAGAAGGCCGCAAAAGCATCACAATAAGCAGTAAAATTGCTAATAGTATACTGGTTGTTGCAGAACCTTCAAAATAAAAGGTAATAGAAGTTCTTAGTGTTCATCGCCCCAAACCTTTTCAGGATCATTCGAATTAGCGGCAGCACTATTCCTTCCCGAACTTAGATAATATCCTGTTATACCAAGCGTTACCGCGATTCCAAAAATAAGATACCTCCCAGGTAAACTGGGTAGCTAAAAGGCCCGAAACAATTACCCCGAATGCAGGAAGAACTGGAAATTTATCTATCCTTAATGGAACTGAAAAAGGTCTTTTAAGTGTTGGATGCTTATAACGCAAGACAATAACCGCAAGGTTAACGAATGCAAAAACGAGCATCGCCCCCAGGGATGATACCGAAGCTACCAACTTTATCTGTCCAAAAGGGATAAAAAGTCCAACAATTGCCGCCAGCACTAAGGCTGCTACCCATGGTGCCTGCTGCTTATTTAGTTTAGAGAGCATTGCGGGCATGTCGCCTTTGCTTGCCATGCCGTACATCATTCTGCTTACCGATAAGGAAGCGCTTAAAGAAACATTAGCGGTAGCTAATAAAGCTGCAACACCAATTACAGGCCCCATCCAACTATAACGATTTGAGCCAGCCAGGGCAAGAGGAGAGCCGGAACTTGCTAGTGCTTCTGGTGTTGCCAGCGCAAGAGCAGAAAATACGATCAGAAGATAAATTACTGTAGTGAAAACAAGACTGAAAATAAAAGCAAGAGGAATATTCCTTCCCGGATTTTTTGCTTCCTCGGCAAGGGTTGCCATATGTTCATAGCCGGTATATACATAAAAGACGATTGCTACAGAAGTAAATATTTCTGAGCCTAAGCTAAATTTATGCTGAAATACATTCCCGAAGTTTGGAGAAGTTATTCCGGCCACAACAAGCATAACTAATCCTAATATCTGTGCAGAGGTGAAAGTTATATTTACTACAGAAGATTTTTTTATACCGGACAGATTAAACAGGGTAATTACAGCTAAAAGAGCGTAGGCGATAAGCATTTCTGGAATGTCAATAAACCCGCTAAAGTATCCTGCAAAAGCCAAAAGAACTGTGGCAAAAGTGGCCGTTCCGTGTATGGTGATAAAATAACCCGTAATAAATGGAATAACTTTTTTCTTGGGGAAGGCGTTACTCAAAAAAACATATTCTGCACCAGCTTTAGGGAAAGTAGAAGAAAGTTCTGCATAGGATAAAGCTGAAAAGGTGGCAGCTATCGTAGCTAAAACAAAGGCGATCCACATATTATACCCTGCTTCACCAGCCACTACACCAATTATAGCGTAAATACCTGCACCAACAATAGTTCCGACCCCATAAAATGTTAATGGGATTAACCCTAATGCCTTCTTAAGCTTTTCAGCCATCTGATAATTGGACTTAAATGTGTTCTGGAATACTGTTTGAGCTAAAGTGTTAATACATCAAGATTGACTTTTTGTTCTCAACAGATCAAAAACAGTTTGGAATAAGAGTTGTTCCTGAAGTGCAACACCAATAAACTATTTTCTATTTCTTGATGCGTGTATTCTGGCTGCGCTAGTATCAGACAATTCATATCAACAGTCATTATAAATATGAGAGAGACTTTGTATTTCTACTTCGCAATTTGTATTGCCGCTTTAGTTTTGAAATACCTAAGTGTTTTGGCATCAAAAATTATTAATCATGGCCATTCGCTTGATCATGAACAGCAACATGATTTGGGCAATTACATAAAAATACTAATTTTGATCTTGTTAGGATTAGGTATCTGGTACCTGGCTAATTCAGGACTAAATATTAAAGAGGCCTCAGCAGTTTGGGCATATTATTCAGTTAATTTTTCAAAAATGTAAACCTATGGGATTTGACCAATACCACGAACCCCCCAATGAACTATCTGATGAAACCAGAACGTTCGCAAGAATGATGTTATCTTTAATTGAAGAGGCAGAAGCAATTGATTGGTACGAACAGCGTATATCTGTTGAAAAGGATAAGCAGGCTAAAGCAATAATGCAGAATGCTCAGCAGGAAGAGTTTAAGCACTTCGGCATGGATCTGGAATTCCTATTGCGCAAAAAACCTGAATGGCGCGCGGTCATGCAATCCATACTATTTACGAAGGGTGACATTGTAAAACTGGGTAAAAAGGGTGAAGAAAAAATTGAATGATTGCTAAGGGACTATGCCTCATTCTTAGAATCGGTATGATCTACCCCCTTTAAAAGATCAGAAGTATCCACCCCTTCGCCATTGATAAATAAAAGGGTGTTACCTTCGATATTATTGATCACATCAGCGAATAAATCCATTGGCAAAGCGGGACAACCCTGACTTCTTCCAAGCCTACCGGTTCGGTTTATAAAGTCCTGACTAACGTAGTCTGCTCCGTGTACCACTATTGCTCTTTCTCTCGCCATACCATTTAAGTCGGCGTCCAGGCCATCCAATTTTAATGACCTTCCATGCTTTCCGGTATATACTTCAGCGGTGCTATAAAATC
>NZ_JBASJU010000258.1:0-1938 GCF_049655485.1 Daejeonella sp.
CTTTATCCTACGTGTATCTCGTAGACGGGACTTTTGTTAATGCGGAATTAATCAAAAATGGTTATGCCATCCTGATGACCATCCCCCCGAACGTGGCATTTGCTGATCATTTTGCCACGCTGCAGCGCGAGGCCAGAGCAAGTAAAAAGGGATTGTGGAATGACCAGTCGCCGGATAATATTCCAGTGGTTAATATCGATTGAATCATGCCTCATACTTCCTGTACTAACCCCCTAAAAGACTGGACTAAATTATTAAAACAATTTAGAACCGTTAAATTAGGGAATTATGAAAAAAGAGAGAAGGGTTTTCAGTCCAGAAGATCGTTTAGCTATTGTGCAGGAAGGCCAGCGTGAAGGAACCACTGCAGTGTGCCGTAAATACAATTTAGCTCCTTCGTTATATGCTAGATGGAAAAGTAAATATCTTTCCAAAGGTGTAGAAGGCTTAAAGCCAGCCTATCACCGTATTGATCCGGAAGTACGGGCATTGGAAGAGGAGAATGAACGTCTTAAGCGGATCATTGCCAAACAAGCACTTGAAATTGAAGTCAAGTCAGAGCTTCTAAAAAAAAGTCCTATCCAACCCAAATCAAGAAGATGATCGTTTCCAGCTTCAGACATGTAGTTCCTGCGCGTACCTTATTGTCGTGGGTTAGCTTGCCCAGCAGTGTTTACTATTACAGGAATAAAGATGGGAAGCGTGGAGTCAAACCCAGCACACATACGTTTAAACTAGACGGCTCAATGGTAGAGAACCAGGTGATCATCGAGGAAATAAAAGACATTCTATCTCAGGAGTTTTGCTGCTATGGCTACGAGAATGTAACTGGAGAGCTCCGGAAGCTGGATTACTATATCAATGAGAAAAAGGTTTACCGGTTAATGGATGAACAGAATTTATTGCTTGGTAAAGTCATCCGAACCAGCGGTAAGCGCAGATTTGTTCAGCACCGTAAGATCACGGCCACCTACCCGATGGAATACCTTTGCCTGGACATTAAATACATTTACGTGCATGCAGACAGGCGTAATTACTACCTGTTAACTATACTGGATGTGTTCTCTCGCAGAACGGTAGATCAGATCTTCCAGAAAAGCATTCGCCAGATGGATGTAATTAACGCTTTCAGAAGAATACAGCAGCAGTACGGCATCAAAGGAGTTACCATCCGAAATGATAACGGATCGCAGTTTATCGCCAACAGCGTTAAGCAATATCTTAGAGCTGCAGAAGCTAATCAGGAGTTTACTCACGTAGCCACGCCGGAAGAAAACTCTTACATCGAGGCATTTCACAGCATCGTTCAGAGAGAGGTGGTGGACCGCTACGAGTTTGATAGCTTCTACCATGCAAAACACGTTCTGGCTGCGCACAGATCGTGGTATGACAACCGAAGAAATCACCGCATGATCGGAATGATCCCACGAGAAAAATGGGAGCAAAACATCCACATCACCAAGGCAAAACGGGAGCAGCTCACCGCAAAGGGAACATCTCCAATATTAGAAATCAAAAATAGTGAGTCGGAAGAATATTCAGATGAAAAATTACAGCTAAATTCGAACACTTATTACACAACTAATTCACAAATATTGTCCAACTAATAAGGGGTCGGTACATTACCTTCCAGTATTTTAAAAGAAGATCAACGGAACCTGACCCATTTTTCTATATGGGATCATCTTATGGCGAGGTTTCAAGAGAATCTACTGTTTATGAAAGATTCAAAGAAGTATATGTTGATTTATCTACTAAAAGCGATCAGGAAATGATCAATTTGGCTATCGTAAAACTTAAGCTTGAGGATGATTTCATCAGTTTTAAACTCAATAAGTTCATCGTTGCGATGTTTGATTATAAATTAATAACTTCGGATGAATATAATCTGTATATCTACGGGACCACGAATCAAAAGAAAATAGAACTAGCCAAAAC
>NZ_JBASJU010000259.1:0-10326 GCF_049655485.1 Daejeonella sp.
TGGTTGATTCCACTCTTATGCAAACAACTATATTGCCACTACCTGAAATTTTTGGAGCAAAGAACACGTACCATCCATCATTTATTCTCTCTCCTTTCCAGATCCTTTCAGGCGTCCCCGTCTTACCGCCTACGGCAATTCCAAGAATCGGTGTTTTAGCTTCGCTCTGCCTGATCATGAACTGCTTTAGTAAAGCAGCACTTTCCGGACTTGTAAGCGAAACAGCTGATTTTACCGGAAGCGCATTTTCACTGATCTTTAAAACGTAACGATGATCTGTCAGACTGCCATGACTTGATACCGCTGATACAAGCCGTGCCACGGCCGCAGGAGTAGCTATTAACTCACCCTGTCCCCACGACATTCCCGAAATACCCTTCGCACGCGTCTTCCTTATATTTGCGGGATTATACTCCGGCTTTGTATTAAATTCGGTTCTTCGCCATAACTCACGCCATTTATTTTCCTGTTCTGTATTATTGCCATCTTTCGAGTAAAAATATCCGCCCACCCCTCTCAGGAACATACCCGTTTTTAAATATAAGTCAGCCATATTTTTCTGCAACTTTTCCTCATTCGCAAGTTTTATAAAATAAACGTTGTTCGATTTCACGATGGCCCGCTCTAAATTTATCAAACCCGTTTCATCAGGCTCAATTCCTTTCGTGCGTATCCGTTCATAGGCGCTGACCTGATATTTCTTATTAACAGCAGCTATACCTAATTTGTTGAAGGATGCCATAGCTGTAAGGATTTTAGCCGTTGATCCTGGCTGAGTGGCATAGGTAAAACCAAGATCTGAAGTGGTTACCCAGCCGGATAGTTTATTCTGTTCAGACTGGCTCATGGTCATAACATCCCAGTTTTTAACCAGTGGAAGCGGATAAACAGCGGAAGTTAGTACATCACCGTTCGAATCATCCATGACCACTACTGATACCCTGTTATCTTTAAGTGAGTCATCCCTGGAAATAGAGTTCTGTATATTTGCCTGCAGCGATGCATCAAGCGATAAAGTGACATCCCTTTTTCTCTGCTTGAAAGCATCCACTTCCTTACTATTGATTCCGGCAAGCAACAGAGGCGACAGCTCACTGTAATCCTTCTTACTAACCGTCATTTCCTTTACTCCTCTAGGTAAAAAACGATCTTCCCGAAATCTAGTCGCAATGGTATTAAACTTGGTTATGGGCGTATTAAAACCGCGAAGCTCGGCAGCATGTTCATACTCCGCAAAATAGCCGTTTGTGCTTCCGCTGAAAATACCTGTATTTGCATCACCGGTCCAGAAAAACATATGCTCCTGATAAGGGTAATAGCGGTCTGGCCGTTTGTGCATGGCAGTTTCCAGGTCATATCCCCCTGCCCCGGCTTGCGATAATAATCCTTTCTGCGCTTTAATCAATTCTGGCTTGCTGGTTGCAAGTATACGCCCGCTACGATCGAAGATCGTTCCAGCTTGAAGCTTGTTCATCAAGATAGCAATCCTTGGATTATAGCTGAACATTCTCACCCCGCTTCGATCAGCTACCAATGAGGGCTGCACAACCCAGGAACGGTTATTAATAACATATGCACCCACATTTACCGTTAGAAGCAATACACCAATGAATGCAGCAGCAAGTGCGGGAACGAGATTCTGGTCTTGTTGTTTACTGATGAAATTCATCTGAACTTCGGTGCCTTTTACCCGGGAAGCAGATAATAGGAAACCGGCGGCAAGCATATTCGCCAATAATGATGAACCTCCATAACTCACCAGCGGAAGTGACACACCTGATAAAGGTAAAGCGCCGGTTGAACCTCCTGCAATTAAAAGAAACTGTACAAAGGTACTAATACCGATGCCGCCGCATAAATAAAACAGAAACGGCGTACCCGTTTGTCGCCCAATGAGTATAGATCGATGAAGATAAATCAGGAATAGGATGAAGATGCAGCATATGCCCGCGAGTCCGAATTCTTCTCCTAGGGCAGGAAGTATCATATCGGTATGTGCTTCAGGTATATTCTTTGCGAAACCCTCGCCGACTCCCTGTCCGCTGAATCCTCCGCTTGACATCGCCCAAATCCCATTTGCCACATGATCACCACCATAAACTTCATTATTCCAGGCATCTTGCCAGATAGATTTACGTTCTACCAATCTTTGCACGGGTCCTGGGAATAATGTATCCAGGAATGGAATCTGATCAATTAGTAAGAAACCAGATATTACCACAAGTGCCATGATCGAAGACTCGCTGATTTGTTTGCGTTTGAAAACCATCGCGAATGCGAGTAATGCAACTGTGATAACTGTCGCAAGCCACAAACTGTTCAAAAGCCAGATTGACAAAACGTATAATACCACAGACGCGATCATAAACATGAAATCACCTCTGGAAAATGAAAATAGAATAATAAATGTGAAGCAGATTACCATGGCCGGACCAAGATCTCCGAGAATTAGAAACAAGAAAATTGATACCAAAATCGATATCAAAGCAAAAGAGAAAAAAGACCATCGCTTTCTGTATGTCCGGTATTCGGCAATGAATTTTTCGTTAGTGGCGAAGAAGCCCGCTAGAAAAAAGATGATTCCGAATTTTACAACTTCACTGGGTTGAAGTCCAAATAAGTTAACCTTAACCCCGCTGCCTTCGGGCCCGGTACCGAAAATGATGGTCATAATAAGCAAGCCTATCGCCAGGACTATCCATGGCCATCCATTAGCGGCTTTCCTGTTATCCCTAAACAACAACATCCTGTAAAAAGCGGAGTCAGGGTTTAGTTTCTTAACCTTGATAAAGAGCAATATACAAAGCCCGGCAAGCCCGGCAAGGAGATAGAATAGAGTATCTTGCGCAAAGAAGCGGTCCCTCAACGGATCCTGAAGACTAAGCAGTGTTAAAAGCGATATACCAGCAAAAAACATGAGTACGGGAAGTATTATCTGGTCTGCTTCCGGGAACTTTACCGTAAGAAGCAAATGGACAAGAAGAAACGCACCCAGGTAAGCCCCAATAATTATCCAAAACCATTTAATGAATTCTTCCGGAGTTCTTACAATAAGCGTTTTTTCCTTTTTGAGGATATTGAAATCTCTCGTTGATAATAACCTGATCGTGTGTATGTTCTGAGTGAAATTCAGCGAAACATCATTTTCAAGTTTAAGCACACCTTTAGACGCTCCGAACTGGAACCCCGGCTGCAGGGGAAGTACCTGGTAGGCTTTGTCATCTGGCAATCCTGAGAACCGATATGTCCCCTGCCCGTCAGTTCGGGCATAAGCAACTAATGATTCCAGCTGTCGGCCCTTCAGACTGTCAGCAAGTAAAGTTTTAGTGAAGCCGGTACCTGTCTCAATAATTCGTTTTTCAACTTCCATAACCTCTTCGCTGTAAAGGCTATCCTGTGGCAGGATCATCAGAAGCCGTACCAGAACACCAGCCACTGGGGACTTGTCGGAATTAACGATCTTACCTGTAATTCCGTGTTCCCCAGATTTAACATCTGTATCAGAAGGCACGTTAGGCGGATTGGATTTCTCCTGATTGTAACGTAGAGAGTCATCACCAGTAAAACCCAGAAGGGCACGGGAAGCTTTCACTCTCATTTTAAAAGCAGTCCCACCCTCAGAAAACGCTTGTTCGGCATTTACGAAAAATTTCTTTTTATTTAGTTCGCCTATATTATCGATTAGTGTATTGTCCTTCAAATTCCCCTCTTCCACAACCCATCTAATCAGGCCAATATCTTTTTTATCGTCAAAGTAGTAACCCTTGATCATCAAATCATTAATCCTTTCCGCAGTTTTACCTGCATTGAGGTTAACCATACTCCCCTCAGCAATACGTTTTTGAACTTCGTCAAAATCACGCTGAAGAACCTGATAAAGACTAAAAAATAATAGCCCGAAAACTAGAGCAAGAAGGCCCATGAACAGTCGTTCAAATCTTCTGCCGCTACTCTGTGAATTTACCGGTGCCATTAATTCGGTCTTTGAACTGAAAGTGAGTCGTCGGTACGGAAGAACATTTCGGTTAATGTACCGTTGATAAAGCTATCTGCGGGAGTCTTAAACTGGAAATACACCGGAGCTATAGAGTTTTGAAATTTCACTCCTTCCATACGGACATTTTTTGTCTGGCTTACTAAGCCTACTTTAAAGCCGTCAAAGGTGACCCCATTCAGTACGATAGATTTAGCTGTTTGCGGTATGGTGAATGCTGGGCCTGAATAGGCCGAATCGCTTTTAAACACAATTTTTCCCCTTGCCAGGATGTAAAGTGTATCCTGACTGATATTTACAGGGCCAGTAAATATAATAGGCTCATTGTAAACAGAATCACTAAGTATAAGTGTATCGCCAGAGAAGGCTTTAAGCTCTCTTGAAAACGCTATATCTGATACCGTACCAATACCTGTTGTGTCTGCAACCTGGATGTGACGTTCGGCAGTATTTTCCTGCCCACGCAACCAAAGAAGATAAACCGTACTTAACAACAGGCCAATACAAAGAACCGAAAGCAGCATAACAGCGGTGCGATTACTGCGGACAACTGGCGGTTTAGCCTTTAGATCGTGCTTATTTACAATAACGTTTTCTGCAAGAGGCTTTTCAGGAGTCGTTATTTTTTTTTTTGAAACTGGCAGGGGTTTTACGGCTTCTTGTTCCTGGAATGGCTTATCATTCTTAACCAAGACCGCTGTAATATTGTCTTTTCCACCTTTCGAATTCGCAGCATCTATCAGCTTTTGGGCCATCTCTTCCAAGCTGCTGTCACTCACAAGAATTTCTGTAATGTCCTGCTTGCTGACCATATCCGTTAAGCCATCACTACATAAAAGAATCAAATCACCCGGAAGAAATGGTGAAGTGCCAGATTCGAAATAATCGGCGTCATTCTTAATTTCCTTGTTGAAACCAAGCGCTTTATTTATCTCATTTCGTTTAGGATGTCGCATCGCTTCATCTTCCGATAACCTGCCGCTATCCTCCAGAAATCCTACAAACGACTGGTCTTTAGTTAGTTTTACTAATGAGCCATCCCGAAGCAAATAAAGCCGGGTATCTCCCACATGGATATAATGCAATTCATTATTTCTGACATCCACAACCGCCAGGGTCAACACACAGGCCATGCTCTCATGTTCCTGAACCTCAAATTTCTGGTTGCATATTTTCTCGTTCGCACTAAAAAGAGCTTCAGCCATCATAGTACCGACGTTACCGCGGAGGTTCTGGAGATATTCAATGATGCTTTCCCTGGCAAGAGCGGCTGCAACTTCCCCGCCGGAATAACCTCCCACTCCATCAATGGCAGAGGCCAGAATAAACTCACCTCCGTTGGTGGGCTGTATTATGAAAGTATCTTCATTGTTTCCGCGAACCTTCCCGGTATCTGTAAGCCCAAAATAATTATTAGCCATTTTTTTTGTAGGTCTTTTTAATGTCTAGAAAGTGTGCAAATAGTAGTAAAACACAAACTGCAAGAAGTACTATAGATAATAGATGGGACATGATTTAAGCCTTAAAAATGTTTACCCCTATTATACCGTTTAAGATCATTTTTGAATTTAATGGCAGTTCTGTCCAAACCGGCGCATTAATGTCACTTTTATCAATGACTTTTTCATTAACCATCGTTTTCTCTCCAAATGAAGTCAGATAAAATTTAGAATCTGATTTATTATATCTTATGGTTAAATGGGGGGTGTCAACCCATTCTGATGGTATTTTAAAAATATTGCTTTTCTCCCGTGTCTCGTCCGAACCTGAAACAGTAATCTCATCATCATTCATAAAATATTCGACCTTATGACCTGAATAGGCTTTATCGGGAAGTATAGTTTCAAATCTTGCAAATGATTGATTTTCTACGTTTTTAACTGTCGTTTCAGCTGGCGTAAGATCATTTACATAAGGAACTTCATAATAACCTTCACTGTAGAATGTAAAGCCTTTTAGGTTTTCCTGATTGATGTCAAAAGTCTGTGCCAGGCCCGTTTGCCTTGGTATGAACGTAACTTTAAGGTTCTCTTCTTTTTGAGTAGTTCCAGGCAGTAGCCTTCCTATAAAGCCTTTATCGCCCTTCTCGTAGTCTGGATGCGAAACAAACCGAAATACCCATTTATTGCTTGACGGTTCCACAACCCTCAGCTCGGTGCGGGATTGGGTCAGTATCTCATAAAATTTTTTTACTGCCTCCTGAACAATCAGCCCGAAAATTCCCCGCTTATTATCCATGAATTCTTTATAATCATCCGGGTTAAAACAAATGATGTATTCATGGTAAAACACCACCCTATCGGCAAAGGATAATGCGGAAATTGAATCTTTAAATTTTTCGATAATGTATTTATAGACTTCGTTAGGAGTAAGGGTCTTTGGCGTGGAGGAAGAAACTCCTGTGTCGCTAAGAAACCAGTCTTGAATTCCAATACGCTTCCAAAAATTAGTTTCGGGTTTCATTTAATATTATAATTTATATCTTTTTTAGCCATTTGATCGGGTGCAGCTTCGATTTTCTGCACCAATTCATTCGCAATTTAACTTTTATCTCTTACACAAGAACTATACCTATTCCTCTGCCAGAAAACAAAGCTGTGCTTTACTACTCCAGTTTATCACAAATTCATATAATAATCTGTAAGAGAATTAAAATCGTCAAACTTTAAGTCGAAATCATCTGTGTTTCCAAATCCATAGGTGACTAAAACAAATGGGACGTTAGCAGCCCTGCTGTCTATGCTGTCGCCATTGGTGTCGCCTATGTAAACAGGCTTGAGCAAATTGTGCTTGTCTATAAGGAGTTTTATATTGTGGCTTTTTGGCTTAGAATTTACTCCGTGGGCCATCTCATCAACAAAGTATTCCTGGAGGCCCGCCCATGTCATAAATTCTATGATCAAGCCTTTCGGACAGTTACTAACAACGAAAAGCTTGTACTTCGAAGCAAGCTTTTTTATTCCTTCGCGAACCCCTTCATACAATATCCCACCTTGCTGCGGGATGATTTTTGCCCGGCATTGGTTAATGGTTTCGTAGATTCGCTCTCGCTCATCGTCATTTTTATCTGGGAAAAAGTAAGGTAAAACCTTTCCCCTCTCCCATCCCATAACATGGTCAAGATCTGCTCTTGTAAACACCCGGTCAATATTTTCGATCTTCGCACCCTCATTCCACGACTGTACATAGGAGTCTACTGCATCCCATAAGGTTCCGTCCATATCAAATATCAGACTGTCTATATTTTTCATGTTTTCCTGGCTTTTTCCGACGGGGGATAATAAAAAATGCGCAGGATATCCTGCGCATTCAGATAGTAATTTAACAATTATTGTTATATGGCTGGCAGCACTTCCTATTTCAGTGATAATATATACCTCACCATCGCCTTAGCATCATCATCAGAAAGTGCAGGATGCGGTGACATTGGAACGGCACCCCATACTCCGCTCCCGCCACTTTTAATTTTATTAGCGAGCTGGCTGACAGTGCTGGCGTTATTGGCATATTTGGCTGCGACTTCTTTATAAGATGGACCCAAAAGCTTCGCGTCAACCTTATGGCAGGCTAAACAGTCTGATTTAGAAATGAGCGCTTCACCTTTTTTGATATCGGCATTATTACTAGTAGCAGCCGGCTTAGCAGCAGCAACAGCTGGTGTAGCAGGTTTTGGAGTCGCACCTGCAGCAGTTGCAGCAGTTGCAGTCGTAACAGGAGCCGAAACGGTCGTTGTAGCAGTAGTAGCGGTAGAATCAACTGGAGCCACCGGCGCTGAAACGGTTGTAGCAGGGCTTTGTGAAGCTACCGGTGCAGCAGCTGGAGCAAAACCATCACTACTTTTGTACGCGCTTCCCGAAGCTGTAGAATCTGACGTGGTCGAAGCTATCCCACGCTCATTTGTAGAGTCACCGCAGGCCAGAAAAATTGCGCAAGCGCTTAATACTAAAAGTTGTTTTATCTTATTGGGCATGATATATTTATTATCGATTAAAAAGTATATGCAATTTTATTAAAAAAAAAGTTAAAAACACCATTAGCGGAGGTATATCGCAAAAAATTCTTTCCGGAATTCGGAAGGCTTAATCCAAAGGCGGCTGCGAAATTAACGACGGTTTATATCTGGATATTATGTAATCATTTTGCTTATTTAAATTCCTGTACTTTTGGAGAAGTTTATGTTTGGAATCCAGACAAAACTCCTTTCCAGAGCTTAAAAATTTCTTTTTCTTCTGTAAACCGTGTAGTTGATAAACAAGGCGGCACTTAAGATAAGTAAACCAAAAAATTCCCGCGTCTCTTCAATCCAGGGTGCTGATGCTTTCATACTCTGAGTGATATTTTCAGCTTCATGTTCATTGAGCCAGCTTAAAACCCCGTACTTATCAAAGAACAAATAAATTCCATATATCAGGAAGACAACCATTCCAGCAAGATATCCTTTTGGATAATATATCTCGTTATATGCTTTAAAACACATAAAAGCGCCATATAAATAGATCGGGATCCATAAATAGGGATCTGGATCATTATACTGTAGGGCTGCAGCGATTATGAAAAGGATACAGAAAAGAATATTGAATGTCTTCATTTATCAGTGTTACGTTTTAAGGGGTTTTTTATGAAACTGAATCACGACTATAAAGTTTTTATCAATTGAAAATTGAATAAAGCTTGGTGTTCGATATAAATATTAACAACATGTAAGATGACTTCAAAAACTGTTCGGGTGGTTTTCGGGAAATGTTCGATAAAAATGACATCGACTCGAAGAGGACTCGAATACGACTCGAAGACATGTCGAAGCCTCGTCGAAACACATGTCGAACACATGTCGAATAAAATTAGCTAATCGTGTCTCCTTCAAGAAAATAGCTTGCCCTCGCTCCCAATCAAAATCTTTTTTTGAAAAGATTTCAAACACCTACTGCTTAAATGTTGTAGTTAAATATACAGATACCGATTTAAACTATACCAAATTTAAAAAACATGGAAAATAATGCATCAAATCAGAACCGCATGATGACGGGAATGTTCAGAGATCGTCAAAGTGCCGAAAGTGCTTATAACGCTTTACACGAACGAGGTTATAGCCAGGATGATATCAATTTAATGATGTCTGATGACACCAGGAAGAAACATTTTGAAAATTCGGATCATGATGATACCGAGTTAGGCAATAAAGCACTAGAAGGTGCTGGAACAGGATCAGCTATAGGTGGAACTGCAGGAGCGATCATTGGTGCGATAGCAGCAATAGGTACGGCTGTGGCACTACCGGGCTTGGGACTTGTGATTGCAGGACCAATTGCTGCAGGACTAGCAGGTGCAGGTGCTGGCGGTTTAACAGGTGGAATCGTAGGCGCCCTGGTGGGTTCAGGGATCCCTGAAGACAGAGCAAAAGAATATGAGTCCGGCGTGAAGGATGGCGGAATCGTCATGGGCGTAAATCCAAGAACCCAGGAAGACGCTGATTATTTTGAAAGTCACTGGAAAACCAACAACGGAGAATACATTCACCGTTAGATTTAAATAATTAAAACGAATGCAGGCCAAAACCTGCATTTCGTTTTTCGAAGTTAATTTACAAACAAATGCTACTAAACATTTTATGAAAAATTTATTTAAGTTATTCTCTTTATTTCTAGTTTTCAGTCTGCTAGCAGCTTCGTGTAACAGTTCAAATACCGTTGAAACTGATACAGACACTACAAGCTTAATCGACTCGATGCCTGTGGATACTTCTGAAACTGGCGATACTGCAATCGTAGTGGATTCAATTCAATAACACTCGTACCATGACGGTACACGAATCTAGAAAGAGGGTTGCAGGGCAATCCTCTTTTTTTATGCTCCGCTAAGACATTGTGATTAGTTGTCAAATAAAGAATTAGGATTAGGAGGTAGTTCTCAGCTGGTGACGAGAGACATCAGGCTGGTAGATCTGAGGTCAAGAAAAATAAAATTAAAAGACAATTGATCAAAATTTACTCCTTAAAGCTGGGGATCAACCTGTTATAATTCACGGAATACAAGACTAATCCAGTCATTCAAAATATTTTCAAATTTATTTGTCACAGACTCTTAAAAGTCTATCTTTGCAGTCCCTTAACAAATGAAAAATACCGGTTATCATTGTTAAATGTTCGGGGTGTAGCGTAGCCCGGTATCGCGCCTGGTTTGGGACCAGGAGGTCGTAGGTTCGAATCCTGCCACCCCGACAAATACCAGTTCATCTGGATGCAAAAGCCTCTAAATATCATTATTTAGAGGCTTTTCTGCTTTTAAACAGTTCATATTAATCCGTTTCAATCCATACTTTCTGAGAACCATTA
>NZ_JBASJU010000260.1:0-1512 GCF_049655485.1 Daejeonella sp.
CGGGTAGTTTATTTTCTGTAGCACTTTCCGTCTCCGTTTGCACGAATCCTTCCTGTTAGGAAGCAGAATGCCCTGTGTTGCCCGGACTTTCCTCCCCAATTTGCATCGGGGCGATAGATCGGCTTGCTTAGCAAAGGTAGGGAATTTATTAGGTGAAAGGTGATAGGTGAAAACGGAAAACTGAAAACTGAAAGAGGAAGTCCATGGGCTAGTTAACCATTGACCCTGAAAACCTTATTCCAATTGTTTATCGATTTTAACAATACTCCTTAGTATAGCTGTAGACGCTCCGTAATAAAAATCCTGATTGATATTTTCGAACATATCGGTCGGCTTATGGTAATCTTTATGATCTTCTACACCAAAGTAAATAAATGGGATATTCTCTTTTGCAAATGCCCCCTGGTCACTCTGCATGGTCCAGTCATCAAGGCCGGAGCCGGGGAGGTCATGGCCAAATAGTATCTTAATACCTGTGTCTTCGTCCGCTCCTTCAATAATCGTTTTTAAATGCGGGTTTTTAAATGTGCCGGATGCATAAAGTTCTTTTTTGTCATTGTGAGATATCATATCCATATTAACATTCAGAACTATGTATTTTTTACGTACAGGAGGTTTATTCACGAGCTCCACGGCGCCTCTTAATCCAGATTCTTCAGCATCGAAGGCAACAAAAAGCAGGGTATGTTTTGGGCGGTTATTCTTAAAATATTCAGCAAATGACAACATCGCGGCTACTCCCGAAGCGTTATCATCTGCGCCGAAATATGTTACAGGGCCATTCGAACCGAGGTGATCGTAATGGGCCGAAATAACAATCGTCTTTTTACTTTTGCCTTTAATATAAGCGATCAGGTTAGTCCCTTTTTTGGATTCCTCTGCACGGTTCTTGAATACGAAGGGATGCTTGAAACTATCCTGATAGGATTTCATACCGAGTTCATCAAACCTACCGGCTATAAAATCCGCTGCCATTTTGTTGCCAGCCGTTCCAGTTCTTCTTCCTTCAAATTTTTCTGATGAAAGAGTTTTGATGTCTGAAAGTAGTTGGATCTTGTCGATGTTTTGAGACTGGACTGTTGTACTGATAAGGAGGAGGGTAATGAAGAGTAGTTGTTTCATGATTTGAGGTCTGAGGTCTGAGGTCTGCGTATAGCCATTCAAGTTACGATTCTTTTTAGACGATTTGCATCAGACTTCAGACTTCAGACTTCAGACCCCCGACTTTCGACTTCCGACCTCCGTCAAGCAACTTCCCGTATATCAACCGCCACCACACGAGAAACCCCCTGTTCAGCCATCGTCACCCCATAAATAATATCTGTACTTGCAATCGTCCTTTTATTATGCGACACAATTATGAATTGCGATTGCCCGGAAAATTCCCGGATTATATTATTGAACTTATCAATATTAGTATCGTCGAGCGGGGCATCCACTTCATCAAAAACACAGAAAGGTGCGGGTTTTAAGAGATATAGGGAAAACAATATTGCCGTTGCAGTTAAAGTC
>NZ_JBASJU010000261.1:0-1590 GCF_049655485.1 Daejeonella sp.
CTGCTGGATTTGATTTTAATCTTTCGAAAAATCTTTCTGCCGGAATAGGTTATACCCGATCCTTTTTTCCTGACAGCTCATTCTTCTTACAATCCCAAAATTTAAACATGTTCTCAGGGAAGTTGGGATATGACTTCAACTGGCTGACAGCTGGGTTAAATGCTGATTACAATCCCGGTCAGGACGGGGCGCTTTATTTATCATTCGATGTAAAGAAATCAATCGAACTGGTCGCCTTTAATCAAAGCGATTACATCAGTATCGAGCCCAGATTTGAAGTTATCGGCAGCACGCAGCAAATTATTACCACAGAAGAGGTCCCGTCGTCCAATCAAAACAACGGTCTCGGAATTATAAAACGCCCCGGCAGACGGTTCGATCAAAAGCCTGAATACCGAACCGTGGAAAGCACGAGCTTTGGGATATTGTCGTATAATTTTAAACTTCCTGTTGCCTACAGCACAAAGAGATTTATGGTAGAAGCGGGATATCAGGCTTCGTTAATATCCAGGGACACTGAAGCTTCTTTTAAGAACCCGCGTTCATTCTTTTCTCTGGGCTTGTATTATGTGCTTTAATCTTTAATACAGATATTCTATCTATCTCTTCACATACAAATATTTATTCTGCAGCGAAACCACTCCAAAAATTACCAATGATGCAATCAGACTGACAATTATTATTTCTTTCAAGTCTCCGCCAAGTATTGCCATACCAAGTAAAACCCCGGCAGCTAAACAGCCAATTACAATCCTGGCCTTGATCGCTATGGCGGATGTCAATCCTTTTTTAATAGATGGGATTTGCATCGTTAAAAAAATAACGACGATCACCAATACGGGTATTAAGCTTTTCAATAAATCCATATTTTGCACATTTACACTAATTTAGGATATTAATTCTATTAATTACTATACCAGGGGAATCCGTGAAATACATAACCCGTACCGTCTGGATTCTATCTATTATCAGCCTGCTGACAGACACGGCCAGCGAAATGCTTTACCCAATTATGCCCATATATCTAAAGAGCATCGGTTTTTCCATTGTACTTATTGGAATACTCGAAGGGCTGGCAGAAGCAACAGCAGGATTTAGCAAAGGTTATTTCGGGAAACTATCTGACACCTCCGGCAGAAGGGTTCCTTTTGTTCAAATTGGTTATGCTTTCAGTGCCATTTCCAAACCCATGATGGCAGTTTTTACTTTTCCCATCTGGATATTTTTCGCACGCACAATTGACCGCTTTGGTAAAGGCATTCGAACGGGTGCGAGGGATGCAATTCTCTCGGATGAAGCGACACCACATACAAAAGGAAAAGTATTCGGATTCCATCGTTCAATGGACACCCTGGGGGCAGTGATAGGGCCTTTATTTGCTTTACTTTATTTGTACCATTATCCGCAAGACTACAAGACCCTTTTTTTTATAGCATTCGTTCCGGGACTATTTGCTGTTATTTCAACATTTTATCTGAAAGACAAAAAAGCATCAGACCAAATGGTAAAAGTGAAAACACCACTTTTTTCATTCCTGAAATACTGGAAAGCAAGTCCGTCAGAATATAGAAAAGTCGTCATTGGGCTTTT
>NZ_JBASJU010000262.1:0-25624 GCF_049655485.1 Daejeonella sp.
GACCATGATCTATATTACACGCCGCGAGCGATTTAATGCGGCTCATAAATTGTTCCGTGAGGACTGGAGTGACGAAAAGAATTTGGAAACTTTCGGGAAATGTTCCAATCCAAATTGGCACGGACATAACTACGAATTATTTGTTACCGTAAAGGGAGAAATTAACCCGGAAACTGGTTTTGTGGTAGACCTTAAAGAACTTAAGGCTATTATAACTACGTATGTCACCAACGAGCTCGATCACAAGAATATTAATCTTGATGTAAGCTTTATGAAGGGCAAATTGGCGTCTACAGAAATACTTGCGGTAACAATATTTGAAAGGCTTAAACCTTATATCGAAGAACAGGGAGCCCAGCTGCATAGTGTTAAACTGTTTGAAACGGAAAACAATTCTGTCGAATATTTCGGGTAATAAGCTAAATACATGGACCAGGAACAAGACTACAATGAAGAGCAGATCGACGGGTACGTTAAAATCGACCGTTACGATCAGGCCAAAATTGACCGGATCGCCTCGCACTACCAAGCCATTTTAGAAGACCTTGGTGAGGATCCATCCCGTGAAGGGCTTTTAAAAACCCCGGAGCGAGTTGCTAAGGCACTTCAATACCTAACACACGGATACGACTCTAAGCCGGAAGAAATTCTCCGTTCGGCTATGTTCAGGGAAGATTACAGCCAAATGGTCGTTGTAAAAGACATTGAAGTGTTTTCCATGTGTGAGCACCATATGCTACCCTTTTTTGGTAAGGCTCATATCGCATATATTCCTAATGGCCAGATTGTTGGATTGAGCAAACTCCCAAGGGTTGTCGATTCGTTTGCCCGGCGCCTACAAGTTCAGGAGCGGCTTACTAATGAAATACGGGACTGCATCCAGGATACCTTAAAACCTTCAGGTGTAGCAGTCGTCATCGAGTGTAAACACTTATGTATGTCGATGAGAGGAGTACAAAAGCAAAACTCAGTGACAACAACATCTGCATTTACAGGCGAGTTTGCAAAGGAAACCACTCGCAGTGAGTTTTTAAGGCTAATCGCATCTAATCTTAGCTAATCATAAATATACCATATGAAATCATATCTGTTTCCGGGTCAGGGTGCCCAATTTGTAGGGATGGGAAAGGATCTTTACGATCATTCAGAGAAAGCAAGAAATCTGTTTGAAAAGGCTAATGAAATCCTCGGATTCAGAATTACCGATATAATGTTCAACGGAACAGAAGAGGATCTTAAGCAAACAAAGGTTACCCAGCCGGCTATTTTCCTGCATTCCGTTATCCTGGCGAAAGAGCTGGGGAATGATTTCCAGCCTGACATGGTTGCCGGACATTCACTGGGCGAATTTTCAGCTCTGGTATCCGCGGAAGCGATAAGCTTTGAGGACGGTTTACGACTCGTCAGTGCTCGGGCAAACGCCATGCAAAAGGCATGTGAGATCAGGCCTTCTACCATGGCAGCGATATTGGGTCTGGATGATTACACCGTCGAAGATATCTGCCAGCGAATCAGCGATATTGTGGTTCCGGCAAACTACAATTGTCCCGGACAGCTCGTTATCTCAGGAACAATTGAAGGTGTTGACAAAGCATGTGAATTGCTGACGGAAGCTGGTGCCAAGCGGGCATTGAAATTAAATGTTGGCGGGGCTTTCCATTCGCCGCTTATGGAGTCCGCACGTGTAGAACTTCAGGCTGCTATAGAAGCCACCGATATAAAGGAACCTATTTGCCCAATTTATCAAAACATTGACGCCAAGTCATACAAAGATGTTGCTAGCATAAAACATAATCTGACAGCGCAATTAACCGGAGCTGTTCGATGGACTCAAATTGTGGAAAAAATGCTTGAAAATGGAGCTACTTCCTTTACTGAAGTGGGGCCAGGAAATGTACTGCAAGGCCTTGTGAAAAAGGTTAACCGTACAGTGGAAACGAGTAGTGCTTCACTGGCATGAACCTTTAATATAATTTCATAGGCACAGTGTTTGCACTCGGCCTCTTTCATTTTACTAAAACTATCGTCGTTGAGCGGGAATTTTAAGATCAGGTTATTGCTGTTAATGCTGGCCATTGGCTTTGCATCAACTGCGCTAACTATTGGACTAACAATTAACCAGCAGGAAGTTCTTCAGCTCGACGGACAGAAGATCGAACGCAACCTTCAAAAGAAAGAGCAATTCGTAAAAAACTTTCTTAATAACCCAGCATACCTTGACTCACTCCGGAATATTACCCGCAACGAGTCTTGGTCTCAGTATGTAATTTCCGATGTAAATGAGACGCGGAATATTTATGTCCAAACATTCGAAAAGGGGAAGTTGAAATTTTGGAGTGGGATAAAGATTGTTCTGGAGAGCGATAGTCTGTTAAAAAAAGGAAGTACGTTTATCACCTGGGAAAATGGATATTATGAGGCAATCAAGAAATCATCCGGTGATTTCTCAGTAGTATGTTTCATACCGATAATGTCGAGGTATCCTTATCAAAACGAGTATCTGAGAAACGAGTTTCACGCGGATCTTACCACAGCGAACAACCTGAATATTGCCAGTTTATCTGACAGGGAAGTTTTTAATATACGCAATATCGAGGGCAAATACCTTTTTTCTGTAAAGATAAACCCAGACGTTGACAACCTGTTTTACTCCACCCTCGAATTGTGGATGTGGCTGTTGTCAATGCTATTCCTGTTAATTTTTGTCACTCATTTCGCCATTTCAATAGCTAATAAAGGTAAAGTTTGGTTTGCAGTGTTGTTGTTAGCGGGTTTTGTAATTGTGTTACGCTTGCTGGATCTGGAATTCAGGTGGCTTGCAGATAATTTCGGAGTTGATATTTTCAATCCGCGGCACTATGCGTCAAGTTACTTTCTTCCATCCATTGGCGAATTCCTGATAAATGTCTTGTGCTTCACCTGGATTCTAGCGTTTATTCACTCCTACCGTTTCCAGCTCCTGCATTCGGAAAAGAAACTCACAAAGCTGGTAAGCTACATTGTATTTATTATTACAGGATCGATTGTTTGCGCAACCGGGGTTATTACCAATGATCTTTTTTACGGCCTGGTCACCAATTCCAATATCAGCTTTGATGTTACTAATGTTCTAAACTCGAACTGGCTTAGCTGGCTGGGTATCATTATTTTCTGCTTTTCAATTCTGAATCTATACCTTATTATTGATTCGGCACTTGCCCTGTCTGATTCCCTTTTATTAAATAATAAGGAGCGCATTTTAATTTTCATGGGCGGTTTATTCCTGGTATTCATTTATCGGGTTTTCTTTTCTGATTTCACAGTCTTCTTCTTACTCTTCGCGATGATCCTCCTGGTGTCGGGATGGGCATATTATAGATATAATCAGAAGTTCAATCCGGGGTCTTTTATACTTTGTCTCCTCATCTTTGCAGTTATTGGTTCCCTGAAACTTTCAAAATTTCAGTTTACGAAAGAGCGGGAGAGCCGTAAACTGTTGGCTGCAAAACTGGAATCGGCAGGCGACCCAAATGCCGTATTGCTATTTTATAATATCGAAAAAGAGATACTTGAAGACAGGTTCGTGATCGACTTCTTTAAAAACCCCCTGGCGAGTCATGCGGCTTTACATAATCGTTTGGTCAAGCTTTATATCGCTGGTTATTTGTCGAGATATGATTTTGCGGCATTTGAATATGATGTAAGGGGCATGGCTTTTAAAGGTGATGACGGTATGGCTTTGGCCAGCTTTAAAAATCTCGTCCTCAAAGGCTCAGTAAAAGTCTCCGAATATTTTTACAGAAAAAATAACACGTTTGGCTTTCAGCATTATTTTGCCCTGTTACCTATTCGGGATAGTACAAATGTATTAGGAACCCTTGTGCTCCAGCTGACATCCAAGCGTCTAGACCAGATGGGGGCCTTTCCTGAATTGCTGGTTGATGGAAAGATTAAGGAAGATATTGAATTAAGAGACTATTCTTATGCTTATTACAATGATGGTCTTCTTTTAAACCAGCATGGTAAATATGTTTATAACCTTAAGAATTATAATTTCAAGGGAAAGATCAAAGACTTTGTATTTGTAGACAACGTTGACAATGGAAAGAGCTATAACCATTTAATTTATAAACCCAATGAGCGGAAGCTTATCGTTATAAGCAGGGAAGTAAGCGATTTATTGAATCAACTTGCTTCGGCGTCCTTTATTTTTTTGGTTCTATTGTTCTTTGCGATGCTGGTTTATCTGCTCCACTGGCTTTGGTACAGCGTGCAGAATTATGATATCAGCTTCCGGAATTTTCGCTGGCATTTTCTGATCTCTACAAACAGGATGTTGTATAAAACCCGGATACAATTCTCTATGGTGGCCGCGGTTGTTCTTACCTTGCTTATCACGGGGATCATTACCTATTATAACATCAGTCAGCAATATCGCGAGCAGCAGGACCAGACCATTCTTAATAAAATAACCAAGATCTCATTGGATTTCAGTAAACAGTTATCAGACAATGATATCCTTACAAGAAATGACCAGGCCAATCTTGCATTTAATACTTATGCCGAGGTTAACGGAGCAGACCTTAATCTTTTCGATCTGAAAGGTAACCTAATCCATTCGACGCAACCTAAGATCTATGAGAATGGATTAATTGCCCGGAAGATGAATTCCTTATCCTATTTATTTCTGAATCGATTCCAAAAATCAGAATATATAAATACGGAGCGCATCGGCGACCTTTCCTATCTCGCAGCTTATGTTCCGCTAAAAAACAATAAAAATGAACCGATAGCCTATCTCGGATTGCCTTATTTCTCTAATGAAAAAGATTACGAAGAAAGAATAGGGGTATTTCTGAACGCTTTAATAAGTATTTATGCCCTTGTGTTTGTGGCAATTGGTTTCTTCGCTGTGTTCGTTGCCAACCGGATTACAAGCCCGCTGACAATGGTTCAGAAAAGCCTGAGCGAAACGAAGATCGGGCGCAAGAATGAACCCATTTTGTGGAAGCGGAACGATGAGATCGGGAATCTCATTAAAGAATATAATATCATGATAGCGGCATTGGAAGAGAGTACGCTTAAGCTTGCCCGATCTGAAAGAGAAACCGCATGGCGGGAGATGGCAAAGCAGGTTGCTCACGAAATTAAAAACCCGCTAACACCGCTAAAACTTGGGGTCCAATTGCTTGATAAGTCATGGAAGGAAAAGGATCCAAAATTCGATGCAAAATTTGAAAAGTTTAGTAAATCCTTTATTGAACAGATAGAGAGCCTGTCCAGAATAGCATCTGAATTCTCCAACTTTGCGAAGATGCCTGAAGTTATTCTGGAAAGCATCGATCTTAAAAAAATTATTGCCCAGTCTATCGAACTTTACAGGCAATCTGATCACACTACAATTACTATAGAGGATAACTGTGACCGCGATGTTTTTGTGAAAGCTGACCGGGACCAGTTATTGAGATGCTTCCATAACCTTATTAAAAATGCTATAGAAGCTCGTCAGGAAAATATACCAAGCTTAATCGAGATTTTAATTTATTGCAAAGAGCGTAATGTTCTTGTAGAAATACACGATAACGGATCGGGCATCCCTGAAACCTTAGGACAAAGCATATTTACGCCCAATTTTACCACGAAAAGTTCGGGTACCGGGCTCGGCCTTGCCTTTGTTAAACAAGCCATTGAAAACATCGACGGCAGTATCAGTTTCAATACGATTCCAGGCACTGGCACTACATTCTTTATAAGGATCCCGATGGTAAAAAATGAGGTTTGAATAAAATGAATATGAAAACATACAACAATATCAGCTTTGTATATGATCGTGACCAGTCCAGTTTAGTGTTTATTGACGATTCCTTTTGCGGCTTATTAAAAAAGGGCCGTGATCAAATCGAACCGGAGACGATGCTGTCGTATATTCACTCTGATGATATTGATTATTTGAGTGAGAAATACAGCGAGCTTACCGGAAATTCGTTAATAGACGATGTGGAGTTTCGAATTATAATAGATGGGGAACATTTATGGGTTAAAGCAACTCCTTTTCTTATCAAAACAGATCAGGAGAATTTGATCGTTGTAAAAGTTATGGATATAACAGCTGAACGAAACAGCATCGAGAATATCAGCAAATACGCAAACAAAAAGAATTCAATTCTTAATATGTTAGCTCATGATCTTCGGGGACCGCTTGTTATTGCTAATTCGCTTACAAAGGCCATCAATAGCAAGGTTAATGATCCAGCGCTGATTAAACTGACCAAGTCAATATCCGGTATCCTGGATCAGTCTGTCAACCTTATAGTGAACCTTGTCAATCGTGAATTATTAGATGCTGTCAATGTGGAATTATCACTTGAAAGAGTAGATATTGCATTGAAGGTTGACGAGTACATAGAAGAGTGTAAAAGATCAGATTTGGCTACTGATCGAGAATTTCGTTTCACAACTTCCCGGGATAGTATTTACCTGGAAGTCGACGAAGCAAAGTTCATGCAGATTATGAACAACCTTGTGGGAAATGCCTTAAAATTCACCCACCCCGGTGCGTTGATTACTATGGATATCAAAGACCGGGAAGATTCGGTAATATTTTCTCTTTCCGACACAGGTATTGGTATCCCGAATGAATTACAGAATAGTATTTTCGACAAATTCACCAAAGCCAGGAGAACCGGGTTAAATGGGGAACTTACGACCGGCCTCGGCCTTTCAATAGTTAAAATGATTATCGAATGGCACAAGGGCAGAATTTGGTTTGAAAGTCAGGAAGGTGTTGGAACTACCTTCTTCTTTGAAATTCCAAAAGGAAAAAATGAAATCGAAGCCAAGTAACATTTTCCCATCCTTTTACACTTTTGAGCGGCTTTTCATCATCTGATTATTCTAACCCTTCGGCCGTCACACTTTTCTCTTACCCGCCATTAATTACCAGATGTCCGTTTGTAGGTTTTAGAGGGTTTTCTGAGATGATTTTTTTGAAAGTTGAAAGCGCCTTAGCCACTACCTGGTCCATATTATAATATTTATAGCTGGCCAGCCGTCCCACGAAATACATATCTTCCTAATTTAGCTGAACACACGCTCAACCTACTTATAGACGAGGAAAAGGGAATCTGGCACCTGGCAAATGATTGCACCATAAGTTGGGCAGACTTCGCATTATGCCATAGGTGTCCGGTGAGTGAAGGGATTGCCGTATCTAAACAAAATCAATCAGCATATTAATACGGGATTTAAGTCATTTGAAAACAGAAGGACGTCATTGATTGTAATTACAAACAGGTCTTGTCTATCTAAAGACCCCCCGTTTAGTTTATAGCAATAGTTATTTACCCAGTGAAGCGATGAAGAACAAATTAGCCAACCATGAGAAGACTGCTCCTAATGAAAAAGGAGAGGCGATGAAAGATTCGATGACGGAATCAACAATCAATAACGACAATGAAAAATTGCCGGCAGCTGAGGAATATACCGACGAAAACGGAGAGCTCGATGCGGAAGCTTTCAAAAAATCTTACCAGGAAGACGCGAAGATCATTAAGGATGATCATGCGAGAAACTGATTGTTAAACTGAGAGTTGACAATTGACAGCGAGCTTTCCCCGACAGCTTTCCTACACTTTCAAATCCCACTATTAGGGCTAAGTCTAAGCGTTGCGGCTAACTCTCCGGAGAATGTATCGGGATTCGATTTATCGTCAACTGAAAAATACGTTTTATTTATCCGCGACCTCCATGTAAGGCTGCTGGCCGGCGGGTACCATTATACTATCCGGGAGATCCATCCTCCACACAAATAAGAAATTGCTTTAATAAATCCAGCTATATGGAAATCGTACAATTAAAAGTAATGCGCGGCCCAAATTATTGGTCGGTAGATCATCCCAAGCTAATCATTTTAAAAATCCGTCCTGCATCAGAAGAGCAGTATGATATCTCAGCTCTCATTGTGAAAATGGGTTTGATGGAGCCTTCATTTGAAATCCTGGCTGGTACCCAATCTGTCGGCGAAATTATTTGCCAGACTGCACTGATCTTGCAAAGGATGGGAGGTATGGAAAATACCTTTTTTCAAATCCCGGAAGATAAAGATTGTGTCTTGTTTTCGTATTCAGTTGAAAAAGCGGGGGTTCAGGCTGCCCATATGGCTGTCGCTTTGATAAATAGTATTGTGGCCGGCGAGGAATTTGACCTCCCAAAAGGGATTGAAGACTTACATCGGATCAGGAAACGTGAAAGTATGGGTCCCAGCACCCAAGCAATCGCGGACGAAGCGAAGAAGCGAAATATTCCGGTTGTGCGTTTTAACCTTTCTTCGCTTACCTATTTGGGCCAAGGCAGGAACCAGCAACTTTTCCAGGCAGCGGTAGCAGGTACTACCAGCTCAATAGCGTGCGGCCTGGCTCAAGACAAGAACCTTACGAAAACCATTCTAAAACGAGGGGGAATTTCCATTCCAGAAGGCGTAGTGGTGTCCAAAGAGCTGGAACTGAAAGGGGCCCTCGAAAAGCTGGGTTATCCTCTAGCGATTAAGCCATTGAATGGTAATCATGGGAGAGGCATTACGACCAACATTTCTAATCAGGCCGATGCGCTTGCTGCATTTAAAACCGCTTAGCAAATATCCAGGAATGTAATCATCGAAAGGCACGTTGAAGGTCTTGACCATCGCTTTCTTGTAATTAATTACAAACTTGTGGCAGTAGCAAGACGAACGCCCGCTTGTGTTACCGGAGACGGTGTTTCCACCATACGCGAGTTGGTAGATGAAACGAACAAAGACCCGGGGCGGGGTGAAGGTCACGAAAATTCGTTAACGAAAATCACTATTGATGATCTAAGCATTAAATTGCTTCATGAAGAATTCCTTACACCTGAGTCCATCGTGGAGGCAGGACGTGTCGTTCCCCTGAAAAGCACCGCGAACTTGTCGACGGGGGGCACAGCCGATGACGTTACTGATGAAGTTCATCCTGATAATATTTTTCTCGCGGAACGAATAGCGCGTTTAATGCACCTCGACATCTGCGGCATTGATATAATGACTAAAGATGTTACGCAACCGATAACAAATAAAAATGGGGCAGTTGTCGAAGTAAATGCCGGTCCCGGACTTCGTATGCATATCGCCCCGTCCGCAGGTAAGCCACGTAATGTAGCTGCCCCAATTGTAGATATGCTTTTCCCAGATGGTTCTTCTGGCCGAATTCCACTCGTTGCAGTAACTGGTACTAACGGCAAGACTACAACCACACGACTTATCGCCCATCTGGCAAGTCATGCTGGTTTTACGCCAGGATTTACGACGACCGATGGAATTTATATCGACGGTCAGCTTGTCGAAGCTGGGGACTGCAGCGGGCCGCGTAGTGCGGCACTGGTTTTGGCTGATCCCATTGTCGATTTTGCCGTGCTGGAATGTGCCCGTGGCGGGATCCTTCGCTCGGGACTGGGATTCGATAAATGTAATGTAAGTGTGGTAACCAATATATCTGAAGATCATCTGGGTATTGATGGAATTGATACGATTGAAGGACTGGCGCGCGTCAAGGCAGTTGTTCCAAAATGCACTTTTGATTCGGGATATTCGATTTTAAATGCCGACGACGATCTGGTTTTCAAAATGCGGGAAGGACTCAGCTGTAATATTGCTTTATTCAGCCTTGATGCATGCAACCCAAGGATTCTCAAGCATATTAGTGATGGTAGTATTGCTGCCTATGTGGACCAGGGTGGTTTTTACCTTTCCGTTGGGGGCGAGAAGCAACTTGTGGCAAGCATTGACGAAGTGCCGCTTACGTTCAAAGGAAATGCTGAATGCATGATTAAAAATGTTATGCCCGCCATCCTTGCAGCATTTGTTTCAGATATACCCGTTTCTGTAATTCGGCAGGGCTTACTTTCTTTTATTCCATCGGCCGACAGCACTCCAGGAAGAATGAACAATTTCGAGTTTTCAAATTTCAATGTGCTCTTGGATTACGCCCATAACGAAGATGGCATGTTGCAGATACAAAAGTACGCGGAAAATGTCCAGGCCTCAAAAAAGGTGGGCATAATTGCAGCTGCTGGCGATAGAAGGCCAGAAGATATAAGTATCATTGGCAAAATTGCTGCAGAAACCTTTGACGAACTGATCATTCGGCATGACAAAGACGGGAGGGGTCGGACTAACGAAGAAATAACCAGCCTTTTGCTTGAGGGTATCTCGCAGGTAGATGATGAAATACCGGTTAAAATAATATCGAAAGAAATAGAAGCTGCTGAATTTGCTATTCGGCATGCAGAAACTGGGTCATGGATATTTATCAACACGGAACAGGTCCATAAGACATCATCCTTTCTGAAGGAATTACACCGGTTGGAAATGGATGAAGCTTAAAGAACCCCCGGGTTGTGAGGTTTACCAGTTTAAAAAAGAATTTACCCGTATCAAACCTGATTTTTCTATCCAGGTCATATAAGCCAAGTGAATTTACATTGCCTGCATCATTCCTTAAGGCCGAATCCCAGTCAACCTAGACAGTAAGGCTGTACCAGGTAAATCCGTGGATCGGGACAGTGATTTTTTTCTTTGATAAGCCACATTCATTTCGAATTGATCGGAAGACTAAAATGAAATGTTGATCCTACTCCCACTTCACTTTCAACCCAAATCTTCCCTGTATGTTGTTTAACTATTTCAGCGCACAGATACAAGCCAATTCCAAATCCGGAAATATGCTTGATTAGATCAGTTTCGACCCGATAATAACGGTCGAAAATTTTCTCCAGATTCTCTGTTTTAATTCCCATTCCTTTATCCGACACGCTGACCTGCACATAATCGTGATTATTTTTGCATTCAATCCGAATATGACTATCGGCGGGGGAATATTTTATGGCGTTGCTGATAAAATTTGTGATCACTGAACTAATTTTATCCCGATCTGCATATACAGTTAGTGTACCGCATGTTTGAATTTCCACAAGGTGCGAATTCGTACTTAACTTGCTTTCTTCAACCATTTCATAAATTAACTCATTGAGGACGAAGTTTTCTCGGTTTAGGTAAATTTTGCCAGACTCCAGACGTGAAATATTTAAAAACCCATTAATTAAACTCGTCATTTTTAATATCTGCCCATGGGCGGTCTTAAGACCGTTAACGATAAAGAAGTCTTCGCTTTCCTTGAATTTGTTGCTGAGCAACTGGACTATGACTGATAATGACGTGAGCGGAGTTTTTAGCTCGTGACTAACCATCCCAATAAAATCATTTTTTCGAATCTCGTCGGATTTCTGTTCAGTTATATCCAATACAGCTCCCAGAAAACGTATCGGTCTGTCCTCTATGTTAAAATAGGCCTTCCCCTTTGCCCTTACCCACCGAGTTTTCTGATCTTCCACACCTATCGTGCGATACTCCACATCGTAATCGCCGTTGCTCACCGCTTTGTTTAATACCTGACCTATAACTTTCAGGACCCTTTCCTTATCGTCCGGGTGAAGGCCTTTTACAAAATCTCGCTCATAGGTGACGGCGTCATGGTGTTTGATTCCAAACAAAGTTCTGCAACGGTCATTCCACTTCATGGTTCCTTTGATCAAGTCCATATCAAAGGTTCCCAGCTCGGCTGCTTCAAGTGAAAGCTGAAGCGTGTCGCGGGTAGTTTCCAGGTTTTTTCTTATCTGAACCAAGTCAGTCACTTCGAAAACTATTACAATAATTCCGATGATATTATCATCTTGATGCCTGGGTTGATAAATAAAATTGAAGTATCTCTCCTCGATCTCCCCATCCGCCTGTCTGGCCAGCGGAACCAGCAACTCTTTGCCTTCAAATCCTTCGTCATTTTGGTAAACATCTTTTAAGATATCCCAGACAGGGGAATTTTTAAATTCAGGCAGAGCTTCTAGTACAGGCTTACCCAATAGATCACGACCCGGAAATAATTGCTGATAAGAGGGATTTACAAATTCGTACGTATAATCGTCGCCACTTAAAATGCAAATGCCGACAGGAGCTTGCATGAAAATAGTATTTAGACGATCAAGTTGATTTTCTGCTGCAATTCTTGCCTGTTGAATATCTTCCGCGGCTTTTTTTAGATTCTTGTGAGCAACTACTTTTTCGGTAGTCTCATGGCAAATCACCAATACACCGCCGGGATTACCGGACTCGTCTATTACACTACTGTAGCTAAATGTCCAATAAACGTCTTCCATCTGATTATTCCGGTATATCGGAATTAACTGATCTTCGCACCAGATAGACTCTCCACCCTCCATAACCTGATCAATTAAGGGTTTGATAGTAGGCCAGATTTCCGGCCAGCAATCCTTACCGCGTTGCCCCAGGGCGTGCGGATGTTTGCTCATATTCCCCATGCTAGGGCGATAAGCGTCATTATAAAACTGTATAAGCTCCGGACCCCACCACAAAAACATCGGAAATTTGGAACGGAGGATAATACTTACCGTTGTAAGTAGACTCGGCGGCCAGCTTTGGGGATCACCTAATATATTGGTACACCAATCAAACGAACGTGTAAGGTGTCCCATTTCACCCCCGCCTTTAAAATACGTCTTATAGGACCCTGATTGCATTTGTGTCATGAAAACCGATGTTAAATAGATTAACTGGGACACGCCTAGCATGGACCATATCTATCAATTTGCAAATTCTGTCGTCAATACAGTTTAACTGTTGCCACGGGACATGCGGTTAGACTTTATTTGTGCTTTCATGCACTTGGCTCAGGGAATTCTGTGTGGTTAGCAGTTATATTGCTTTTAATTAATGACTTAACAATGCAATTTCGAAAATTGTTTGAAAATCCATCAAGCCGGGGGAAAACAAAAAAGAAGCCTCTCCAAATGAGACTACTTTAATGAGGCTTTCTGTTGTTTATGCCTTTTTAACCTTTTCTGATCTGGTGTTTCTCATACTAAAATAAAGAATAGCACCTGCTACTGCAGCGGTTGTTAATACATTCTTTACCACCTCTTTTTTGTTATATTTCCATTCAGCAGCCCAACCCCGTTCCGCCAGAAAGTTGGGAAAATATCCATCTTTTAGATCTTCAATAATTCCTTCTACCACGTTAACCCGATCCGCAAATAGAAGCGGGAGCCAATGCGTGTATTCGTTCTCGCTATGTTTAAATGCATAGAGTCGGATTGCCCCCGCTAAGGCCCGAAGGGGGGCTGGTGGTACCAAACACAGCACTAACCGAGGGCCTCTCATTCGAATGGAGGATCTCGACACTTTCTTTCTGTTGTTCCGGACGCTCCCAGTTTATCCGGTTATGGTCATCTCCGGTATAGTTTTTCATAGGGCAGGTGGTTCGTTATTATCGTCGGCGTCTATTCCCCAGCCCTTTATATGCGAATAATCATTTTCTTTAATTTCCATGGTGTGATTTATTTACCTGCGTTAGGTGGTATAAGAACAGTTTTAATACAGTTATCGCGCTTCGCTGAGGAGATATGGTAGGCTTCCGCGACTTCTTCAAGGGGTATCCGGTGGGTAATTATCCCCTTAGGGTTAATCCTTCCTGCCTGAACGTGCTCGATCAATCGGGGCAAGAGGCGTTTCACCGATGCCTGATTAGCCCTGATGGTTATTCCCTTGTTGACCACATTTCCAATAGGGATTAGGTTGTCGGTTGGTCCGTACACACCCACTACTGACACGATGCCACCTTTCTTAACCGAGTTAATCGCCCAATGCAGAGCGGTAGCAGATCCTGCCTGAAGCATTAGTTTTCTTCCCGTGGTGGTCTGGAAGGCATTTCCGGCGGCCTCACAGCCCACCGCGTCTATACATACATCTGACGGCAGTTGCCATAGAATTAGATTCATGACAATTTCCAAACAACCCTTGTTTGCAAAAAGCACATTTTCCGCAGGATATATTAAACGGTACCATGACATTGTCGCCAGGCTTCACTTTGGTTACCGCGGTGCCCACTTCTTCAATAACCCCTATGAACTCATGTCCAAAGGTGCTTCCCACCCGTGTATCAGGCACTAATCCATGATATAAGTGCAGGTCGGAACCGCAGATACATGAGCGGGTAACCCGCACAATTGCATCTTCGGGATGCAAAATTTCCGGGTAGGGTTTTTGGGTCGTTCTTATTCTGAACGGACCTATGTAATTCATCGCTAACATTTTACTCCTTTCATTTAATCAGAACCTAACTGGCTCTGAAGGTATTGATAGAGTAACATGGCTGGAAGGATCTGGGTTTGTGGGCTAATATTTGATTTGGTGGTAGTAAATACGTGATTCCTCCCTACAGATCCCGAGTCTACGGATTTTAGTCTGTTCCGGTCGTTCTGCGACCCCTACCAGCAGCCAAATTTTGCCGTCGAATTTAAATACACCAGGATTTAACAGACAGGCTATTTGAGGCCCACTGCTACTTGGTGTAAGATCAGATGGAGATAAAATCGGATTTTCAGGAAAGAGCCTGGCTAAGTCTTTCATACTTTCAGAACGCCAAACAGACTACGCTGTTTTATCAATTATTGTAAAACGCCTCACGACCAACAGAATAAGGTTGCAGGTATTTTTTAATAAGCTGCCTTGCAACGTGTATTCTTGTTTTAACTGTTCCAATTGGAATCGCAAGATGTTCCGCAATTTCATAATATCGATAGCCTTCGAAATACATGGTGAAGGGCACAAGGTAGGTATCCGGCAATTTTTTCAGTGCTTTTTGCAGGTCATCCATTACAAACTTCGGCTCGGCTTCATTTCTGGTTGAACTGTACATTAGGTTAGCAGATGATATTTCGTCTGCCTTCACTACGAAGGAACTCATCCTCACGAACTTCCTATAGTTATTGATAAACGTGTTTTTCATGATCACATACAGCCAGCCCTTGATATTGGTACCCTCTTTAAATTTGGTGTAATAGGTAATCGCTTTGAGCATGGTATCTTGAACAAGGTCGTTCGCATCGTCAGCGTCATGTGTAAAGTGCAAAGCATACATTTTAAGAGAGTTCCGATGATCGGTAAGCATGGAGTTAAAGTCGAGCGTTTTCATAGAAAGTGTGGTTAGATAAAAACTTGGTTTCGTAGTGCAAACAAAACATCAAAGTATGTGCCCTATTAGCTAAAAACGCAGTAAATGCGTAGTTTCCGTAGGGTTTTCCCGCAAAATCAGGTAAAAACTGAAAGCATTGCGATTAATCCCGTTTACTTATTTAGTGCAGGTGATTAAAATTCCGAACGGCAATTCGGACATCTTATCTGAATAAATTCGGGTTAATATTTACCAAACCATTTTTAAATGCCCGATGTTGGCCTATTAGGTTATAGCATTAATCGGGCTGGCATTTAATCCGGATTCAAACATTTGTAATTATGGGAACACCTAGAATAATTCCAAAACAAGAGCATGGCGCAAGCACTGATACATTATCAAAAATCAAACTGGACAGTATCGAGGAGGCTTTATGGAAGTTTGAAATAGTTAAAGACCGACTGATGGATGTTTCCAAATGGCATGAGCTAAGTGGAGATATCCTGGCCAGGTTCCAGCTCATTGATGCAACTGGAACCGAAATATCCGGACGTGCTAAAGAGGGTGATTATATAAGGATTAATATACCCGGCCCTGGTAATAAGTCTGGTAAGGGTTACGATTGGGTGCGTATTGAGAAGATTAAAAGTATTTCTGATGAGGCAGAATCCTTAGAGTTTGTGGCGATTAAGGTTAGGCCTTGTCCAAGCCCGGTAAATGAAGAAATGCTGCCTTCCCTTTTTCATTTAATCCAAACCAGGTGCAAGCCGTTCCGGATCTACATAACCATCATTCGGCGCAGTTATCTTGCTCAGATTATACCTGATACTGTTGCCTTCTTTGTTCCCTTTCAGTAGTCCTTTCTCATATAGGCTGAAAAGGTATTGCTTGATAAATTTAATAGTGACTTCCTTGATGTTAGGTTCAAATTCGCGTATTTTTTCAAACACTTCGTCCCCATTCGCTTCGCCCAAGCTTGCTAGGGCGAAAATAGCGCGGTTTTCCAGTGAGTCGTTAAGTTCATAGGAAGCGGGAATCTGTATCGGTTTATATTCGTCTCTGAAATCCTTATCTGATAATGTCATATTAAATGTTTTGTCAGCGTTAATATACGAATGGTGCTAAATCATGTTATGTGATTAAACAATGCAAATAATGCCTTATCTTAAAGTCACCTCACCTTTGCCCATGGTATGGCCATCAGCATAAAGCACTACCGTATATGTTCCTTTCTGAAATTCAGCCGGGTTTGCCCAATCAATAGAATATGATTTGCCGTCGTTTGCAAATTCAATAGCGGTCTTATAGGTGTACTGAAGCTCTTCGTCATCGGCTGTAAACATACCACCGGTACTTGAAACAATCAGGTTGCCGCTAGGGTCTACTATCCGGAAGAAAATGTCGTGAAGGCCTTTTTCTGCAATAGAATTATTTACAACAGAGAAATTGATCCTTATTTTCTCTGCGGTACTTGCCCGGGTAACTCCGTTTTCTTTCCCATTGTTTCTTATTTCAAATGCGCTGACAGATACGTTACCAGTCTTAAGTGCAGCTGCCACCTGAACTTTGGTATTAAGCTCTTGATTCACCCTCTCCAGGTCACTGGCTTTGGAGCTCACTGAATCTACAGCAGTTTTTAATTCGTCTCTTTCTGTAATAAGCGTTATGTTTTGTTTTCTAAGCACATCAATATCTGCAGTGTATTTTGTTACGAAATAGCGAAGCTGTTTGATATCCTCCTTAGCCTTTTCCAGCTGTCCCTGGGTTAGTTGACCTTTCCTCAATGCTACCCGTAGTTCCTGAATCTTCGCTCTTGCAAGTGACTGTTCGTTCTCCAGTTGTTCAGAAAGCTTCAGTTTATCCGTTGACGCGTTATCAAGCTCGGCTTCTATTTTATCAATTTCAGTCTGCATGCTTGTTTTTTCATCACTGATAGTTACTATGCGATCACTTGCTTTTTTGTCTTTAAAGAAGAGGTAAGCATTTGTTCCCAACAGAGCCATGATTACTATGATTAAGAAATAGATTTTATTGGAATCCTTGCGGATAGGCTGATCCTGATTTTGGTTCTCCATGTTCAATTGTCCGATTTTAATTATTTAAATGCCCATGTGAAATTGCTACTCTTAAACTTCTGCAATAGCCAATTTATTGTTTTGAATAAACACGAAGTTAACAATCCTGAATTGATTGTCATTATTCCGGACAGTTAAAATTCCACTAGCCCTGGTGAAAATACAAGAAATATGGACTCCCCGGTATACTTATAATTTTGAAGAAACGTTCTATTCCAATAGTTAGATAATTATCTTTGCCATTCAAATTCTGGTCAATTCTATGATTTCAAAGCAGTTTCTCCTCTTTTTTTTCCTTTGCAGCTTCTCAATATCGGTACATTCTCAAATTAATTCTACGCCGAAACGCGAGTTCAGGGGAGCGTGGGTAGCTACGGTAGCTAATATTGACTGGCCTTCTAAACCAGGCTTGAGTACCCAGGTTCAAAAAGCCGAGTTGATACGCATCCTTGATGATCATCAAAAAACCGGGATAAATGCCATTATGTTCCAGATTCGTCCCGCAGCAGATGCATTTTACGGTAAAGGCAGGGAGATGTGGAGCCGGTACCTAAATGGAGTACAAGGCCAGGCACCGGCACCGTATTACGATCCCTTAGAGTTTGCATTAACCGAAGCTCATAAAAGGGGAATGGAGTTACATGCATGGTTTAATCCTTACAGGGCAACTTTTAGCTTGGTTGATTCTCATACAAGTCCGAAACATATCACCAAGCAAAAGCCAGGCTGGTTCTTTACTTACGGCGGGAAGAAACTCTTTAATCCCGGTCTGCCTGAGGTTAGAAGCTACATTGTTCAGGTTGTCATGGATGTGGTGAAAAACTACGATATCGACGGTGTGCATTTCGACGATTACTTCTATCCATATCCGGAAGCGAATCGGGCAATACCCGATGGGGAGGCATTTTATAGGTATGGTGCGGGATTCAAGAATGTGGAAGATTGGCGAAGAAATAATGTAGACACATTAATTCATGTGCTTTCCGATAGCATCCATGCCGCAAAAAAACATGTTAAATTCGGTATTAGCCCTTTTGGTATCTGGCGGAATCGCAGCCAGGACCCGAATGGTTCTATAAGTAATGGGTTTGATGGTTACGGGAAGCTGTATGCCGATGCACGCAAATGGGTGCAGGAGGGATGGTTAGATTATATTAATCCACAAATTTATTTCCCCTTTGGATATGCAGTGGCACCTTACGAGAAACTTGTAGACTGGTGGACAGATAACTCTTTTGGAAAACACGTTTATATAGGACAGGGAGTTTACCGATCAATGGAAAATCGCCCGGGCTGGAGCGACCGGAGGCAAATACCCAATCAAATCCGGTACTTAAGAAAGAATCCGAATGCGCAGGGAAGCGTTTTCTTTAGTTCAAAATCAGTTACCAACAATATGGCGGGAGTTAAGGATTCATTACGAAATAATTTTTATCGCTATCCGGCCTTGCAACCTCAAATGTTATGGCTGGATGTTGTTTCTCCCAATCCGCCTTATGAGCTTACTGCTAAAGCGATGAGTCAGGGCGTCGAGCTAAACTGGAAAGAAGGTACCATTTCTGAGGATAAAGAAAAAGCGTATGGCTATGTGGTTTACCGGTTTCCAAAAGGAAGGAACATTAATATTGACAACCCAGCCAATATTATCAATATCAGCTTTGACGCCAAACAAACTACTTTTACAGATAGAGACGTAAGCGCGAACAATAGTTATATATATGTGGTAACGACCATTGATCGTCTAAAGAACGAAAGCTCCGTTTCAAATGTGGCTGAGGCTAGAATGTTGCAATAAAAAAAGCCCCGAATCGAAAGATCCGGGGCTTTTTTAGAAATATGATTACTTCATTTCAGGAAGTAAAACCATCCGTATTAAGTTATTACCACTCAGGTAGGTATTAGCTGCTGTTTTCAGAGCGGCCGGAGTAAGTTCTTTCAATGAATCTAAATAAGTCAATACCTGCTTAGGATCTTCATCGTTTTGAAGCTGATTGTTAAGATAGCTTAGCCAGAATCCATTATCCTTTAACTGGGTTTCAGTGGTGCGCGTCTCTTCAGCTATAAATTTATCCAGATCCACTGGCTGGGCACCATTCTGTTTGATCTTATTGATTTCGTCCAGGGTTGAGTTAATCAATTTTTCAACATTCTCAGGGGCACTTCCAAAAGTGATAGTCATCGTATATCGCCCTTGAGCCATTTTTGAATAAGATGCCCGTGCACCTACGCCATATACACCCCCTTCATCTTCGCGAAGACGTTCAATAAGTTTGATTGATAAAACTTCTGCCAGGGCATCAAGCTGATTGTTATTCTTTTCGTTATAGTTGTAATCGCCGCTAAACACTAATCTTACATTTGCTTTCGGCTCCTTGCCTTTGTAAACTTTCTTATCGATTTTGCCGGCCGGGATTTTAATTCCCAGATCTCTCGCGCTTTCCATCCTGTTAGTAGAAGGAAGGGACCCTAAATACTTTTCAAACATCGGCTTGATTTTCTCAGGCTCAAAGTTACCCACGAAAGTAAAAGTGAAATCACTTGCATCGGCAAAGCGGTCTTTATAGATATCGAAAGCCCGGTCAAGGTCGATCTGCTCCACCTTTTGAATGGATGGACCCGTGCGTCGGACATTATAGCTACTTAAAATTGCAGCCACCGAATCAGCAAACACACTATTTGGATCATTCTCGCGGTTTGCCAGGCTTCCCTTGGTTTGGGCGATAAGGCCTTTAAAAATTTCGGCGTCCTTACGAGGCTGGGTGAAGTATAAATAGGTAAGTTGAAGTGCCGTTTCGAGATCCTTAGGAGCGGCTGTTCCAGAAATGCCTTCAAAGCGCTCGCCGATATAAGGGCTCACCGAAACTATCTTACCACTAAGCATTTTCGGAAGCTGAACCGAATTAAAATCAGCAATGCCTCCGCTTCGAACGACAGCAGTTGCCGAGCTAGCCGACTGATAATCGGCGTCGCTGTAAAGTGAACTACCTCCGGGACTAAATGCCATAAAATTAATCTCATCATTTTTGAAATCAGTAGGCTTAAGTATCACCCGTACGCCATTGCTTAACTCGTACTCTGTAATCCCCAGTTCATTAATTTTCTTTTCTGATGTTACTTTTCCGCCCGAAAGGTTAGCGGAAAGTAAAGGTTTATCAGAAACCTGATCAACGAATGCGGTCACATTTTCCTGGTTAACGTTGCTGATCCATCCGTTTACGGTTGCCTCATTTGGTAAATTAGCTTTATCTTTCTCCGGACCCATAATGATGACGTCCCGGTTCAGGTCAGTAATATATTTTTTAGACAACAGATTTACGTCCTGAAGGGTAATGCCGGGAGTAAACGTCGTAGCAAGTTCATGTTCGTAGGCAATGCCCGGACTGGCTTCCTGCTCGAGGAAATTCCGGACATACTCGTTAACCAGCTGATCAGAAGAGGTTTTATCCTTTTCTTTGAGTGCAGTTTCCATATTGGTTAAATACGAAGCTTTCGCCCGATCAAGCTCGGTTTGCGTAAATCCAAATCTTTTCAGCCTTTCGGTTTCGGTTAATACGGCTTTAAATCCCCGTTCTAATTCGCCCGGTTTTGCTACTACAAATGCATTGTAAACATCTAATCCTGCTAGAAAGCCCCCTATGTTAGCACCTGCTTGTAAGAATGGGGGATTAGCCTGTTTGCTAAGTTCTCCAAAGCGTGCAGCCACCATTTGGTTAAACAACGATCTTACAATACTATTCCTGTAATCTGTTTTAGTAATGAGCTTCGATTCCGGGTGTTTAATAAGAATTTGTGCTACCGTCACCGGAAACTCATTATCGGTAACAACCATAAACTGGTTCTTATTAATCAATGGGATCGTGTAATTCGTACGAGGTCTTGGTTTAGCCGGATTTTTAAGATCAGAGAATTTGGCTTTTATCATAGCCTCCATTGCATTCACGTCAATGTCGCCTACAACAATTAAAGCCTGCATATTTGGCCTGTACCAGTCCTTATAAAACTGCTGAAGCGTTGCATGGCTGAAATTCTTCAGTACATCTTCCGTCCCGATAGGTAAGCGGTTAGAATATCTCGAATTATTGAATATCATCGGAAGGTACTTATCCTGCAGTCTCTGCTGAGCACCTTTTCCTAATCGTTTTTCTTCAATCACCACACCTCTTTCTTTGTCTATCTCAGCAGGGTCAAGTGTAGCATCCTGTGCCCAATCGCGCATGATCTGCATTCCGTTCTTGAGAACTTCCGGGTCATCAGAGGGGATAGGGAGCTGATACACCGTTTCGTCGAAACTGGTATAAGCATTAAGATCGGCACCAAACCTTACTCCGGTTTTTTGAAGGTAGTTCACCAGGTCATTCTTTGGAAAGTTTTTAGTTCCGTTAAAGCCCATGTGCTCCATGAAATGTGCAAGACCCTGCTGATCTTCGTTTTCAAGGATAGACCCAACCTTATTGGCCAGATAGAGTTGGACCCGGTTTTCTGGTTTAGCATTTTTGCGGATATAATAGGTGAAACCGTTGGGAAGCTTCCCTATTCTAATTGCCGGATCCAGAGGTATTGTCTCGGAGGATTTGGTTTGTGCAGATTTAGTGGTAGTTTGAGCATTTACAATGCCCATTACCGAAATCAATATCGCGAAGCTGCTGATATAGACTTTTAAGATTTTATTCATAAGATTGAGTTAGTTATATTAAAACTAAACTTTTATAATTATTTTTTTATTGTACATCCACCAAAGAATTACCAGCCAAATCAATATGAAAGTTACCGCACCGGCAAGTGATGCATTAACTGGCGAAAAGTACGGGGTGAAAAAGGTCTGATACATCCATTCACGGGAACCAGCGCTTGATCCATCGGGCATCTCAACCTGGATCATATTTAAGATGCGGGGTATAAGTCCTGATAAGAAGAAAACAGTTATTGCATTAACACCATACACAACAAATGGGGTAGTACCTTTCCTATATCCCTGAACATCGATTATCCAGTAGGATAAAGCTAAACCAAGTGTTGCAAGTCCGCCGGTATACAATACGAAGGAGCTGGTCCAGAGCGCCTTATTGATTGGAAAAAACAAGTCCCAAATCAAGCCGAGGATCACAGAGATAAGTCCGATTGAAAACATCCAGGAGATTTTTTCAGCATCGGGCTTGTCTTTTCTCTTAAGCCATGAGCCGATTAATACGCCAAATAAACCAGTAGCTATGGCAGGCATAGTGCTCAGTATCCCTTCAGGATCCCAGGTTCTGGCAGAGCGCCACAAATGCGCTTCCGTAAGTATGGTACGGTCCAGCCAGGCGCCAAGATTGGTTTCTTTTTCAAGATTAGCGTATCCCACTCCCGGCACCGGGATAAATGTCATAAGGATCCAATATCCCACTAAAAGGACTATGAATATTCTTAGCTGCGTCTTCCCCGTTGTTTTAATAAATATCACCGCGGCAACGAAAAACACCACTGCGATCCTTTGAAGTACACCGGGTATGCGGACTGTTTTAAGAGCTTCAAGAGGCTCAGTGAACACCCGGGGGAAAAGAGAGAGGAATAGGCCCAGCCCAAATAATATCAAAGCTCTTTTTAAAGCAGTTACAATTAATGTAGAATGCTTTACATGGTCTTTTTTCGATCCAAGTGCGAAACTTATAGAAACACCCACAATAAAAAGGAAAAACGGAAAAATAAGATCAGTAGGGGTGCATCCATGCCATTCAGCATGTTGAAGCGGATCATAAATATGGCTCCAGCTACCCGGGTTATTTACCAGGATCATAGCGGCCACTGTTAGTCCTCTGAAAACGTCCAGGGAAAGTAGTCTGGGTGGTGAAGTTTGTAATATTGGAGGTTTCGCCATTTGATTTAGTTAATTGAGTACTAAATCTGCATTTTTTTTAGCGAATAAAAAAGGCGGGGGAAAAAATATATCACTCCCGACGCCCTTAATGGCATCAGGAGTGATATATTTTCATTTATTTACTAGAAATTCCAGCGCACAAAGGCTTCCATAGCTTCGTATTCAGCAAGACCTAATCTATCGTATGATTTAGCTGTTTCACGGGTACGATCTTCTGCGCGGACCCAGAATTCCCGTGCATCATCGCCAGGGAAAACCGGACGATCTTTTTGAGATTGATGTTTGAATATCGCAAAACGCTTACGTTCAACTTCCTGTGGGGAAAGCGGTACAGCCATCTGTATTTCATGAGTTTCAAACTCATGCCATGCACCACGATACATCCATAACCAGCAGTCTTTAATCCACTCTTCGTTTTTTAGTCGGTTAAGTGCTTGTACTATAATATCAAAGCAAACTTTATGGGTGCCATGAGGATCGGCAAAATCTCCGGCAGCAAAAATTTGATGTGGCTGAATTTTCTGAAGAAGCTCCATGGTAATCTTTATGTCGTCTTCATATTCTGGCTTACGCTCAGTCTTACCACGGTCATAAAAAGGAAGCGCCATAAAATGAATATGATCATCCGGCAAGCCTGCAAATCGGGCACCGCTGATCGCTTCACCCTTGCGTATCAAACCTTTTAGAGTCTGAATTTCATGCGTATCAGCCTGATTAGGCTGCTTGGTTTCAAGAAAGGCACGCATTGAAACGTACAGGTCGTCTAATTTCTGCGTATCCATACTGATAGCCTTACTAAAATCGCGTGCGAATTCAACAAAGCGTAAAGCGTCATCATCCCAAACGGCGGTGTTTCCGGACGTCTGATAGGCAACGTGTACATCATGACCCTGGTCAACAAGGCGAATAAATGTACCGCCCATTGAAATTACATCATCATCAGGATGGGGCGAAAAGATGATCACACGTTTCTTCTCAGGCTCGGCACGTTCCGGACGCTGTATATCATCCGCATTTGGTTTACCCCCCGGCCATCCGGTAATGGTATGCTGGATTTTATTAAAGATGTCGATATTGATATTATAAACCGGCCCCTTTTCAGTAGCCAGTTGAGCCATACCGTTATTATTATAGTCCTCTTCAGTAAGTTTCAAAATTGGCTTATCGAGGTGATTTGCAAGCCAGATAACCGCTTTTTTGATAAGAGCGCCATCCCAAACGCAATCTTTAACAAGCCACGGTGTGTTAAAACGAGTTAGGTCGGACGCTGCATCCTGATCAAGAACAAATTCTACGTTTTCTGAAAGCTGAAGGTATGTCGCCGGAACATCTGATGATATTTCACCCTCCACCGCTTTTTTGATAATTGAAGCTTTCTTGGTGTTCCATGCCATGAGGATGATCTCACGGGCTTTGAAGATAGTCCCAATACCCATGGTGATAGCTTTTGTAGGAACATTCTGTTTTCCTCCAAAATCCCGCGAAGCATCCCGTCGGGTAAGATCGTCGAGAGTTACAAGACGTGTACCTGAATTCGGGGCCGATCCAGGCTCATTAAAACCAATGTGGCCCGTACGACCAATTCCCAGAATCTGGAGGTCAAGTCCGCCCAGATCCGTTATTTTTTTCTCGTAATCAAGACAGAATGCTGGTATCTTTTCGATATGAAGAGTTCCGTCAGGGATATGGACATTTGCCATGTCGATATCAATATGATCGAATAGATTCTCTTTCATAAAGCTGACATAGCTCTGAGATGAGGTAGGCTTCATCGGAAAGTATTCATCAAGGTTAAAAGTGATGACATTTTTAAAGCTTACGTTTTCTTCTTTGTGTATACGAACGAGTTCTTTGTAGACTCCGATAGGGGTGACACCAGTAGCCAGACCAAGTACAGCATGCTGGCCATTTTTGCTCTTTTTCTGAATGAGGTCGGTAATTCGTCGAGCGACTTTTTTAGAGGCGGTGTCGGTGTCGGGATAAACGGTTACAGGTAGCTTTTCGAAACGGGTTTCTTCAAGTAGATTTAAACGAGCCATGAAGTATATTTAAAAGGTGAGAAGCAAATATAAAAAAATTAAACTTTGGTAGGACTGACTCTGTCAATGGGCTTTAAATAGGGTATTAGGGGTGGTGTATAACGGGATTTTAGAATATTCATGGGATTCCAAGCGTAAATAGCTTCTTTAAATAACTGATGTATGCTCTTCATATAAAGACAGACGCGAATCGGTGGGAACCAAATCAGTTATCAGATAATCAATTGTATTGAGAGAACACACTTTCATTTTTTTCACAGAGTTAAGTTTTTCTCCAATACACATAATTGCAACTCTGGCGGAAGAACTGATCATCGCTTTTTTAACTTGAAGTACTTCCCAATCAGAGTCGGTAATTCCCTCCTTAAGGTCTATCCCATTTGCACCGAGAAAGCAAAGATCGACACCAATTTCTGAAAGGTCTGCAATGGTTTTGGCTCCCATATTAACCTGTGCATTTTTATTGAGAGTTCCGCCTAAAAGAATTACAGTTAATAGATTTTTCTCTGCAAGTTCCAACGCTACCAAAGGGCTGATTGTGAAAAAGGTTGCTTCCAGGTCGTCAGGAACAAGCCTGGCCATTTCCAGCATTGTAGTTCCGCCTCCTGTGAGTACGGTCATTCCTTCTGAGATCAGACTTATCGC
>NZ_JBASJU010000263.1:0-1523 GCF_049655485.1 Daejeonella sp.
GATTAGTATAGACAACATAGTCGCCGGCGTAATACTTTATTTTTTGTTCAACCGGCTTAACCTTCACCTGGGTGTGAAGATAGTGGCCTTCAAAAGGTTTAGCAGGCGACTTATAATCTTCAATATAATAAGCCTGCACTTCTACTTCCGTGTCAGCCTGGATTTGTTTCATTTGAACCCCATTAAGCTTAAGCAGATTGATTACTTTTTCCCAGGCCTGAGGGATGATGTAGGCTATTGGTTTTTCAACGGTGACAGTTGGAACATATTTATCCCAGTACTTAATGTCTTTTTCGAAAGGTGCATTGCGGTCGTAATATAAACGATCAATACTGCTCACTTCACTTGGTTTGTTTTTCGCTGCGTAACCTTTGAATCTGATCGTTGACGAAGCTTCTTTATTCAAGGCCCATTGAAGATTGAATTTAGCTAGGTCTTTTACCTGAGCGTCGGCCTTCTTTTTAATAGTGCCAATTTCTTTCGCATCCCTTTGTACAATACGGATCACATTAGCCATAAACTGGTAGGTGCTTTCCACGCGCTGTGCGAAAGGCTTAAGCATATGTGTTTCAGGCATAAAGCCAATAGTGTTATGTAAAGCTGCGTAACCTGTGGAGTAGCGGGATATTTCCAGAAATCCAACTATCCCCGCATCCGGGCTTTCTTCGACGCTGTTAACATAAGGTATCATCTCAAAGCCAGCTTCTTTCATGCCTTTGTAAAGGTCAGGTATCATTTGCTTGCTCGCGTATTCCGATAATATAGGATTCAGCTTATCCTTTTGGGGATGAATTAATGTCATCACATACTGATAATCGGCGCCATTACTCGTGTGGTTATCTACAAAGACTTCCGGTTGCCAGGTATTGAAAATCTCCTGAAAGCTGCGGGAGTTTTTCGAATCTGTCTTGATAAAATCCCGGTTAAGATCGAGGTTCTGGTAATTTCCGCGGAAACCGTAAGATTCAGGGCCATTTTGATTAGCCCGGGAAGTTCCCCGGTTCAGCATCCCATCAATATTGTACACGGGTATGATGCAGATTACAACATCCTTAGGTAGTGAATTATTGGCAAGCATATCCCTGGCGAGCATCATCGAAGCGTCAATTCCCTCTGGCTCTCCGGGATGTATCCCATTGTTGATTAACAGGATACTTTTATTTGCCTTACGAATCTCTTCAGGATCAAATAGCTTATCGTGGGAAAGAATAACCAGGTTCAGATGTTTTCCGATATCAGTAGGGCCGTATTCAAGAAACCGCATATGCTCATACTTTGCATCCAGGTCTTTGTAATAATCGATTGTTTCCTGATAAGTAGCAGTTACATTTCTGCTATTATTCTTTTCAAAAGGTGTTAATTGCGCCATACAAATTACAAAGGATGCGGTAAAAATTAAGGTCAGAAATACTTTTTTAACGAGGATCATCATTTACTTAAAGCATCTATTTGTTCAGCAAGATTCCTGTCTTTAGCAGTGATTTTGTCGCCCTCGCTATGCGTGCTTAAACTAATGCTTACTT
>NZ_JBASJU010000264.1:0-8880 GCF_049655485.1 Daejeonella sp.
CCATCAGTAAGAATCAAATTGTAAACTATTTAAGCATCTCATCACTCGGAACAGCGTTTAACCTCACCCCTTTCCTTCTTACAATCCCATTCCTCGTAAAAACTTTAGTACCTCTGCACGGGCAGGGGGTTTTCTGGGGATATATGGCTTGCATTTTAGGCTTTACTATGTTTAATCATTTCTTCAGTTTATGGCTGAAAAGAAAGGTAAATCTAAATGCATTCTGGATGCTTGGGTTTTTTGGTTTCCTGCTTATCCTGTGGGCTTTGGAGTTTTATTTTAAACTAATATCCCTGTCAGCTATTTCAAGAGACATCCTTAATACCATAATCAGGCAGCCCTTAGCTTCTGTTATACCTTTGATAGTCGCACTGGCAATGTTCATGATTAATCATCGATACTTAAAAAGCAACCTCTACCTGGAAGAACTCGAAACGTCAAAAACTTCAGTTAAGTCAAACACGGATATTCCTTATTTGGATCGGTTCGGAAAAGTAGGGGATTTGGCGGCAAACGAACTAAAACTAATATTAAGAAACAAACGTCCCCGCTCTGTATTAATGATGTGTTTAATGTTCATGTTTTACGGACTTATTTTCTATAATAATCCAGCGTATGATGGATATGGGGCGATAGTTTTCTGTGGGATGTTCATGACAGGCATTTTCATCATTAATTACGGACAATTTATGTTCAGTTGGCAGAGCGCCCATTTTGACGGTTTGCTTTCGGCCAGGATCAAACCTGAAGATTTCTTCAAATCTAAATTTCTACTGTTTGATGTATTCTCCACGTTTTGCTTCTTATTGACAATACCCTACGTATATTTTGGCTCGAAGGTATTAATAGTTCACTTTGTGATGTACCTCTGGAATCTTGGTGTAAATACTATTCTTGTACTTTATTTTGCGAATCAGAATTATAAGCGGATTGACTTAAGTAAGGGGGGTACTTTCAATTGGGAAGGTGTCGGAGCATCACAATGGATCCTGTCTATTCCCTTAATGATTACTCCCTTCTTAATATATCTGCCTCTAAACTATTTTGATTACCCAGAGATTGGTCTGGGGGCGATAGCTATTATTGGGTTATCCTTTATTTTAAGCCGGGAATTCTGGCTAAGAAGGCTGGTAAACATATTCAAAAGCAAACGTTACCTGATCGCAGAGGGTTTTAGAAATCAATAATATGATCGAAATAACAGACTTAGAAAAAATTTATAATGGCGTCAGGGTTGTGAATATCCCTGAACTTTCTATACATACCGGAGAAACGATCGGACTTATCGGCAATAATGGAGCAGGTAAAACAACCTTGTTCAGGATGATGCTCGATCTGATCCGGGCGGACAAAGGCATGATTCTATCCAAAGACAAAAACGTTGCTGAGACGGAAGAATGGAAAAATTATACTGCATCCTATTTAGATGAAGGCTTCCTGATCGACTACTTAACCCCCGAGGAATATTTTTACTTCACGGGCAGCCTGTTCAATCTTAGCAAAGCTCACGTTGACTCAGAATTGAATAAATTCTCTGAGTTTTTTAATGGTGAGATTCTGAAGCGCGGCAAATATATCCGTGATCTTTCAAAAGGAAACCAGGCGAAGGTTGGTGTTGTTGCAAGTCTTTTGCAAAATCCCGAACTTCTTATGCTGGATGAGCCTTTCGCTAACATCGATCCCAGCACTCAAATCAGGCTTAAAAACATGGTTAAGGAGCTCAGTGTGAACAAAAGAATCACTACCATAATTTCCAGCCATGATCTGAATCATGTTACTGATGTATGTGAAAGAATAATTCTGATGGAAAAAGGAAAAATTATAAAAGACATTGCAACCAATTCTAATACCCTTAAGGAATTGGAAGAATATTTTTCGGTTTTATCGTAAAGCTTTATGAATTTTAACCTAACGGGAATGTTATGAACCTGAACAAAATCTTACTCTTTAGCACTTTTATCCCGGTGAGCTTTTTTTCATTAAGCAATATCGGGGAAACTGGAAAACATATTTTAGAAATGGAAAAAATAAATGCGGATACGGGAATGAACATAGTCGCCGATGGCGCCACGCCAAACTTGGTATCCAGTCAGTTTAGTTTTACTGAAGGACCTGCTGTTGACAAACATGGAAACGTGTTTTTTACTGACCAGCCTAATGACAAGATCTGGAAATATGATACTAAGGGCGAACTGTCTGTATTTCTAGAAAAAACCGGGCGTTCTAATGGTATGTACTTCGACAAAAAAGGTAATTTGATCACGGCGGCCGATGAAAATAATCAGCTCTGGTCGATAGGCGCAGATAAGAAAGTCACGGTTATATTAGACAATTTTGAGGGTAAACGTTTCAATGGGCCCAACGATCTATGGATCGATAAAAAAGGGGGTATCTTTTTCACAGACCCATATTATCAGCGCCCTTATTGGCAGCGGAAAAAGCCCGAATTAGCTGATGAACGCCTGTATTACCTGCCAAAAGGCAAAAAGCAAGCGCTTGTAGTAGACAGTAATTTGGTAAGGCCAAATGGAATCGTTGGTTCAGCAGATGGAAAGGATCTTTTTGTGGCTGATATTGATGACAATAAAATATATAAATACGAAATCAATAAGAATGGAACCCTGTCTAACCGGGTACTGTTTGCACCGATGGGATCGGACGGTATGACATTGGATAATAAAGGTAATTTATATCTTACGGGTAAGGGCGTAACAGTTTTTGATTCGGAAGGAAAAAGAATTTTGAATATCCCTTTACCTGGCTGGACAGCAAATGTGTGTTTTGCAGGTGCAAACAGAGACGTATTATTTATCACTGCCAATAAATCGGTTTACACTCTGCAGATGAATGTGAAGGGAATAAAATAGAAAAAAGAACAAAATCAAAGAATAAAACCTCTTAGTTTCAGATTTTAGGTCAACAAAAAAGGCCTCCCTAATAGGGAAGCCTTTCACTCAATTATTGCTTTTTATTCAGCTGCAGATTCTACAACTTCGCCTTTAATATAAATGACTTTTATAGGAGTTTTAGCATTCGATCTGATTGTTAATCCCTTACTGAATGGAGCAACCGCTGCTGCATTATAAGATACTGTAATTGTTCCTGTTTGACCTTTAAGAACAGGGGTATTAGTGTATTTCGGAACGGTACATCCGCAAACACTTTCAATGTTGCTAATGATCAAAGGCTCGTCGCCAACGTTAGTGAATTTAAACTCTACACTTACAGGTTTGCCCTGCGGAATTTTACCAAAATCATAAGTTTCCTTTTCGAATTTGAATTCTGCTTGAGCATCTACTTTGAAGGCTGAGATAGCGGCGAAAAGAAAGACAACGCTGCAAAGAATAACTAGTTTTTTCATATGATATTTTGTTTTTAAATCCGCACATGCGGTAAAAAGCTGTTAATTTTTGACAGCTAGACGTTTACAATTAATTGGTGATAAATGTATTAATTATTTTACTTATTCACATTAATGTTCTCAAAACTACACAATTCCTTGCTCCCGAAGTCATTTTATAATCAGGCTAATCAAAATGTTACTGCATTACACAACAGCTAACGAATACTATGTAAAACTATTATCGTACATAAAAGTTTAATAATGGATTCAACTGCAATGAAGTTACAACCAATGCTGCTTTCGATTATAGCTATTATCTTCAGTTTCTCCTGCGGGAAATTAGAGTATAGTCCTAACCAAAAGTTCGACAAAACTTCTCCACGTGATTTAAACGCGGCCAATCTCAAAAGGTTACTGTCCCTTCCTGCTGACGATACTATTCGCTTTGTATTAAGCGGCGATTCGCAACGGGCGTATGATGATTTAGGGGTGTTCGTTGATAAAGTCAATGCAACTCCCGGGATTGACTTCGTCATTCTGAACGGTGATATCTCTGATTTCGGGCTACTCCAGGAGTTCAAATGGATAGAAAAACAGTATTCAAAATTGAAAGTCCCCTATGTGGGTATTATAGGTAACCACGACCATTCCGGGAACGGAGTGTATGTTTATCAACGGATGTACAGCGAACAATTAGACTTTAGCTTTATATATAAAGGAGTCAAATTCGTATGCCATAACACTAATAGCAGGGAATATAACTTCAATGGGACAGTCCCTGATCTGAATTTCCTGGCAGCTGAATTCAAACCAGAGGCTGGTGTTAAAGGATATTTCGCTATTGCGCACGTCCCCCCCACGAGCGGCGATTTCGATCAAAAGCTTTTTGAGGAATATGGGAAAATCCTGACGAATAATGGTAAAGTTTATGCAGTGTTGAATGCACATGTCGACAAACAATCCCTAAAGTTTCCGTACACACCTGATCTTCCGGTTATTACCACTAATTCTTTATATAACAGGCATTTCCTCGTTGTGGAAGTCGTTAACAACACATTTGAGTACTATAATGTTGCATTCTAGAAAATCTTTTTTCTTACTGGTATTATTTCTGCTTTCGGTCTCAACATCGGTAAGAGCGCAGAAATTCCTTATACCAGAAACTGCAATGCTTCAACGGGCCGGTAGTATCGGATATAACAGTTTTGGTATTGGATATAATTTGTTCGGAAATAAAAAAGGGAGCCTTGATTTAGCCTGGGGTTATGTTCCGAAATCAAAGGGCGGAAGGCAGGATATTTTTGCGGCTAAATTCGCTTACCGCCCACTGGACATTCAGCTTAAGAATATAGGAATTCTACACCCTTTAAATCCCGGATTGTTCGTAACCCATCATCCGGGTGGAAAATTCCATACACTTTTAGACAAGGAACAATATCCCGACGGGTACTATTGGTGGTCTTCGGCAGTGAGGTTCCATATTTCAGCTGGCACGGAGCTTAAAATAAACACCCCAAAAAGCCTGGCTAAAACTGGAGTAGACCAAATCGCCTTGTACGGGGAGTTTAATACCAACGAACTTTATTTTGTAAGCTGGTTTAAAAATCGTGATAAACTCCCTTTCAGAGATATCTGGAAGCTGGGTTTTGGGGTGAAAGCATACTTCTGACTTTTAAGGGTGCAATCGAACAACTTAAAGTTCCTTAACGAAATTAAAAACGTCGATCTGGCTTTTTATCTTCCGAAATTCGTACACCAATGGTACGGCCATACAGTTCTGTGCCATCTAATTCATCGATAGCTTTCTGACCTGCAGCGTCATCCTCCATTTCAACAAAGCCAAAGCCCTTGCTCCTGCCACTTTGTTTATCAATGATTAACTTAACTGAACTAAGTTCTCCATATTTTTCAAAGAGTTCTCTTAGCTCTTTCTCATCAACTTTGAAGGGTAATCCTCCTACGAAAATATTCATATGCTTATAATTGATTGGTTTAGTTTTGCTTTCACTTCGTCAATTGCGTTTGATAGTAAGGGTGCTGGTCAACACGGGTAATTCCGTCTTTCCCTACAAGTAACTTCTTTATTCTTACCTATAACGCCTATTAAATATAAAATTAAGCAAAGTATGTCATATCGATCGTAACAAAAGCATTCTGCAACAGATTAAGATTTATCCTCTTTTTTAAGCCAGTCCAGAAGTGAGGGGAACTCAAAGCTATACTGAAGTTCCTCTGCAACCCGGCAACTGGAAATGATTTTCCATTCCCCCTTCTCTGGCTTAAAATCGGGTTTCTTGCTACCTTCTTCTTTAGCGGCAAGAGTATAGAATTCTTCCCTGGATGGATGAGTCGGAGCACAGCCATTGTATATGCCCGAAGCGTCCTTATCGCTTATCAGGCAATTAATGATCCCGATTACATCATTAAGATGGATCAAATTCACCGGGGCGTATCCATTGGGAACTTGAGTTTTACCTGCGAAAAAATTTCCAGGCATGCGCCCCGGCCCGATCAAGCCGGCAAGCCTTAAGCAAATAAAATTTACATCCAGTGCACGAAGCTGACTTTCAGCATCGGCCATTAATTTTCCGGAATCAGTTTCAGGTGAGATGCTTGTAAATTCATTGACAGTATCATTACTATTTCCGTATACTGAAGTAGAGCTAATGAGGATAAGTTTTGACACGTCGCTATGTTGAATTTGCTTGCAAACTAAATCAATCATCCTTCTATAATTGTCAAATCCAGAAGGGTTTTTTCTACCCGGAGGAATCGTTATAATTAAAATTTCTGCTTTAAAGAACTTTTTTAGATCGGGGATTGCTACAGAGTCCGAGAAATGTACTAAATAAGGGTCAATCCCGTCCGTTTTCAGGATTTCCAGCTTGGACTGGGTAGTCGTGGACGCTCGAACTGTAAATCCCTGATAAATAAGGCTTTTAGCAAGAGGGTAACCTAACCAACCGCAACCTAATAAACTAATTACCCTATTTGTGCTTGCTAACATGGCTACAAAAGTAAACTTCTTTAGGGATGATTTGTTTTTGGCACTGACTTTGAATTTATCCTATCATGAGACTATTCTACAAATGAATTGTTCATTAACCTTAATAATTAAACTTTTAAACAGATGAAAAATACAAAGATCAAAATAGCAACATTAGGATTAGCAATTGCGACATCAACTATGTTATTTCAAAGCTGCGCTACCGCAACTAAAACTCAAAAAGGTGCTGTTATAGGTGCTGGAGTAGGTGGTACAATAGGTGCGATCATTGGAAAGAAGGCTGGTAACACTGCTGTTGGAGCAATTATCGGTGGAGCTGTTGGTGGAACAGCTGGTGCTGTGATTGGCCGCAAAATGGATCGTCAGGCAGAAGAAATTAAAAATACTGTTCCAAATGCTGAAGTCATTCGCGAAGGTGAAGGTATCATTGTAAAATTTGATTCAGGTATCCTGTTCGACGTTGATCAAGCTGCTTTGAAGAGTGCCGCAAGGACGAATATTGAAAGCCTGTCAACATCTTTAAAAAATAATCCTCAGACAAACATCTTAATTGTTGGTCATACCGATGCAAGTGGTACTGATGCACATAATTATAGATTGTCTGAAAGACGCGCGGCATCCGTGAAATCTTATGCAGTAAGCCAGGGCATTGCTTCTTCAAGGTTAACAACCGAAGGACGTGGTGAAACCGAACCTATCGCTGACAACACTAGCGATTCAGGAAAAGCACAGAATCGTCGTGTGGAAATCGTTATCGTAGCAAACGAAGCGATGAAAGCTGAAGCAAGAAGCGGTCAATAACAACCAATTCATATACTTGTTAACCCTGTCCGATATCCGGACAGGGTTTTTTTATGAACTTGAATATACCTGGAGTTGAATTATCTTGTGTTGCCTACCACTTATTTCGGTCTTTAGTGCTGATAATGTGCGCCAGATGATGTTCGCCATGCCATGCATACAAAGCGACAACCTCAATTAATTTTGATTGCTTTTTGTAAGCAGGGTGATAATATGTTCTCTCCAGCTGATTATTATCTAAGGACTCCAGAAATGCGACCAGTCTTTGATGCAATGAGTCAAGCAGGTACAGTGACATTTCGACATCCCCATGTTTCGCCTCTTCACATTCAGCCCACAATGCTTCGTTATAAGGTCTAACCTCTGGATTCACTTCCGTAACTGCCAGTTTTAATCGGATATAAGCATTCATATGACTGTCAGGCAGGTGATGAACTACCTGACGCAAGGTCCATCCTCCATCCCTATATGGGGTATCTAGCTGGTCCATTGTTAAACCACTCACTGCGTTTCGCAACCTTGCCGAAAGTGAACGCATACTTTCTATTGCCGAAGCGAATTCATCCCGTTCAGGGTTATAATGAAATTTGCCAATTGGATATTTAAGCAGTTCGATGTTTTCTTCCATTTTTACTATTATTAAGTTAAATCATAAATGCAATCATCTTAAGCGCATGGGTTCCTAATTCGTAATCCCCTGATACCTGCCAATATTGCTGGGCTTCGGAAATGTCAATTCCACGTGAAAAGAGCATCCATGCAATATTCTGGTCGATATATACCTGCGTCACATCCGCTGTTCCAGATTGCGTAAATTTCCATGTTGCTTTATCCCTAATTATTGACCAGCTTCCGCCTGCATCTCCAACAATATTAACCTGTAACATTACTTCATCTGATGCCTCTATGTGCCGAAAATGATAAGGAAGTGCAAGCATACTTACTTCCAGAAAAGGCCGGTACAGCTCGGGTTCGAGCACCGGCTTGCTTCCAACTGCCAAACGGATCTGCTGCTGATGATGCCACCGCTCAGTATACTCGCGGGCGATATCGAACCATGTTTGCGATTGCTCTTCCCCTGCCCAGGAAACGGGAAATGTTGCGGGTGCATTCAGATCAAGAGTGAGTAAGTATTCATAAAAATCATCCTGGGCTGCAGACAGCTGCTTTACTAAAACCCGGGCACTAACTCTTTTATATGCATCAACCCAGCTTGCATTTAAGGAGTTGAGATAATTTAGAAGTTCCTCATATGAATTTAATTCCGGCGCTTTTGCGAAATGATTGTCACGCCCTGATGATATCCTTCTCAATGATGTGTCAAGCAGGTGAGCGGCTACATCTTTTACGCACCACTCCCTGCAAAGTGTCGGGCTATTCCACTGAGCCGGCGTCAATCCTTCAAGCAGCTCAATTAGCGCGGAATTTAGCTTTGGGAAGAGGTGTAATACCGGAATCATAAATATTTAAGAATGCAGGACCATATTGATCCGCAATTAAAAATTCATTGGAGGATGTTTCATATTAAATCCTGTAGCATTTTGATATGTACGGGCGATCTGCATGAGTTTTCCCTCCCCGAACAACTGTCCGGTGAAGGTGATAGTTCCAGGTAAGTTATCTCTGAATCCATTAGGCAGAACAACACAGGGGTGACCACTCAAGTTCGTTACCCGAAGGTTCTGTCCAAAAGCAGGCGCAACGAACACATCAATACCTTTCATTTTTT
>NZ_JBASJU010000265.1:0-2101 GCF_049655485.1 Daejeonella sp.
GCGTTAATTACAGGGATAACTGGCCAGGACGGAGCCTACCTGGCGGAATTTCTTCTGAAAAAAGAATATTTTGTTCATGGCATAAAGCGCCGGAGTTCTTCATTAAATACTGAACGCATTGACCACCTTTACCAGGATCCTCATGAAAGTAATATAAGGCTAAAGCTGCACTACGGTGATTTAACCGATTCGACTAACCTGATGCGAATTATACAGGAAGTACAGCCTGATGAAATATATAACCTTGCCGCGATGAGCCATGTTCAGGTAAGTTTTGAAACACCAGAATATACAGCGAATGCCGACGGCCTGGGAACATTGAGGATATTGGAAGCAATTCGGATACTCAAACTTGAGAAAAAAACTAAAATATATCAGGCATCTACATCAGAACTTTATGGACTAGTTCAGGCGGTGCCCCAGTCTGAAACCACCCCTTTCTATCCACGGTCGCCATATGCTGTGGCTAAACTATACGCGTATTGGATAACAGTGAACTATAGGGAAGCTTACGGTATGTTCGCCTGTAACGGAATTCTTTTTAATCATGAGAGCCCTGTCAGAGGGGAAACCTTTGTTACCAGGAAAATCACACGGGCCGCAGCTAAGATTGCGATGGGACTTCAAAGCTGCTTATTTCTGGGTAATCTTTCTGCCCAAAGAGATTGGGGTCATGCAAAAGATTATATTGAAGCCATGTGGCTAATGTTACAACAAGAAAAGCCGGAAGATTTCGTTATAGCAACTGGAATAACGACTTCTGTACGTGATTTCGTCAAAATGAGCTTTACTGAATTAGGGATTGAAGTGGAATTTAGCGGTAATAATGAGCATGAAAAAGGAGTAGTGATTGATATCGATGCTGAAAAATGCAGCTCCCTTGGAATTGATCCTTCAAGCATTAAGTTTGGCCAAACCGTTGTAAAAGTTGATCCGAAATACTTCAGGCCTACAGAGGTGGATCTGTTGGTTGGTGATCCAACAAAATCTAAAGAGCAGTTGGGATGGAAGCCTAAGTATGATTTGGAGTCCTTAATAAATGAGATGGTATTAGCAGATCTTAACGTGGTAAAAAAGGATGAATATCTAAAAAAAGGCGGCTTTAATACTCTAAACTACTTCGAATAATTTTAAAGGGCTTAACTGCATAAAAACTAAGCGTTTATTTCAGCAAAAAACTAAGAAAAGAAATTATTACGGTTAAATCAAAACAACTACTTTTGCACTCCATGAAAATGAGCAACTTAATTAAAATTCTGTTTTTGACTATAGCCTTATCTTTAATTTTTGATAAAGCAAATTCCCAGACTAATAAGGCAAACTACAGTGATGTCCGTATTGACGCTTTAAATGATAGTAAAATCAGAGATTTCATGAATGAAGTGGAAATGTCGGGGTTGGATCTAAACCAGATTGGAGAGGTAGCCCTCAGTCGGGGAATGCCACCGGGGGAGGTGACGAAATTAAAGAAAAGGGTTGAGAAGATAAGAAATGAAGATGCACGATTGCTTAGAGAAGGCAGGCTTTCGGTAGGCCGTGATGATTCTATAAAAAGGAGCGGAATAGATACACTGACCGGACAGAAAAGAGCGGAAGTGGAGAATGAGTCAGAGAGAGCTTTATCTGCTTTAAGATCAAAAATTTTCGGTTCGGGAATTTTTACAAATAACCAGTTGACATTTGAGCCCAACGTTAATATCGCAACACCCAGAAATTACCGGGTAGGCGCTGGCGATGAAGTCACAGTAGATATTTTCGGATTGTCTGAGGCGAATTATGTGAGAACTGTCAGCCCTGCTGGTGCAATCAATATTCCATATGCTGGAGTAGTCCAGGTGGCTGGTTTAAGCTTAGAAGAAATTGATCAGAGGTTAACCTCTAGACTTTCAAGTATCTACACAGGCATAAGGAATGGAAGCACTTATGTAAGTGTAACTACGGGTAAATTAAGATCTATCAAGGTAACCCTTCTCGGAGCTGTTACAATGCCTGGTACTTATACTTTATCTTCTGTTTCAACCGTATTTGCTGCTTTATATGCTTCCGGGGGCCCTGCTGAAAACGGAAGTTATCGGGAGATAGAAGTACTAAGAGGTGACAG
>NZ_JBASJU010000266.1:0-1844 GCF_049655485.1 Daejeonella sp.
ATGATGAACCGGATTCAATTGATATCATTACAGATTATATTGAACAGACGCCCAACCTAAAGCTTGTTCATTCTACAACAGATCCAAGGGACATACTCTCGGTAATCAAAAAGCCAGGCTTGCCTAAGATCACTTTCCTGGATATAGAAATGCCAGGATTAAACGGGCTCGAGGTGGCAGGACTTATCAATTCTCACACCGCTATCATTTTCATCACGTCACATACCGAACATGCTGTTGAGGCTTTTGAAAAGGACGCCTTCGATTACCTTATCAAACCCGTTTCTTATTCCAGGTTTTTGAAGGCGGTATTAAAAGTGCAAAGTCGCATTCAAAATGGGGTTGAAAGCCCGGGACAAGAGGACAACTATTACTATATTAAAGGCAACCTTGGAGAACTAATCAAAATTCGGATCAATGAAATTCTTTATATCGAGTCACTTCTAAATTACGTTCGAATCTATACGATAGACAATGTTCACACTACCTACCTCACTTTGAAAGAGTGTGAATTCAAGCTAAACGGCAAAAAATTTCTAAAGGTGCATAAAAGCTATGTTGTCAACCTGGAAAGGATTGTAAAAAACGCGAACAATGAACTGACCATGGAAAATAAAGAGAAATTACCGATCGGAGCTGCGCAAAGAGCGGAATTAATGGTTAGGTTGAAGAACAGAATTTTCTCATCGGGGAGAAGGAAGACTTGGGATTGATCCCCTTCCAGACTTTCCTAAGAAAATAATAACATTTCTCTTCAAGATACTTCTGATCACTCAAGAAAAGTCGGTTTAGGTGCATGTGATTAATGTCTATGATAACCTGCAATTTTGCATCCATGGCGAGATGCTGGGTGGCTTTCTGGAGCTCCACTAAATAATGGTGCTCACTTAGCTTTTTCTCTTGATAATCTATTAAATACTCATAAAACCCCTGTCTCTCATATCTAATTTCCATATCCAGAGCTACCTTCTCAGCTTTTGCAAGTCGATGAGAAAAGCCTCTGGTAATTTGATCTATCTCAGTCAGATTAAACTCCATTGCCTGACAAACCATCAGCAAATGCCGCAGTCCGGAAAACAGTATGTGATTTTCAACATCTTCAACTAAATCAGCAGATGTAAGTTCTGAAATCACGATCTCACTACTTTGTTCAAAAAGTTTCTCAGCTGATTGGATTCCAATAGAGGCGTAGCGCTCATACTCTGGAAAATAAGTTGACAATTCTAGCTTTTTAATATTTGGCAATGCGCGCAGAACAGCCTCAAGTTTTATAAATGAGCACGCAACATGTGACTCCCCGCCTGGTATTAGCTTCAAGCGGAGACGTAAATGAAAATCCTCATCGAAAAAACTGATAAAAAACCAGGAACTGATGTTTCCGTTACGAAAATTTTCAAGGATAAACGGCCTGATATAATCTACTAGCAGGTCGCTATAACCCACCGGGTGTAGATATATTTTCAAAAAAAACCAGTCATCAAAGGGAAAAATTCTTTCCTTATTTACTGGTATCTGATGCCACTGATAACTGGCCAAATTTGAGGATTGGTAAGATGTCTCTCTATTTGTAAGGAAAGCAATAAATTCATGGGCATAGCCGTTGCCATCTCCATCTTTTACTAATAATTCCTGGCCTGGTAAATACTCCCTCAAAATGATCCTTCCCGTAGCAGGGGCGGTTGCAAGCAGCAATTCCATATCCTTATGGGAGGTCTGATCAATATGGAGCAGATGATCATGTACCTCATAGGAAAATTCTTTTGGCAACTCAAGCTTTTCTGCGAGCTTCTGAAATCTTTTGATTTGATCTTCCTTGTTCATGTTTCTCATTTCACTCAGAGCTT
>NZ_JBASJU010000267.1:0-15283 GCF_049655485.1 Daejeonella sp.
GGCGCCGGTGGACTTGGCTGCCCTGTTCTTCAATACCTTGTAGCCGCAGGAGTTGGTTTTATTGGTGTAGTTGATGATGATACCGTTGATGAAACTAATCTGCACCGGCAAATTCTTTATTCAGCAGACGATATTGGGGAAAATAAGTCGCAGGTAGCCGTTGAAAAACTAAGCGTTTTAAATCCGCATGTTAAGTTTTCTGCCTATCCGGTTCGGCTAAGCATTCAGAACGCAGATCAATTATTCAGGGCTTATGATCTGGTAATTGATGGCTCAGATAATTTCCCGACGCGATACCTGGTTAATGATACCTGTGCAGCGCTGAATCTGCCTCTTGTTTTTGGTTCCCTGTTTAAATTTGAAGGCCAGGTATCAGTATTTAATTACCATGGAGGACCCGATTATCGCAGTATTTTTCCTGAACCTCCCGGTATTGATGAAGTGCCCAATTGTGCTGAAATTGGAGTGATTGGCGTATTGCCCGGAATTATAGGCACTTACATGGCTAACGAAGCTATTAAAGTGATCTGTGAAATTGGTGAGGTGCTATCCGGCAAATTATTATGTATAAATGCACTGGATGGTACGAGCAATATTTTTAAGTTTTCTAATGGAAAAGGTTCCGAACAGAAAAAGCATTCACTGCAAGCTGGAATATCAAATAGTACAGGAGATGAAATTACAGCCGAGGAACTGGTTTATTTACAAAATAACAAAGCTGAAGAAGTGTATTTGGTGGATGTTCGGGAAAATTATGAATTTGAAGATCATAATATAGGAGGAGTAAATATTCCCCTGTATGAACTGCAGGACAATATCAATGAACTGCCTGCAGACAAGAAGATTGTTTTTTATTGTCAGACAGGTCAGCGCAGCAAAATAGCTGTTCAGATAGTGAATACTATTTTTAAGGGTAAGGTTTATGCTTTAAAAAACGGAATGATGTAAAATGTCATTCTGTATAAACAAAGTTTGTATTATATTAGATAGCATGAAAAGGATCAGAATATTCAAACTTTAATCCTCATTGAAGGTAACAGCAAGATCATAACTGTCCGCTATGCGAAATTTTATTGAAGATCGCAAACAAGAAATTTCAATCCCCACAGCCCTTTGGCCAAGCCTTAAACCAAATTTTTAAACCACCCCAACTTTATTGAGACAGGTTATGAAAAAAAAATCCGATAACTTAATTATTGCTAGCAAAGAACTTGAACAAGCAAATGAAAGGTTTGAGCTGATTGGTAAGGCAACCAGCGATGGTTTATGGGATTGGAATCTTGAAACCAGCCTGGTTTGGGGCAATGAAGTTCATCAGAAAATGCACGGATTATCATTGGCTGATCCTACTCCAAACTATGAAGAATGGAAATATAGGGTACATCCCGAAGATAGGGAACGAACAGTTAAAACCCTAGAAGAGACGATGGCTTCGAAATGCAACATTTGCATTACTGAATACCGGTTTTTTACAGAAAATACAGGATGGATAAATATTTACGGCCGCACCCTCATCGAACGGAATAATGAAGGAAAACCAGTTCGGTTAATTGGTAGTATGGTGGATATTACCGAACTTAAAAGAGCAGAACAGGCAATAAAACAAAGCGAAGAAAAATACAGAACCTTGGTTGAGCAGGCATCGGATGCCATCTTTATAACCGATACCACAGGTCGATTTATTACCGTGAATACAAGTGCCTGTAAATTGTCGCAATATTCGGAGAAAGAATTATTGAAGAAGACAATCTACGACCTTGCCCTTACTGAAGATATTCAAAAAAATCCATTTCGTTTTGATGAACTGAAGCAGGGGAAAACAGTAACTAACGAAAGAGTAATTAATAGGAACAACGGCATACCGTTAAATGTGGAGGTTACTTCCAAGTTGCTTGCTGACGGCAGATTGCTTGCTTTTGTACGGGATATTTCCGAACGTATAAAAACACAGGCTGAAATTGTTAGGGAAAAGAATCTTTCTAATTCTATTATCAACAGCTTGCCCGGGATCTTTTACCTATTTACTATGGATGGGAAGTTTTTACGATGGAATAAAAATTTTGAAACAGTAACAAAGTATAGCGCTGAAGAAATTGAGAAAATGCATCCGCTGGATTTTTTTGATGAAGATGAAAAAGAACTGGTTTCTCGAAAAATTAAAAACGTTTTTATTTCGAGCAAAGAAACTGTTCAGGCAAACTTTCTGCCTAAAACAAAAGAAAAAATTCCATATTACTTTACCGGCATAGCGATATCGTATGAGGGGAGCCCCTGCATGCTGGGAGTAGGTATTGATTTTTCTGAACTCAAAACAAGCCAGCAGGCATTAGCCAAAAATGAAAACCATTTGCAAGCTATTTTGCAAACCAACCCGGAATGTATAAAACTAGTCGGCATAAACGGCGAATTAGAAGAAATGAATCCTGCGGGACTTGCCATGATAGAAGCCGATAGCTTTGAACAGATTAAAGGTAAATTACTATTTAATGTTATTGATAAGCCCTATCGGAAAGCCTTTAGCCAACTAACCCAAAACGTATTTAAAGGAAAATCTGGAAAGCTGGAATTTGAAATAATGGGACTAAAAGGAACCCACCGCTGGATGGAAACACATGCTGTTCCGCTGAAAGATGCTGAAGGTAAAATAGTATCCTTACTCGGTATTACCAGGGATATTACCGAACGTAAAAAAACGGAGAAAGAAATTATGCGAGTCATAAAACAGTATGATATGATTGCCAAGGCCACCAGCGATACTATTTGGGATTGGGATATTACAAACGACAAGATTTTGTATAATGAAGGGATCACTAATATGTTCGGCTACGAAAAAACAAAAATTGAAAATATCGCAGAATGGTGGAAAACTAAAATACATCCGGATGATATGCAAATCGTTCAAGAAGCAGTAGCTGCAGCCTTTGAAAGGAAGAGCTATAATTTACAATTAGAATATCGTTTTCGTTGCGCTGATGAATCCTTTAAATATATTTATGACAGGGCTTTTATAATTTATGACGAACATAAAAAGCCTTGCAGGATGATTGGCGCCATGCAGGATATTAGTAAACTTAAGGAGAATGAAATTAGTTTGATAGAATTAAACGAAAATCTACAAAAGCAGACCAAAGAACTTTCCATATCCAATGAGGAATTAGAAGGGCGGAATCAGGTACTTCAGGATATTGCCTGGACACAATCGCATATAGTAAGGGCACCTTTAGCAAGAATGATGGGTATTGTGAGCATTATTAAAGATCTGAGGGTAGAATCACCTGATTACGAAGAATGGATTAATCATTTTACCACCTCCGCAAATGAATTGGATAATATAATTAAGGATATAGTTAATAAAACAGATATTACGAAACTAGACAAGTCTTGATGCACTCTAGGTGGCTATGATAGTATGTTTTTTCTCATAAAAGTTTTTTGAAAATGTCAGCGTTCAATAGAGGATGTTATTCATTTATTAAAGTGCTTGAATAAAAAGTAGTCTGAATGAAGATCATCTATACTCTGAAAGCGATCTGGGGACAGCTATTATTAATAAGCTCGCACAATTTATGCTCGAACTAGGAAAGTATTTTCTATTTGAAGGAAGACACAAGCGGATTACATTAAACGGGGATCATTTCTAAGTTGACCTCTCCTTCTATAACCGACTGCTAAGATGCTTCGTATTCGACCTGAAAATTGGTAAACTCACCCACCAAGATATTGGGCAAATGCAGATGTATGTGAATTAAGTTAATCATATTTAAGAAAGAGGCAGTGTAAACCAAAATGTACTGCCTTTGCCCAATTCGCTGTCCACACCTATCTGCCCATTATGCTTTTTAATAATTTCCGCAGAAATATAAAGACCAAGGCCTAATCCGGAATATTGCATACCACTGGTATCAACTCTGTAATACCGATCGAATAAGTGAGTTAACTTATCGGTTGAAATACCCGGCCCCTTGTCCGTCACTGATATTTTAGCCATATTGTTTACTTTTTCGATTTTGATCTTGATTTCTTTGGATTCAGGAGCATATTTGATAGCATTATTGACAAAGTTGATCACTATCTGGTTCACCCTTTCAGCATCTGCATAAACCTGTAGCTCCATTTCTCCTTCAGTAATGATAGTATATATCTCTTCAATACGTATGTATTGGCAGCAATCATCAATTACTTTAGATAGGGTGAATAGTTTTTGATTTATGTGAAGCTGCCCTTCATTCACCCTGCTTGCATTTAAAATATCTTCAATGAGTATAGTAACTCTATCTAAACTTTTATTAGACTGTCCAATGAGGACAGGCAACATTTTAGGAGAAGGATCATCCTTCATTCTGTTCAAAAGTTGGAGGGAAGCTTTTAGGCTAGTGATTGGTGTCTTGAGTTCATGGCTGGCAATACTGATAAAATCATCTTTTTGTTGTTGTAATAACCTAAGTTCATGTATATCTGTGGCTGTACCCACCCAAAGCTGGACTTCGTCTTCTTCATTCTTAATTGGCATAAACCGGATTAAGTGCCACCGGTAATCCCCGTCTGAACGCTTTCCACGGATTTGAAATTCACCTCCATCACTGGTTTCCTGAATCAATCTATATTGATCTAAAGCATTTTGGAAGTCATCAGGATGAATTACCGTCTGCAATCCCGATGCTTTGGTTTGCTCATTCCCCAGTCCGGTATAATCGTACCATCGCTTGTTGTAAAAGGTGACTTCGCCTTCAACGGTGTTTGTCCAGGCTATTTGAGGAATGGTTTCCATCATGTTGCGAAACCGATTCTCACTTTCTACTAAAGCTTTTGTGCGGCTGGCTACCCGTTCTTCCAGTTCCTGGTTTAACTGCACGAGATCCTGGTTAATGATTCTAACCTTTTCTTCCTGATCAATAAGCAGTTGAGCCTTTTCATGAAGTTCATCATTTGCTTTCCTTAATTCCTCTTGCTGAGCTTTTAAAGCTCTGGATAAGATAACTAAATCTGCTGCACGCTTTTCTTTCTCTTGGTTTTGAAAGGCAAGCTCTATGTTCGCCATTCCTAACTCAGCCGCACGCTTTTCTTTCTCTTTGTTTTGAAAAGCAAGTTCCTTATTAGCTATAATTAACTCTTCTGCACGTTTTTCTTTCTCATTGTTTTGAAAAGCAAGTTCTTTGTTCGCAATGATCAGCTCTTCCGCACGTTTTTCTTTCTCCTCGTTTTGAAAGGCAAGCTCTATGTTGGCAATGCCTAACTCTGCTGCCCGCTTTTCCTTCTCTTTGTTTTGAAACGCAAGTTCTTTATTAGCTATGATCAACTCTTCTGCATGTCTTTCTTTCTCTGCTGCACGTTTTTCTTTCTCCCGATTTTGAAAGACAAGTTCTTTGTTCGCAATAATCAGCTCTTCCGCACGTTTCTCTTTCTCTTCGTTTTGAAAAGCAAGTTCTATGTTGGCAATGCCTAATTCTGCGGCGCGTTTTTCTTTCTCATTATTTTGAAAAGCAAGCTCTTTGTTGGCAACGATCAGCTCTTCTGCACGCCTTTCTTTCTCATCGTTCTGGAAAGCGAGTTCTTTGTTGGCGATGATTAATTCCGCTGCCCGACTTTCTTTCTCATCGTTTTGGAAGGCAAGTTCTATGTTCGCAAGGATCAGCTCTGCTGCCCGATTTTCTTTTTCATCGTTCTGGAAGGCGAGTTCTTTGTTGGCGATGATTAATTCCGCTGCACGCCGTTCTTTCTCATCGTTCTGAAAAGCGAGCTCTTTGTTGGCGATGACCAGTTCCGCTGCCCGATTTTCTTTCTCATCGTTCTGGAAGGCAAGCTCTGTGTTTGCAAGGTTCAACTCTGCAACACGTTTTCCTTTCTCTTTCTTTTGGAAAGCGAGTTCTTTGTTGGCGATTATCAGTTCTGCTGCCCGATTTTCTTTCTCTTGAATTTGAAAAACCAGCTCTCTGTCGGTTAGGGCTAACTTACTCGATTTTTTTTGGTTATCTATACCCATTTAGGCTAACTATTTATTTAAAATCGAGAAGGAATCGAAGTAAAGTGGTCCTTCAACTAATTCTTTGACGTCCGCTGATGTGACAATGATGTTCTTTAATAGTTTTACCTATTTTCAGGTCCGTTATGACCGTAACATTAAACTACTTGATGAGAAAAATAATATTGGTAGTGTTTTATATAAACAAGACAATAAAGATATCTGGAAAAGCTCTTCCAATTAATCGAGCTATGGTGATCAGCAAACCGTTGTTTTAGTAGCGATACGTTTATTAACTCTTTGATAGCCTTGAATTTTCTATTTCAAATTTACGGCAAATAAAATTCATTTTTTACCAATAATTAGAATTTATTTAATAGCTCAGACTATTGCAAACTATTAAACGGATGTTAATCTTATTTGATTAAATTTTGTGCTTACCTCATCCAGTTCATACGCAGATGTTAATAAATGATCCAATAGCTCGTTATCTGATTCTTTATCGTTGGGATAATTCCGGATAAGTTCAATTAATCCCATAATACGGACAAGGGGGCCCTAACTATATGAGACTGTATCCAGGCTATCTCCCGAACAGTGGAAATTTGTTGCTCAACAGCCTTGGTATAATTTACACTTTCAGTAATATCCCTAGTGTTTAGAATTATGCCATTTATTGCCAGGTCGTTCCTTTCTTTATCAGCTCCACCGCGTTCTCTTCGCCAATGTTTCCTGACACTAAAATAAAGGGAGTTTCGGGGCATATTTCCTGTTTGATCTTAAATGCACTAAGCCCACCAAAGGATGGCAGGGAATAATCAGATAAAACAATATCAGGTTTTAATTAATTAGGGCTCCCTGGTATTTTTCTCTTCAGTCGCCATGATTTCGTGTTCAAAAATAGCCAGTAATTTCCAAGGCTTGCGACAGCTTGTACAAAGCCATCAAAATCGACAGCTTTAACGATGTAACTATTCGGTCCGCAGAGATAACAGGAGTGGATATCTTTTGTTTCATTAGAGGCTTCCAGTCAATGATCTCTCCTCCCTGTAAATCACCTACAAACCCAAAAAGTGATTTCACTGCGATAATAAATAGCGACGTCCCTACGGCAAGTTTCATAGGCATGTTAGCCAGTAAGACAAGTGCGGGAATAATAATGTTCTATGATCCGTTTTACAATGCTCAAGCCCAGACCAGACCCGGCACTTTGATCTGTTAACCTTTTGAAAGGCTGGAATAGTAAATTAAATTATTCTCAAGGTCTATACCTCTTCCATTGTCTTTGATCGTGATAACTGTATAATCTTTATCCCTCTTACTCGAAACTTCGACGTGAAGCGGGATGTCAAAACTACTGCTCCTATCGGCGCATTTTCAAGAAATACACCAAGATTCTGGAATGTTATGTCACGGGTAGCGGGTTTGGGATACATCATTGTCTCTTTCACCCAGGTTCCATTGGCATCAGCAACAAGTGCTTCTTTGCTCGAAACCTCCTGTCCTATAGTAGCGGCTAAACGTACAAGTGATTCAATCTCCATAATCTCAAATATGAACTTCTCCCTTGCATGGAACACCGAGAAATATAAAGTGTTTGAATACAAATCGAAGCCCTTATTCATTGCGTGTATTAGTGTTAGACTTGGTATTACACAGGATTGATCAATAGAATTGTCATAATCATAATACTTCATCCGTTTGGACAATTCTACAAAAGTTTTAATCTTAGCGGAAAATTAAGAAACTTGAAAAAATCAGCAATATTGGTTTCAATATTCATTTACCTAAGTGCTACGACATGTATTGGTGAACTTTTCAAGGCTCCCATTCTGATGACACATTTTATTGAACACCGTGCTGATGATAGTTCCATTACATTTTACCAGTTTATATATCAGCATTATCAGGACGACGATGGCAATGATAAGGACAATGACCGTGACAGCCAGCTTCCATTTAAATCGCAGGACAATTCGCACAGTAATACCGGCGTCCCACTTTTTATAAATAAAATCCGTTTCGCCCCTGTCTCCGCAATATCACTAGTTGAAAGATCACAATACCGGGAACCAAACATCCCATCGCCGCACCTCTTACGCGTCTGGCAGCCGCCCAAATCTTCTTAAAAAAGACAAACACATTTCTGGTAATAAGTTGCTTGTTTATTTGATTTACAAGGGCTGATATTCCTTTGTGCTATCCGTTCCAGGCATTTCCATGTCCTGATGTCTTTCATTTTTTTAGCTAGGATTATAAATTATGTTAAATAAAATCATTGGATTTTCAATTAAGAATAAACTAATTGTAGGGATTTTTACTATTGTTCTTATCCTCTATGGGGTGTTCGAAATTACTAAACTGCCCATTGATGCAGTTCCGGATATTACCAATAACCAGGTCCAGGTGATTACGATCGCCCCTTCTTATGGCGCCACCGACATCGAGCGCCTTGTGACATTCCCGGTAGAACAGGCCAACAGCAATATCTCCGGGCTCAAAGAGATCCGAAGCTACAGCCGTTTCGGACTGTCGCTCGTCACCATAGTATTTAATGACGATGTTGATATTTATTGGGCTCGGCAGCAAGTTGCCGAGCGCCTGCAACAGGTACAGGCCGAGATCCCAGATGGCATTGGAAGGCCTGAGATGGGGCCTATTTCTACCGGGTTGGGGGAAATTTACCAATATGTGGTACGCCCTAAAAAAGGCTTTGAACATAAGTATTCCATTACAGAATTGCGCACCATACAGGACTGGATTGTTCGCCGCCAGCTCCTTGGGGTTAAAGGGGTCGCAGAAGTTAGCAGTTTTGGAGGCAAGCTCAAGCAATATGAAGTAGCCATCAATTCCAATAAGCTTCAATCGTATGGTATCACCATAAACGATGTTTTCAAAGCGCTGGAAACAAATAACCAGAACACCGGAGGTTCTTATATCGAGCGAAAAGCTGGGGTACTCTATATACGAAGTGAAGGTCTGTTGACTAATGCTGAGGACGTGGGCGATATTGCAATTCCAAAAGCGGGTGGTTCAGCTCCCCTGCTTATCAGGAATGTTGCAGATGTTAGAATCGGGCATGCAACGCGTTATGGAGCACTAACATATAATGACGAGGGTGAGGTTTCTGGTGCTATAGTAATGATGCTTAAAGGCGGCAATAGCAACGTAGTTATCGAAGACATCAAAGAACGGATAGAACTGATTCAAAAATCATTGCCTGAAGGCGTGGTTATCGAGCCCTTTCTCGACCGGACTAAGATGGTCAATAATGCAATAAGCACGGTCAAAACCAATCTTATGGAGGGGGCGCTGATTGTTGTCTTCGTATTGGTAGTCTTTTTGGGAAATTTGAGAGCAGGATTTCTGGTAGCATCGGTTATTCCGTTATCGATGCTGTTTGCTGTAATCATGATGAATATCTTTAAGGTAAGTGGCAACCTGATGAGTTTAGGTGCGCTCGATTTCGGGCTTATTGTAGACGGCGCCGTGATCATTGTCGAAGCCGTGATGCACCAACTAGCCCATTCAAACAAGTTTATTGGGGATTCAAAACTGAGCACCGATGACATGAATCATGAGGTGAAAAGCTCAGCATCCAAAATGATGAATAGTGCTGTGTTTGGCCAGGTCATCATACTGATCGTCTATTTGCCAATATTCACCCTGGAAGGTATCGAAGGAAAAATGTTTAAGCCAATGGCCCAAACGGTTGCCTTCGCTCTTCTCGGAGCCTTCATCCTCTCTTTAACATATATTCCAATGATGAGCACCATTTTTCTAAGCCGCAAGCGCAAGGAAAAATTAAACCTTTCAGACCGGATTATGCTACGAATCCAGTCGACTTATAAGAATGCATTGACACGGGTACTTGTTTTCCCAAAGGCTGTTATTACAGCAACAGTATCACTTTTTGTGATTGCACTGATCATTTTATCGCAGATGGGCGGTGAGTTTATCCCATCCATAGAAGAAGGAGATTACGCAGTTGAAACCCGCGTACTGGCAGGAAGCAACCTTAATACAACCATTGAAAGCACACAAAAAGTCGTTCATATTCTAAAAACACATTTCCCGGAGGTTGAAAAAATAGTCACGAAAATTGGGAGCAGTGAAGTACCTACTGAACCCCTACCCATGGATATGGGCGATATGATTATTACGCTCAAGCATAAGAGCGAATGGACTTCCGCTTCATCTTTCGACGAACTATCTGCAAAAATGACGGCTGCCGCTCAGGAAGTGCCTGGTGTAACGACGAGTTTTCAATTTCCGGTGCAGATGCGATTTAATGAGCTGATGACTGGTGCGCGCCAGGATGTCGTTTGTAAGATCTTTGGCGAAAACCTGGATACACTCTCCTTTTATGCTAAAAAACTGGGAAATGTAGTCAGCCAGGTAGAAGGCGCAACGGAATTATATGTGGAAACTATCAGCGGCCTTCCGCAAATCGTGATCGATTACAACCGCCCTGCCCTTGCACAATATGGATTGAGTGTGAATGAAGTCAACCAGGTCGTGAACACAGCATTCGCCGGCCAGGCAGCGGGAATTGTGTTTGAGGGCGAAAAACGATTCGATTTGGTAGTACGTCTTGAAAATGAGAACCGCCAGGATTTAAAGGACGTCCAGAATCTTTTGGTACCCACCCCTAATGGCTCCCAGATACCATTATATCAAGTTGCGGATGTTAATTTGAAAGACAGTCCCAATCAGATTCAGCGTGAAGACGCAAAGCGCAGAATATTGGTTGGCTTTAACGTAGAGGAACGGGATGTGGCTAGCATAGTAAACGAATTACAGGCTAAAGTGGAAAAATCGATCAAATTGCCACCGGGATACATTATTACTTATGGTGGCGCATTCGAGAACCTAAATGCTGCAAAAGACCGTCTGATGATAGCAGTTCCGGTATCCCTGGCATTAATATTTCTGCTTTTGTACTTCGCGTTCAACTCCATCCGGCAAGGATTATTAATCTATACAGCAATACCATTATCAGCAATTGGCGGTATATTTTTGCTTGCTGCACGTGGTATGCCGTTTAGCATAAGCGCCGGAGTGGGTTTTATCGCACTCTTTGGAATTGCCGTGCTGAATGGAATAGTACTGGTGGCAGAGTTCAACAGATTGAAAGCCAAAGGTGAAACGGATATAAGGCAGATCGTCATTAAGGGTACAGGTACGCGCCTGAGGCCGGTTCTTATGACTGCAGCTGTTGCTTCTTTAGGATTTCTACCAATGGCATTGAGTTCAGGTGCAGGTGGTGAAGTACAGCGCCCACTGGCAACAGTTGTTATAGGTGGCTTGCTCATTGCAACCTTCCTGACACTTTTTGTACTGCCGGTACTCTACATTCAATTTGAAAAGGGATTTAAGGTGAAGACGAAAACCATTAAAGCAGCGACAATCATATTATTACTTTTCACAAGCCAGTATAGTTCGGGACAAACTCCTATAAAACTTGAGGAAGCAATAGATACAGCCTTAAAAAACAATCTTTTGATTAAAAGAGGCATTCTTGAAGCGGAGGTTCGTAAACAAATAATTAACACGTCAATGGATCTGCCGAAAACGCAGCTGAGCGGCGAATACGGAAAATTCAACAGCCCTTATAATGACTCCCGTTTCAGCCTCGTCCAGACTTTAAGTTTTCCAACCTTTTACAAAAAACAGAAAGAACTTTACGAAGAAGAATGGAAAAGCAGCTTGCTGAAAACCAATCTAACTGAAGCGGGAATTAAGATGCAGGTTTCCCAGCTCTACTATTTGTCACGTTACTTGCAGGAGAAGGAAAAGCTACTCATAAGGACCGACAGTATGTACAATGAATTTCTTCGAGTGAGTAAAATTCGTTTTAAGAGCGGTGAAACAAACATCCTGGAGAGCACCAGCGCCTCCAATCAAAAAGGTGCTATACGGCTGCAACTGAACCAGATTAAGCTGGATAAAGAATCATTAAATATACAGTTCACAAACGTTTTGAATTCCCGGCAAGTCTTTACCCCAGCAAGTGGCCCGCTGAAATTTGAAATCGCCACGGACACCTCCCTTATCGCTGAACATCCAGTATTACAACTAGCTGCGCAGCACGAACTTATCCAGCAAGCCAATACCAAACTTGAAAAGGCTCGACTCTTGCCGGATCTTTCTGTCGGATATAATAACCTTAGCATAAGGGACGGATTGGATTTCGGGACTTCTGATAGGTTTAGTTCTGTCCAGGCGGGAGTTGGAATCCCGATTTTCACCAGGGCACAGAAAGCGAAAGTTGAAGCATCCAGATTGAGTGAAGTTGTCAGCAGAAATGAATATGAATTGGAAAAACAAAACCTTCAAAAAAAATATCTGCAAGTCAATTCGCACTATTTAAAAAGCCTTGCAGACGTGCAACATTATGAAGAGAATGCTTTACGCGATGCTAAAACTATCCGCTCGACACTAAGCATGCAACTAGGGAAAGGAGAAATAAACTACCTGGAATGGACCCTCCTTAACCAACAAGCACTTACAATTGAAAGCGATTACCTGGATGCTGTTAATGAACTCAATCAGAACAGTATAGAACTTGAATATCTACTATCTAATTCAAAATAACATGAAATTTTCATCAAATACCGTATATCTTTTCGCCGCTTTTCTACTGCTTATCAGTGCATGCGGATCCAGCAATGAGGAAATTGTACAAACAGAGACCAGCACAGAAACCATTGTTAAACTCACAGAGCCTCAGTTTAAAAATGCAGGTATCAAAACCGGGAGTATTGAACCTAAGTCAATATCTACGGTTTTAAAGCTCAACGGACAGATAGATGTTCCGCCTCAGAACATGATCTCTATCAGCATTCCGCTTGGCGGCTATTTGAAATCTACGAAGATGTTGCCCGGTACCCGAATTAATAAAGGCGATGTTTTGGCTGTCATGGAAGACCCGCAATATATCGAGCTACAGCAGGATTACCTGGTTACTTTGTCAAGGATGTCCTACGCTGAACAGGAACAAAAGCGCCAGAAGGAACTTAATTCAGCGAAAGCTGGCAGCGATAAAGCATTGCAGATGGCAGATTCAGAATTCAAAACTCTGCGAATTTCCGCTGCAGCACTCACGGAAAAATTACGTTTGATCGGGATTGACCCACGCAGGCTGAATGAACGGACAATTACAAGGCAAATAGTTATTCGCTCGCCCATTACAGGTTTTATCAGCAAGGTTAACGGGAATATCGGGAGTTATGTAAATCCTTCCGACGTTTTGTTTGAACTAATAAACCCGAAGGATATTCATTTGAGTCTTACCGTATTTGAGAAGGACCTTAACAAACTTGCAATCGGACAAAGTGCTGTGGCATTTTCCAATAATGATCCTCAGCGTAAATACAACACCAAAATCATACTGATAAATCGTGATCTCTCACCAGATCGGAGTGTGGAAGTTCATTGTCACTTTGAAGAATATGATAAGACACTGGTTCCGGGAATGTATATGAATGCCGAAATTGCCCTCAATGACAAGCAGCAAGCTACTTTGCCTGAAAATAGTGTAGTCAGCTTTGAAAGCAAGCAGTACGTTTTTGTGGAGAAAGATAAGTTCACTTACGAAATGACAGAAGTTGAAGTTGGCGAAATGGAAAATGGGTTTATTTCCGTCATGACGAACCTCGGGAAAAGAAAGATTGTAACCGATGGAGCTTATGCATTATTAATGCAGTTAAAGAATGTTGCTGAAGAATAAGAGGGAAAGGGGGTTAAAGTCTATCTGATGCCCCCGAGCCAAACTTACATCGCATTCTCCTTTAAAAATGCAACAAATTCCTTATTAGAATAGTCTGCTGCACCTTCGTGTCTGAAAATAAGTTGGTCCTTAGTATCGAAAACCAGAGTGGTAGGAAGGATTCCTGTATATAATTCTGCAGGTATCTGACTTGCAGGACGGTATACATCGAGATCATAATCTTTCCTTAACATAAACTTATCTGATTTTACAAGATCAGAATCCATATCGCCCATTAGAAATTCTATTTTATTATCATCACTGAAGTTCTTACGAAGATTATTAATAGAGGGCATTTCCGCTAAACATGGAGGACACCAGGTGGTCCAGAAATTAACAAACACAAGCTTGCCTTTTAACTCCGCCAAACTCACTACTCTCCCTTTCTTGTCTGCAAACTGAATCGAAGCGGGTGAGCTGGTGGTAAATGTTTTATTGGAAACCGGAGGGCCTGGAAGTGTCAGCTGATATAATGCAATTTTTATCAGCCCCTTCATAAGTGTTGCTTTAACATCCGGTACAAACAACATCCCAAGGATGAATATAATTATCAAGCCGTTAATAATATTTGAGATGTTCAACCAGCATTTAGTTAAGCTGATACTCCTCCGTTGCGCTGGATTCAATAATATCGACATCAAACATGCGGCCGAATTCGGGATTAAGGTATTGAAGGTTCCTGCTTATTCTCCAGAAGCAGTGGCTGAGCATGCCATGACGATGATTCTTACCTTAAACCGAAAGACCCATAAAGCATACAACCGAGTACGCGAAGGTAACTTTTCACTGGAAGGGCTGATGGGATTTAATCTTCATGAAAGCAAAGTGGCACTGATTGGAACGGGAAACATTGGAACGGCATTCTATAAGATCCTTAAAGTATTAGGCTGCAAAATCGCGGCTTATGATCCCTATCCAAAGGAGGCACTTTTAGCTGAAGGTTTAATTTACGGCACGCTCGAAGAGACTTTAAAGGACGCGGAGGTAGTCTCCCTGCATTGCCCACTTTCTGAAGAAAATCATCACATGATAAATTCGAACAACCTGAAGCTTTTCAAAAAGGGCGCTATGCTCATTAATACCAGCCTTGGGGCTTGATAGCTACCGCTGATGTTATTACAGCTTTAAAAACCGGGCAGCTTGGATACCTGTGCCTGGACGTTTATGAGCAGGAATCAAACTTATTCCTTCACGACTTGTCGGGCGACATTATCCAGAATGACCTGATATCCAGACTTATTTCTTTCCCCAACGTGCTTATTACTTCACATCAGGGATTTTTTACCAGAGAGCCTATGCAGCAAATTGCGACGATTACTTTTGGAAATGCAGATGCTTTTGCGTTTGGAAGGGTGCTTGAAAACGAAGTAAAATTGTAAGGCCCACGGGCAGAGATTTAAACGCAAACGAGGCTGTAAGTCCGAAGCCTGCCACCCCGACAAATACCAGTTCATCTGGATGCAAAAGCCTCTAAATATCATTATTTAGAGGCTTTTCTGCTTTTAAACAGTTCATATTAATCCGTTTCAATCCATACTTTCTGAGAACCATTA
>NZ_JBASJU010000268.1:0-2128 GCF_049655485.1 Daejeonella sp.
GAGTTATGCCAAAAATGAAGACGTGTTCCAGTGCAAAAAAGCGCTTCAAGCTTACTGGAACAGGTAAAATCAAAAGAAAGAACGCTTTCAAGAGCCACATCTTAACCAAGATGAGCACTAAACGCAAGCGTGCTTTAGGTCAGACTAGTTTAGTATCTGACGCAGATATGGGCAACGTGAAACGTATGCTTTGTATCGGCAAGTAATTAACAAATCAATTTAACCAGGTATCAGGTCTTAAAGTTTCCATAGAGGGACACCGCTTACCAAAACACAAAACAACATGCCACGTTCGGTTAACGCAGTAGCGTCAAGAAGAAGAAGAAAGAAGGTCCTCGACCTGGCCAAAGGCTATTGGGGATCAAGAAGCAAGGTTTTTACCGTTGCTAAGAACACAGTCGAAAAAGGTTTGCAATATGCTTACCGTGACCGTAAGACTAAGAAAAGAGAATTCAGAGCATTATGGATCCAGCGTATCAACGCAGGTGCCCGTCAGCACGGATTATCATATTCAGTTTTAATGGGGAAATTAACTGCAAATGGAAACCTATTAAACCGTAAGGTTTTAGCTGACCTTGCAATGAATCACCCGGAAGCTTTCAAAGCTGTCGTTGAAACTGTAAAATAGATTTTATTAATGTAATTGTGTGGAAGGGAGCTGAGAGGCTCCCTTTTTTGTTCCCCTATTTATTCGGGAACTCCTCAATGCACTGCGGCTCCTGCCGCTGGTGTGCCCGACGACTGTCGCCAGCCGTATGCTTTTTTAAACTTAACGGGCAGCGTTGCTTGCTTCACTGGGATATCTCAAATTCAACTGGCTTTCGACCACAGCGGAGCGAATTACTCTTTATTACACGCCCTCAACAATACTAGCTACATATTTTATTAAATTTGGAATAATGATGTTTAAACATCTTATTAACCAAATCAATTAACCAATAACCAAAATCAATCATGAAAAAACTATCCATTATCCTCTCCACACTTGTGGTATTAAGCTCATTCACATTATTAGATAATGTATGGAAGAATGATGACCCGCATTCGCAAGTAAAATTCACAGTAACCCATCTGGGTGTAGCTGACGTGTCAGGTACGTTCAACGACTTTGACGCTAAGATAACTTCATCTAAATCCGATTTTAGTGATGGCATTTTTGAATTCACCGCTAAAGTCAACTCAATAGATACCCGTGTTGAGGCGAGAAATAAGCATTTAAAAAGCGCTGACTTCTTTGATGCAGAAAAATTTCCTGAATTGAGCTTTAAAAGCACCTCTCTTAAAAAAGCAGGAAAAAACAAATTTAAACTGAACGGCGATCTAACACTTCATGGAATCACAAAGCCAGTAACGCTTCTTCTTCAATACAGAGGAACCGTAGAGCATCCACAGAACAAAAAATCAATAGCAGGATTCAAAGTAACGGGTACAATCAATCGTTCAGACTTTAATTTGGGCAGCACTTTCCCTGACGCTATGATTAGCAATGAAGTGCGTATTGAAGCAGATGGAGAATTTGCGCAGTAATTACGTTTCACATTAATTGTAAGAAGGGGACCGTAGCGTTCCCTTTTTTTGCTTGAAGCTTAATGGGCAAGAAATACGCTTTTAAATTCACAGAAATTCTCTACAACTGTAATTATATTTCCTACTTTCATTCTTTTATCCCTATAATGATTAAAAAGCACTTAAGTTCATGAAAACACTTTTAAATATTATGATTTCTGCTACGCTGATCACTTTATCCGGGGTGGGAGGCTGTAATAAAGATTCAGGAACTATTGCAGCTAATGAAATATCTGCAATAACAGAGATCGAAGGCCCAACCACTGCCAGAGTGGGTGAGGAACAATTGTTCAAGGTGACCCTACAGGGAAATAACGGTTGTGCTGTATCTGGCGAATTAAAGGAAATTGCAGATGGTAACCTTCGTACAGTGGCGGGCAAAGTTCATTACAAAGGGGAGATGTGCACCCAGGCTATAGTCTATCTGGTTGTCGATTATAGATTCAAAACTTCAAGGCCGGGAACTTATGAACTGAAGTTTTTAAAGGCTGATAAGACCTTTTTGACTCATACTATTAAGGTTAATTAAAGTGGGAATAACGGACGTGTAATGTAAAAAGTA
>NZ_JBASJU010000269.1:0-6441 GCF_049655485.1 Daejeonella sp.
TCTGAGGCTTGTTTTGCTTTTTGTCCATCGTTGACCTAAGTTTTTTGTCAACCTATGTCAGGACAAGTCAAACTGCCTACCGCTTCTTCACTTAACCTGTATCCGTTTCCCTTCCGAATGCGTCGTAAACTCCGGTGCATACATGCTCTGAAGTGAAGTAATACCGTTGGAGAAATTACCGGAGTGACTTACTCTTAAAGGGTATTCAAAAACATATACCCCTTTACGCAGGTAGGAAATGAAGAAGTTAGTGGAAGCATCTTTCGTGCTCTCGGGTTTTGATAATAGGAGTGAATTTAGGGGGAAATTCCATAAAAACTGGAAAAAGAGCAAGGAACAAGGAGCAAAGAACAAGGATGATTGCTCGTTAGTTTTGGAAGGGGTATCACTATTAAAAAGATTTTAAATGACAGGCCGACCCAAGTCTTTGTTCTTTGCTCCTTGTTCCTTGCTCCTTTCTTCTTCCCAGATAATGACATTCCCCTAACCCACCCCACCAATTATTTCCCTAATTTCGCGCCTTCATGAACTCCAAAGAAAAAATCGTTCTCCTCCTTCTTGCGGCACTGAATTTCACGCACATACTGGATTTCATGATCATGATGCCATTGGGTAATTACCTGATGCCTTATTTTAATATATCGCCGAAGCAATTTTCGATGCTGGTGGCTTCATATACTTTCAGTGCGGGTATTGCCGGATTTCTTGCTGCTTTCTTCGTAGATAATTTCGACCGGAAACGGGTTCTCTTATTTGGATACATCGGATTCTTGTTGGGGACTTTATGCTGCGCTTTGGCTCCCACTTTTACCTTTTTACTGCTGGCAAGAATTGTAGCGGGGATTTTCGGCGGACTTATTGGCGCACAGGTACTTGCCATCGTAGCCGACCTTATTCCATATGAACGCCGCGGTATGGCAATGGGGATAATCATGGCCGCTTTTTCTGTTGCTTCTGTATTCGGAGTTCCTTTTGGATTGTATATGGCAAATATTTTTAACTGGCATGGTCCTTTCTTTTTCGTTGCCGGGTTTGGAACGCTATTAGTGCCTTTCCTGATGCGCTACCTTCCCAAAATGGATTCGCATATGAAGAGTAAAGAAAACCGTATCAATCCTTTGGTGCTGATTAAAGAAGTTGGGCGGGATCCCAATCAATTGCTGGCCCTGGGATTTACCGCATGTCTGATGCTCGGGCATTTTATGATCATCCCATTTCTGAACCCCTATATGGAATTTAACATGGGCTTCAGCAAGTTTCAAACTCCCATGCTTTATATGGCCGGCGGGCTTGCAACTTTGATTACCTCGCCCTTAATCGGCCGGCTTGCCGACAAAGTAGGAAAGCATAAGGTATACGTAATTATGGCCATTCTATCTATTTTCCCAATTGCCATTTTAACCAACCTTCCGGTGATGCCATTTTATATGGTACTTTGTATTGCGGGATTCTGGTTTGTCGTTTCTTCCGGCCGAACCATTCCGGCGCAGGCTATGGTCAGCAATGTGGTCCCTCCAGAGCGCCGCGGCAGCTTCATGAGCTTCAACTCCTCTGTTCAGCAGATATTCGTAGGACTAGCCTCTGTAATCTCGGGGCTGATTGTCGTGAAGAACCCTGACAACAGTATACAGAACTACGAAATCACCGGCTATCTGGGTATTTTTATTACGCTGTTGACGCTGGTGTTTGTCTTTAAGTTGGATACGAGGTTAAAAAAAAGAATTACGAATTACGAATTACGACGTTAATACTTAGTTCCCAAATTCAAACAGTAATGTTGGGTAAAAGGCGAACTAATCATGACTACGAGTGTAACAATAACCAAGCATATGGGAGCATTTTAATAGTTTGTACCCATAATTATCAATAAAGTTTCCTTTCAAAAAAACCGCTTCTGAGATAATTGCGTTTATATAACACATCTAAAACGCCAGTGTATGAAAGAAGTAGCAGTAAAACAAGCCAGAACGATTGCGGGAAATATTCGTAAACTTAGAGAATACAAGGATTATACTCAGGATTATCTTGCCGCGAAGTTAAATATTTCTCAGAATGCCTATAGCAAAATTGAACTGGGCTACAGCAGGATTACCCTTGAACGTTTATTTGTAATATCTTCTGTTTTAGAAGTGGAGCCTGCGCATTTGATTTCGATGGAGACTGAGGAGTTAATTGGACTTGTGAGCTTTAACTAAGGAAGCTATTTTTCCTGTTCGCTGAATATAAATTTCTAACCTTAATTGCATACTTCGTATGCATATTTAACACAGAGGGCACTGAGGAAAATCACGAAGAACAAAGAGGCAAATGTGCTGTACTCTATTCTTCTCCGTGTGTTTTCTATGTGCACTCCGTGGTAAAACGACGCTATTCAATCTATCTCTTATTGTATAACATAAAGTTCTTTTAAATTCACCGGAAAGGCTTTAGCCGGGCGGGCGGAAATAACACCAGAGGTTTATTTGTTAATTCCTGCTCTTCGCAAACTGTTTAATCTTAGTTACGATTAAATCAAGCCCGAAGGGCTTAACAATATAATCTTTTACACCAGACGCTTTAACATCTGTTATCAGCTTCTCAGAAGATATAGCGGAAACAACAATTATAGGGGTAGTTTTATTCAGCAGATTATTACGGATTTCAGTTATGACCTTCCATCCGCTAATGCGGGAGAACATGGGGTCTAATAATATCACGTCATATTGATTATTTCTAATTAGTGATAAAGTCATAGCTACATCGGTCACGAAGTCAACTAAATAATTTTCTCTAATTAACCTGGCCTCTAACATTCTGTTTACCGTGGACTCGTCATCTGCAATTAACACTTTCATATTGGGGATCTTATCATAGTTATTTTCATCCTATGACAAAACTCTTTTCTATGTGACAGTATAATTGCAATTAAGGTGCCTTAGAATTAAAAGAATTGGAAATTCTTGATGTTAATTTGACAATTTCCTTTACTAGACACTGAACATTAGGTAGATAGATAGTGGAAATATTAAATTATCAAGAAAATAATATTCGTATAAAGATTAATATTTTTTAAAAGTGACTAGTTTACAGGAATCGGGACTAGTAAGAAGAAATTAGTGATTTGGGTTAGGTTAGCCGCATAAGGGGGCAGGTTTGTTAGTTACCATTTGCCGGTTAACAGGCTGGATGCAGAGCGGGCCGGTAAATCAAGTAACTGCCGGTCCGTAGGAGTGAATATCATCCAAACAGTCCGGCAGGCTAAAGTCTTGATACTTGGTTCCTGGTTCTTCCCTAAACTTTCTTCGGCGGCAAGTCAAACGCGACAGCTTCGTGCTCAAAATGTCCATTATGTGCGCCATCGCAGAAAGGCTTATTCTTTGACAGTCCGCAGCGGCATATAGAAAGAACAGTTCTTCCCTGAAGACCATAGGCGTTTCCATTTCTATCCACGATTTCGAAATCGCCCTCGATTTTCACTGAACCGTTGTTGTTGATTGTTAGTTTTGTTTTTGACATGGGGAGTTGTAAGTTGTAAGTAGTAAGTTGTAAGTTATAATTTGTAAGTAATAGGTAATAAGTTGTAAGTAAATAGTTCTTTTGGTTAGTAGTTAGTGATTAGTGGTTTGGCTGACGTACCGCGTGAAAATACCCGTAGCCAATTCTCCACTCTCCACTCTCAATTATTTAATCCTTTGCTCTTCAGCATCGGCTTAATATCCGGATCATGCCCGCGGAAATCGCGGTACATTTTACCAAGTTCGATGGTGTTCCCACGGGAAAGGACCATATCGCGGAAACGCTGTCCGTTGGCACGGGTAAGTCCACCGTTTTCTACGAACCAGGAATAGGCATCATCTGAAAGCATTTCGGTCCATGAATAGGCATAATAACCCGCAGAATACCCACTGTTCCAAATATGGTTGAAGTAAGTAGACCGATAACGGGGAGGTACCTGCGAAAGATTCAATCCGGTTCTAATAAGCGCTTCCGATTCAAATTTATTCACGTCCTGTAAAGGGAGCCCTGGTTTCAGGCTATGCCATTGCAGGTCCAGGTTATGAGCAGCCAATACTTCAGTAAAGGCATATCCCTGATTGAAAGCTGCAGCTTTTCTGATCTTATCCAGCATTGCCTGTGGCATAGGCTCACCTGTTTTATAATGCACTGCGTAATTTTTTATCACCTTAGGGTCCATAGCCCAATTTTCATTTACCTGGGAAGGGAATTCAACGAAATCGCGGGCTGTGGCTGTACCTGAAAGGCTAGGATAATACTGATCAGCAAAGAGGCCGTGTAAAGCATGACCAAACTCGTGGAACATGGTCCGCATGTCGGAATAAGAAATTAATTCCGGCTGGCCGGGAGCAGGTTTGGTGAAATTACACACATTGTATATGACAGGTTTGGTACCGAATAGTTTCGACTGACCAACCATATTGCTCATCCATGCGCCGCCCCGCTTGTTATCACGTTTATAAAAATCGGCATAGAAAAGTGCCATGTGCGTTCCATCCTTATCATATACATCAAAAACCCGGACGTCTTCCTGATAAACCGGCAGATCTTTACGCTCCTTGAATGAAATTCCATAAAGCAGGTTTGCTGCATAAAACACACCCTTCTGAAGCACATTATCAATTTCCAGGTAAGGTTTAATTTCATTTTCATCCAGGTCGTACTTCTCTTTCCTAAGCTGTTCAGCATAGAAATTCCAATCCCACGCCGCTAGCTGAAACCCACCATTCTGCTGATCAACTAACTTCTGCAGCTCGGCAGCTTCCTCTTTCGCTTTAGCAGTAGCTGCAGGTACCAGCTGTGCGAGGAACTTTTCTACTGTTTCCGGGTTCTTAGCCATTTGGTTCTGAAGTTTCCATGCCGCAAAGCTGGGAAAGCCGATCATGCTCGCTTTTTCTGCACGGATCTGTGCGAGGCGCGCGACGATAGGACGGTTATCATTCTCGTCGTTTTTCTCGGTGCGGTTCCATGAAGCTTCAAATAGCTTCTGGCGAGTCGCACGGTTTTTCAAGGAAACCAGGTCAGGCTGTTGCGTGGTATTCTGCAAGGCCAGCAGGTATTTGCCATCATGGCCAGCAGCTTTTGCATTACGCGCTGCCAGTTCGATAGCATCATCAGACAAGCCCGCAAGTTCTTCTTTGGTGTCAACAATCAGCGCCGCGGCCTTAGATCCTGCGAGCAACTGGCGACCGAACTTAGTACGTAATGTAGCCTCTTCCTGATTAAGTTTCTTCAATTTCTCTTTGTCGCTTTCCGATAGCTTCGCGCCAGCGGTAAGAAAATTCTTATAGTAATATTCGACAAGGCGCGCCGATTCCGTATTAAGTTTCAATTTCGCCCTTTGGTTATATATCGCTTCTACCCTTTTGAAAAGTTTTGTGTTCAGGTAAATCGCATCGTTATTTGCAGATAGCTTTGGTGCCATTTCCTGCTCCACCTGCTGCAGTTCGGGATTGGTAAATGCCCCTGTTAGAACGTTAAGCACCGCTCCAACGCGGTTAAGCAGTCTACCGCTTTTCTCCATCTCCACCAGGGTGTTCTGGAAAGTTGGTGCTGCCGGATTATTTGCAATCTTTTGGATTTCCGCCATTTGCTGCCTGATTCCCTCTTCCATAGCAGGCTTGAAATCGGTGTTTTTTATCTTATCAAAAGCAGGAGCGTGGAAAGGCAGAGTGCTTGGTGCGTAAAAGGGGTTCGACTTATCCAGCCCCGCTACCGTCTGAGCGCTGAGGCCATCCGCATAAGAAATCGCCAGCATAGTTAATAGTATACAGGTTAAATGTTTCATAGGGGGTTATAATTGGTGGTGTAAGTTAAGGAAAATGTGTGTTATTATAGGAGTAAAGAGCAAAGAGCAAGGACTGTACCTGGGTGGTTGTTTGGTAGGTTCTTTCATTGAAGACTAATGCTGCTTTGTATGTAGGACTGGTAACGCACAGGGGTAACAGTGATTTTAGTATGTGTCAAAAAGCAGGGCAGGCTCGATCCTTATTCTTTGCTCTTTGTTCCTTGCTCCTATTACCTCTTTAACTCCCTGAAACCTTTTCACTTACCATACGTAAGCAGGGGTCTAAAACCAACGAGAAATGACTTACCACTACAACATCATGCAGTATCGTTCCAGCAAGGATGCGCGTTTATTGACAGACAGGTTAGTTCTAACCATATTGTTTCTGTGTATTTCAGCATTTATATTAAATAATCCAAGCGAATATAAACCCACCTATGCGCTTCCTGCCCTGGCTTTAATCACGGGAGTGGCCATGTATATGAGAGGCCGCCGCATGGTATCCTTTCTCGAAATTACGGACGGGACTTTAAGTTATCTGGACACCGAAAAAGGAGAGATGATCACTATTCCGGTGAATGATATTACCTTTATCAGCACACGTTTTTGTCGTTTAAACGTACACACATCAGACGGAATCCATGCTTTAAACCTTGACT
>NZ_JBASJU010000270.1:0-38539 GCF_049655485.1 Daejeonella sp.
AATGCTTTAACTCTGCCTGAATAACCTCCCGCAAGAATAGCATCTCCAACTTTCAAAGTTCCTGCCTGGATTAATACGGTAGTTACAATACCACGTCCTTTATCCAGAGCCGCTTCAATTACTGTTCCTACTGCACGTTTATTTGGATTAGCTGTGAGCTCAAGCATATCTGCTTCAAGCAATACTTTTTCCAATAAAAGATCAATGCCCATTCCTGTTTTACCTGAAATTTCCTGGCTTTGATACTTACCGCCCCAATCCTCAACAAGGATATTCATCGTTGATAACTGCTCGCGGATTTTATCTGCATTCGCGCCCGGTTTATCTACCTTACTGAAGGCAAATACAATAGGAACATTTGCAGCTTGAGCATGATTAATAGCCTCACGCGTTTGTGGCATCACGCTATCATCAGCTGCAATTACAATAATTGCGATATCTGTTACTTTTGCACCACGTGCACGCATCGCCGTAAAGGCTTCGTGACCTGGCGTATCTAAAAATGTTATTTTTCGTTCGTTTTCGAGAGTTACTTCATAAGCACCGATATGCTGCGTTATTCCTCCTGCTTCGCCTGCGATTACATTTGTTTTACGAACAAAGTCAAGCAAGGATGTTTTACCGTGATCGACGTGTCCCATTACGGTTACGATTGGCGCTCTTGGTATTAATGAGGCTTCATCATCTTCCTCTTCAAGCATTCCGCTTTCTTCATCTTCGGGCTTCACAAACTCTACTTCGTAGCCAAACTCATCAGCTACAATCGTAAGGGTTTCCGCATCCAATCTTTGATTGATCGACACGAACATACCCAGACTCATACACGTTGAAATAATCTGTGTTACAGGCACATCAAGCATTAACGCCAACTCGTTTGCGGTTACAAACTCAGTTACTTTAATGGTTTTAGACTGCATTTCCAGTTCCATTGCTGCTTCTTCAGCAGTTTGGGCAACGTCATCACGTTTCTGGCGGCGTAGTTTTGCACGTTGTGCGAATTTTCCGGATTTTCCTGCACCGCTCAAACGGGCTAGTGTAGCTTTTATCTGGTCTTGTATCTCTTTATCTGTAGGCTCAGCTTTTGGAGTACTGTCGGTTCTCGCTTTGTTCCTGAAATCAGGTCGTGCGGTACCGCCAGCCGTTCCCTGGCCGGGCCTTGTATTTCTAAAATCAGGACGGTTACCCTGGTATCCTCCACCTGCTCCGGGAGCTGGTGCGGGACGAGGCGCTCCTGGCTGCTGACCTCCAGTTTGTGGGGGCTGGCCTGGAGCATTGTCCTTACGTTTACGTTTTCTTTTGTGATCAGCACCTGCGGCACTTGATGAAGAGGCTACCGGCTGTCCGCGACGTGCCGGTGTAACTGGCAATTCAATTCTCCCAATTACATTCGGGCCAGTCAAGCGCTCGGCTTTCGCCCTTATAACTGTGGCGTCAGGGTTACTCTCCTGGGTATTTGGCTTGTTTTCAACCTTCTCATCAGCTTTCGGTGCTGGCGGTGTTTCAGCTTTTATTTCTGGAGCTGGAGCCGGAGTTTTTTCTACTTCAGCAACCGGACTTACCGCCGGGGCGGGCTTTTCCACTTCTTTAACCTGCTCAACAACCGGTTTAGCAACTAGTTCAACAACTTTTTCAGGGACTGGCTCTGGTTTTGGCTCTACCGCTTTTACTGCCTCTACCGGCTTAGGTGCTACAGGGGCTTCAGGTTTAATTTCAACAACTGGCTTTTCCGCTTCTGCAGCTTTTTTCTCAGGACGAGTTTTCGAGTTAAGATCGTCTAAATTAATCTTTCCGACGATTTTAACGCCTGGTAAAGCACCAACTTCAACCTTCGGCTGTTCCGCTACAGGCTCTGCCGGAGCAGGTTTTGGCTTCTCAACAACCGGAGGAGTGTAGGAACTAACGTTCTTGATCAGGATTTCTTCCTGTTCGAAATCTTTCGAACGCGATACAGGTTCAACTTTTTCCGGACTAACCGGGAGGTCATCACGGCGGATCTTGCCAATTACAATCTGTTTGGCTTCTTCCTTAACGGTTTTATCACCCTGGTACTCCTTCAAAAGAACATCATACATCTCATCGGTGAGCTTCGTGTTCGGACGGGGTTCAACTTTGAAACCCTTTTTTCCTAAAAACTCAACCGCTGTAGATAGACCAATATTCAGCTCCTTCGCAGTTTTAAGTAAATTTGTGCTTTTACCTTCTGACATTTATTATTTAACCTCGCTTATTTTTGTACAAAAGTACATTATTTGTTTCAGTATCAAGAATCAAGTATCAAGTATCAAGATGAATTCCTGCTAACTTTGTACGTCTTATTATACTATATTAACGTAAAACGTATAACGTAAAACGTATAAATTTTACTCAAACTCTGATCTCAGAATTTCTAATACATCTTTTACAGTGTTATCTTCAAGATCGGTTCTTTTAACTAGTTCTTCAACGGTCAGAGCCAGAACAGATTTTGCTGTATCAAGACCTACACGTTTAAACTCATCAATAATCCAACCTTCAATTTCATCTGAAAACTCTTCGATATCCACATCCTCATCATCCTCATGAGCCTCACGGTAAACATCGATTTCATAACCAGTCAGCTTACCCGCTAATTTAATATTATGACCACCACGTCCGATAGCAAGGGAAACCTGATCAGGCTTTAAGTAAACAGCGGCCCTCTTTTCCTCGTCGTCAAGTTTGATGCTTGTTATCTTTGCAGGACTAAGTGCACGTTGTATGTATAAGGAGATATTATTGGTATAGTTTATTACATCAATATTCTCATTTTTCAATTCGCGTACGATACCGTGTATCCTGGAACCTTTCATCCCAACACATGCTCCAACCGGATCGATTCTATCATCATAAGATTCAACCGCAACTTTAGCACGTTCTCCTGGCTCACGAACGATTTTTTTGATGGTGATTAAACCGTCAAAAATCTCTGGAACTTCCATTTCAAACAGACGCTGAAGGAATTCTGGTGCAGTACGGGAAATTATAATTTTAGGATTGCCGTTAAGCATATCTACTTTATCAATTATAGCACGAACTGAATCTCCTTTTTTGAAATAATCAGCAGGAATTTGCTCGGTTTTAGGAAGCAAAAGCTCATTGCCTTCATCATCAAGGACAAGAGTTTCTTTTTTCCAAACCTGGTAAACTTCTCCGGTTACAATCTCGCCTACGCGATCTTTATACTTTTTGAAGATTTCATCCTTCTCCAATTCAAGAATCTTAGAGACCAGTGTCTGACGTGCGGCAAGAATTGCCCTCCGTCCGAAACTTTCAAGAGTAATTTGCTCAATAAAATCATCACCAACTTCCAGGTCCGGGTCAATTGCCTTCGCTTCAGCAAGCTCAATTTCCAGATCATCATCTTCAGAAAATCCATCTTCCATTACAGTACGCGTACGCCAGATCTCCAAATCCCCGTTGTCTGGATTGACAATGACGTCACAATTTTCATCATTACCGTATCTCTTGCGCAACATGCTGCGGAAAACCTCTTCCAACACACTAATAACCGTAGGACGGTCAATATTCTTGAAGTCCTTAAACTCCTGGAATGAATCGATTAAATTAATATTGCTCATTTTTTTATTGAATTTGTCAGTCCGGGACTGACGTTATTTAAAACTCACTAAAACCTTTGTTTCTACTATGTCTGTAAAAGGAATTACATTCTGTACCAGCACCGCCTTCTTGCCTTTTTCCTTTATATTCTCTTCAATAGTTATCCCTGTTTCGTCTGCTGCTAAAAGCTTTCCTTCATGTTTAGCTCCATCGATCAACTTAACACTCAGCAAACGGCTTATATTTTTTTGGTATTGTCTTGCCGACTTCAACGGAGTATCAAGGCCCGGAGAAGACACTTCTAAATTGTAAGCCTGCTCAATTGCGTTTTCCTCTTCGAGATGAAAGCCAACGTGACGGCTTATCGCTACACAATCCGTAATTGCAACCCCATTATCGCCATCCACTAAAATAGTAAGAAGACCCCCGCCGTGCATCTGGACATCAACCAAAAACAGATCCGGACGATCAGCAATTTTTTCTTCTACTAGTTCAATAACCCTCTTCTCAATGCTCATATCAACCTTTTTTATCCTAATCAAAAAACAGGATGGTAAAAAAAGAGCCCCGATAATGTCGGGGCTCTTCTCAGATCGGATGCAAATATAATAAAACAATTGTAGATTACAAACTAGTAAGTTAGAAGGAATTAGGGAATTTGGAAATGAGAGAATTTGGAAATGAGGAAATTAGAGAATGAGCAAATTGGGGATTGAAAAAATTGTGGATTGAACAAATTGGCGGGACTCTACTTAAGGCGAAATTGGGAGTAGAATACTGTCATTTAATAGAGAATTTGTATTCAAGGAAACCATCTGATGGCGTTAGGTCACGTTTTGAAATTATGTCCTCAGGCTCCTCCAGAATATCCTTGGTATAGCAACGCGAAAAGTAAATTTTCCCATTGGTGAATCCATTTTTGGGCACAAACGCTACCAGGCTGTCTCCTACAGTATAAGATCCTTCGATCGCGTTTTGGAAATCCCTCATTTCCAAGTCTTTTGGTTCTTCATAAACAGCGAAAAAATCTTTCCACTGGTCATTATCCAATGAATCGGCACTTAATTCTTCTAAGATATTCAAAGGGATATCATAAAGTTCTACTGATGAACTGTCGGGCGATAATCTGATCTTAATACCTGAATTGGCCGTTTTAACTGTATCCGCACTTCCGCACCCCGAAAGTGTTAGAAAAATAATTGCCGGAATGTGAAACAGATTTTTCAACTTCATGGTTAAATTATCTAAAAACTAAGCTAATCATTATGAGACTAATCATTGAAATTTTATTAATGGGTGTGGCAGTCGCGATCGCGGCTTATCTGCTCCCTGGAGTAAGCGTCGACGGGTTTTGGAGTGCCCTTATCGCAGGAGTACTGATTGCTTTAGCGAATGCTACTATCGGGACTATTCTGCGTATTCTGACTTTCCCAATCAATTTCTTAACGCTTGGTTTAATGTCATTCATTATAACCGTTCTTATGGTATTGTTGGTTGATAATCTGATGGACAGTTTTAACACCGCCGGCTTCCTTTCTGCATTGCTATTTGCAATACTGTTATCGGTCTTGAATATGATATTCTCAGCTGTTGGCTCTGATAGAGATTAAGTTTACATCTGCCTGCCGGTTTAATTAGGATTTATCCCGGCAGGCAGTTCGTTATTCGTAATTTTTAATTCATTCCTTCCCAACAACCTCTTCCGTAGCCCTCACAACACTCGGAGCTGGATCTTTTTTAGTTATCTCAAATATATCCCTGTTGTTTTGCGTTCCGTAAACTTTACCAAGAATACTTACCGCATCCGCGCGAACGTGAGAAACCTCATCTTTTAAAGCAATATTCCTTATCTGTTCATAAACAGACTTCTGTTCATCCGAACTAAACTTATCAACAACCGATAAAGATGCAGACCTGATAAACCAATTTTTGTCTTTCATGGCTTCAACTATAGCAGTTTTAGCAAGTGGGATATCTCTCATTTGCAATAACATCATAATCGCTTCAAAGCGATCCATAAATAGGGGGGCGTTCCGGTATTGAAAGACATATTGTTCCAAAGTCTTCATTTCTGATTTCTCACCGAGAATATATCTTTCTGCATCTGTGTTTACCAGATCAGGGACGACTTGTGAGGGGAAAATGAATGTCTGTTCCTGCTTATCAAGTACAACTTCCTTTCGTTCAACTTTCCCATCCGAGTAAATATCAATCGCCATAGGAATCCGATAGAGGGGAGATTTCGAAAGCTCCTGTTTCTGGATTATAGTGACAGCTATCTCTTTTTTATCTGGACTATAGTTGCTTTGAATGTTTAAAATTGGGTGGCCTGAAGCAAGAAACCATTGATTAAAAAACCAATTCAGATCCATTCCACTAACTTCTTCGAATGCTAGTCTTAGATGATGAATTTCCGCATTTTTATAAGCATTACGTGTTAAATAAAGATTCAGTGCCTTGAAAAAAGCTGAATCTCCAACAGTTTTACGCAACATATGAAGGATTCTACCGCCTTTCTGATAACTGATTTCATCAAACATTTGTTCACGATCTGCATAATCAAAACGGATTACATCAGGGTTTTTCTTACGGTCGCCAGACAAATACGTAGTAAGATCCTCAAGCCCTTTGAAATCGGCAACATCTCTTCCGTACTTATGTTCTTCCCATAAATACTCGCCATAGGTAGCAAAGGATTCATTTAGAGGAAGATTTGACCAGGATTCAGCCGTTACCAAATTGCCAAACCATTGATGAAATAGTTCATGTGCAATAATATCCTCGTGATTTTCATCCAGGTACTGGCCAGCCGACATACTCATCCTGTCAAAAAAGACTGTGGCGGTGGTATTCTCCATTGCACCACTAACGAAATCACGGACGACAATCTGTGAATATTTATCCCATGGATAATCAATTCCTAATTTGTTCGAATAAAACTCGATCATTTCAGGAGTTTTTCCGAATACCAGCTTTGCGGTTGAGGCATAAGCGGGCTCCGTGTAATAATTTACTTCTTTTTCCCGCCACATTTCTTTAGTGACGGTAAAGTTTCCGACAGCAATCATGGTGAGGTAGGTAGAATGAGGCTGTTCCTGCCTCCAGCTATCTGTTCTGGTGCCGTTCCCGTTAAGCGTTGAATATTCAAGTGTGCCGTTAGAAAGGCTCACATAATCATTAAGGACGGTTAAATTGATTTCCTGCGTCATTTTTTCCTGCGGATCATTTATGGTAGGAAACCAGCTTGAATTGCATTCGGTTTCGCCCTGGGTCCAGATCTGCTTCGGCTTATCTTTATCTTTACCGTCTTTATTGATGAAATAAATTCCCCTATCGCCCGCAGAGGAAATATCCTCACCCACCTTCAATTTATTTGGCATTGCTACATAGTCAATTACTACTGTGTACTTCTGCTCACTTGTATAGATCTTATCGAGTGTGATAGTTAGCTTCTTCCCATTATAAGTATAGCGCAAAGGTTGCTGTTCGTTTTTAGTCAGAAGGTTGATTTGATTGATCCTAAAGCCATTCGCATCCAGAGTGATTTGATCAGACGAATAGAAATATGGCTTTGCCTGGATTGTTGCCTTACCATAAACGTAAGCACTATCCCAATTAAAACTTAAGTCTAATTTCGTATTGATTATGTCGCTGAGCCGCGTATAACTTCCGCGATAAACATTTAAACCAGGGGCATTTTCGTTTATTGTAATCGGGTCAAGATTCACCATTTTCGGTGTAGAGCACGACATTAGAACAATCGCAGTGAAAAGACTGCAACATAGGATATTTATATTTCTCATAGATTAGTTCTCGGCGAGCATTGCCTCGATAGTCTTTTCAAACTCCTGCACAAATTCAGTATAATATTTGCCTGTTCCGGGCCCGTTGAAGCCAGTATGAATTTTTCTAACTTCACCTTTTTTATCGATAATTATTAAGGTTGGGAAGGCCTCGAAGCTGTTAAGCATAGGCAAACTTAATAAGACATCGGCCTTGTCTTTAGTATAACCTGTGATAAGCATCTGGTAGGGCACATTAAATCGTTTGTGTAAACGCTCCACATTTTGTTTTGAACGCTCAAAGTCTTTGGTACGTTCGTAGGCTAATCCAATTATTTCTACACCTTTCTTATTGTACTTATTATAAAAGGGTACCAGATAGGCGGTTTCATCCATACAATTTGGACACCAGGAACCGAAAAATTGGACGAGTACCACCTTGTTTTTATATTTCTCATCAGATAGTGAAACTTTTCGGCCATCTAAAGCTGGAAATGTAAAGTCAATTTTCTTAAGACCGTCTTTTAAGGCGGTCAACGTATATGCGTCTGGAAGAATCGCGTTTTCATCTTTACTGGCCCACCAGTTTTCTACCCCGGCAAAACCTGAATAGAATTTACCATCAAGTATGGTGCTGTCATTTTGAATATTTGCGGTAAACAGGTATGCATTTCCACCATCAAAACAGGAGAGGTATAACTTATTATCGGAAACTGTTCCCTCCAGAAAACGATAATCGCCTGTACTAGTTAAAAAAGTTCCGGTTAATCGGCCATTCTCTTCAAGGAATTCACCCACAGCAATTGTAGTATCTGTCGAATCAATGCTTGTAAAAGTTGTAGACCAGCGGCCTGCGATATTTGCACTAGAGTTTTTATTGGCTTTAAAAAAGCGCCAGTCGTCCCCAGCTTTCGCATTGAATTCCATAACTGTACTACTATCTGCAAGATGCTTAATCCACGTTCCAGTTAAAATACCCCCTTTGTTTTTGGCTCTTATTTCCGAATCAAAAAGCGGCATTTGGATAAATACTGAATCGGAATTGAATGTGATTTCATCAACCCGAAATCGCTCTTTGCCGTTAATAATAGTGATATACCTGACATCCGCAGAGTCATGCAGCTCGAAATTAAAAGGTATTTCGGCAGCTGAACTGGTCTTGAGTGTGGCTCTCCAAATACCCGGCTTCAATTCGGGATTTGACGGTTTACACGATGAAATTGCGACTAATAGTAGAAGTACATGTGCAAAGTTCAGAGTAAATTTCATCTTTTTAAATTTTCTATTTCAAAACTTCACGGGATATAATGATGCGTTGTATTTCAGATGTACCTTCATAAATCTGGGTGATCTTTGCATCCCGCATTAAACGTTCTACGTGATATTCCTTAACAAAACCATAGCCGCCGTGTATCTGCACGGCTTCAACCGTAACTTTCATCGCCACCTGTGAGGCGTATAATTTTGCCATAGAACTTGCCTGGGCATAAGGTAGTCCCTGATCTTTCAACCAGGCTGCCTTAAGACATAACATCCGGGCAGCTTCAATTTCTGTGGCCATATCTGCCAGTTTGAACTGGATTGCCTGATGGCCTGAAAGTGATTTGCCGAAAGCCTTCCTCTGTTGTGAATAGTTTAAAGCCAACTCATAAGCTCCGGATGCAATGCCCAGGGCTTGTGAAGCAATACCTATTCTTCCCCCTTCAAGCGTTTTCATAGCAAATTTAAAACCAAAACCATCCTCTCCAATCCTGTTTTCCTTAGGAACTTTAACATCGGTAAACATCAACGAGTGGGTGTCAGAACCTCGTATACCCAGCTTGTTCTCTTTTGGTCCAATCGTAAAACCAGGCATCCCCTTCTCCACTATTAAAGCGTTTATCCCCTGATGCCTTTTTGCCGGGTTAGTTTGCGCAATAACCAGATAAGTTGAAGCAGAGCTTCCATTTGTAATCCAATTCTTCGTACCGTTGAGCAGATAATGATCGCCCATATCTATGGCACTTGTTTGCTGAGAAGTTGCGTCGGAACCAGCTTCAGGCTCTGAAAGGCAAAAGGCTCCGATTTTCTCGCCAGCAGCCAAAGGCTTTAGATATTTTTGCTTTTGCTCTTCTGATCCATATTGCTCAAGACCAAAACATACAAGGGAATTGTTAACAGAAACCACAACCGACGCAGATGCGTCAATCTTGGATAGCTCTTCCATGGCGAGCACATAGGAAACGGTATCAAGGCCTGCTCCGTTGTAGAAAGGATCGACCATCATCCCTAAGAAACCGAGTTCGCCTAGCTTTTTTACCTGTTCAGCGGGAAATTTCTGATGTTCGTCGCGTTCAATGACACCAGGTTTCAATTCAGTATTTGCGAAATCCCGTGCCGCATCGCGGATCATTAATTGTTCCTCTGAAAATTCGAAATACATAGATAATTGGTTAGGTCAACAAAAATAAACTTTCGCCGCTAGATTATTGCCTAAAAGCGCATTAACAAAATTAATTCGGCTCAATCAGTTAAGAGCTTTTATTTTCTGTTCGATCAGTGTAGTAGAATAACCCGGAATATAGTCGAGTGTTTGAACACTGCCGCCATTTTGGATAACCGTGTCGGAACCCACAATCTGATCAATAGTGTAGTCTGCCCCTTTCACGAGAACATCCGGCATAACGATTTTTATAAGTTCTAAAGGGGTTTCATCGTCAAAAAAAACCACTGCATCAACAAAAGAAAATGATGCAAGTACTAAAGACCGTGATCTTTCATCTGTGATTGGCCTTGACGGCCCTTTAATGCTCCTGGTTGATTTATCAGAATTTAAACCTATGATCAACTTATCGCCAAGATCAGCAGCTTTTGCCAGATAGTCGATATGTCCGAGATGGATTATATCGAAACATCCGTTAGTAAAAACGATTTTTTTTCTTTGAGAACGCCAGACATTAATACCGGATTTAAGCCGGTCCAGATCAAAAATTTTCTCTTCCAAATTTTTAAGCTTGCTCATCATGGGGTTTTTTAGATGGTCTGATCATGAGCAAAATTACACTTATTGCTCCTCCAAAAAGCACTAAAAGTGTTTGAGATGAATGGATGAGCAGGGCATATGCCAGGCCATCGCTTCGGGCGATATCATAAACGATAAGCCCCTCAGATACCATGTAATGAAAAGCTCCAATTCCACCCTGTACCGGAACAATCATGCCGAGACTACTGAACACCAAAACCGACAATGCAGCGAGCATCCCAAGGCCGGCTGTAGACCCAAGAGCAAAGAAGCATAGATAGGTAGATAAGCCGTATAAAAACCAGATAGCTATCGAGCAAATAATAAATCCGGTTTTATTATTTAAGTCTTTGACAGACAAAATGCCGCTCCTCATTTCAACAAATAATTTGAAGAGCTTGTTCCTGATTCCCCACTTCTCTTTTTTCATCAATAGATAAAAAAATCCTATTGCAAACACAAGTATTAAAACGGCGAATAGTAAAATGGTGAAGTTTACGGTGCTGTCATTCAGCTTTGCAACAACATTATTGTACAGGAAATCTGAGAGGAGATCAAACTGCAGCATGATACCCAGGGCTATAACTATCATCAACATAAGCAAGTCGACGATACGTTCTACAATTACGGTTCCTATGAGCTTTACAATTGGAATTCTATCAGTTTTATTAATGACACCGCAGCGCGACACTTCACCCATTCGGGGAAAAGCAACGTTGGCCATGTATCCAATAAATACAGCATAAGAAGTGTTTAATAAGGAAGGATTGCCATGTCCCAGTGAAATAATCATCATGCGCCAGCGGACCGCCCTTAAAATATGAGCAAGAAAACAAGCTGCAACTGATGCTAGTACCCATTTGTAATCAGCTTTCTTAAGATCGGAGATAAGCTGGTCTACGTCTTGTCCTCTAAAAGCGAGATACAGTAAAGCGATACCGATGGTCAGTAAAACTATGTATTTGAATGCTGAAATATATCGTGTCAATGGTTTTTGGTTTAAAGGATCATGTTGTCGATGATCCGGATACTGCCCACTCTTGCTGCCACGAGGGCAATAATATTTTCATTTTCTTTGGAACTGGCTGGTTCAAAGGTACGGGCATTAAATAATTCGAAATACTCTACCTTAATTCCCCTGGCTTTGGATAGATAATCCATTGCATTTTTTCTCACATCTGAGATGCTCAAAGTGTTAAAGTCTTCTTTTGCTTTGGTTAAAGCCTTAATCAAAGAAAGAGCATTTTGCCGGTCTTCTGCAGACAAATAGACGTTCCTGGAACTCATGGCTAAACCGTCCACTTCACGGATAATTGGGCATCTGATGAGCTGAACTTTAATATTAAGCTTATTCACCATGTACGATATCACTACAAATTGCTGGAAGTCTTTCTGCCCAAAAAAGGCATAATCGGGTCTTATAATATCAAAGAGTTTCTTAACAATTTGGGTTACTCCCTGATAGTGGCCGGGCCTGATTTCTCCTTCCAGGATATTATCGAGGTGATCCAGTTCAATATGCCATTCATCGCTGCTGTTGTACATCTCATCCACCTCAGGGAGAAAGAGTACATCGCAATTTGCCTCTTTCAGCTTCTCTATGTCAGCTTCTATCGGCCGTGGATAATTTTCCAGATCCTTCTTATCATTGAACTGGGTTGGATTAACAAAAATGCTACAAACTACAATATCGGCCTTTTTACGGGCAGCGTCGATGAGTGATAAATGTCCCTGATGTAAAGCACCCATGGTAGGTACATACCCCACCGAAATCCCCTTAAGCTTTAAAGTTTCTAAATAGTTGTAAACTTCGGCCCGGGTCCTGAAAATTTTCAAAATAGATTTAAGTTAATTGACCCCAAAAATGGTTAAATACTTAAATACCACCAAAACAACTTGCTTAAATCGTTGATTATTGTCTATATTTTGCTTACCTTTGCTGTTCCAAAACTTTTCTTAACCCTTAATTTAATCAAATTGGAGATGGCAAAAACGAAGATTCTTTTTATTACCCATGAGATGTCGCCTTTCCTTGAACTTACCAAAATTTCTGAGATCACCCGTCAGCTTCCACAAGCTATGCAGGACAAAGGATTTGAGATCCGGATTTTAATGCCCCGTTTTGGTAATATTAATGAACGCCGTAACCGGCTGCACGAAGTAATTCGTCTTTCAGGGATGAACATTATTATAAACGATAATGACAACCCGCTAATAATTAAGGTAGCATCTATTCCATCTGCCCGCATGCAGGTATATTTCCTTGACAACGAGGAATATTTCCAAAGAAAACATGTATTTGCCGATGGAAGCAACAAGTTTTACGAGGACAATGATGAGCGGACGATATTTTTCTGCAAAGGTGCATTAGAGACTGTTAAAAAACTTGGCTGGTCTCCTGACGTAGTTCATTGTCATGGATGGATGAGCGCCCTTGTTCCTGCTTATTTAAAAACCATATACAAAGACGATCCTACTTTCAAGAACTCCAAGGTAGTGTATTCTGTATATGATGAATGTTTTACAAGCAACCTGAATCCGGCATTTGCTACAAAAGCAATCATGGGAGGAATGAGTGCGGAACACACAGAAATCTATACTGATGCAACAAATACCGCTCTGAACCTTGGAGCAATTTCCTATTCGGATGCCGTAGTATATGCAAGCGAAAACATCTGCGATGAAGTGTTAAAGTTTGTTAAAAAAGGCAATAAACCGACTTTGGAATTCAATTTAACATCAGATTTCGAAAATTATTATAACCTTTACGAAGAAATAGCTGACGAAGAGCTGGTCTCTTTAGCTTAAAGTGAATCGCTGTTGATATCTTGAATTGGCGCTATTATACGTCAGTTTCAGGGAGTTATTCCAGCTTTTAAATCAAACGTAATACAGATGAAATTATACAAACTGGACTTATTAACGCTGTTGATAAGTCTTTTTATTTTTAGTGGTTGTCAGAAAACCGATACAATAGGGTTAGACGTGGACCCTTCTACGGATATTTCAGGAACATTTATGGACACCGTGACCGTCAGATCAAGCACAGTTCGTGAAGATTCGGTCTTAACCAATTCACTGAGGCAATATCCGTTGGGATATTTTAATGACCCAATATTTGGAAAAACTTCTGCTAATATTGCACTCTCGTTGAATATGGTTAACGCAAGTACAACTTTTGGTACTGCACCAGTTTTGGATTCTGCGGTGCTTATTCTTCACTACGGGGATGAGTTTTATGGGGATAGTACTTCCAAATTTCAGATAGAAGTAAGACAACTCGCTGAGCCACTAAACAGGGCTAAAAACTATTACAATCAAACAGGTTTCAATGTTAACTCAACTATTATAGGCAACCAGCTTGTAACAATACGTAGAAAAGACAGCGTTAAGGTAACTGAGATTATTACTGGCAAAGCAGATGTTGTTAAAACAAGGGCTCCACAGATCCGTATTCCTTTAAACTCATCATTCGTTAATAATAATTTCATTAATGCTGCCGCGACTAATTTTAGCAGCCAGGCTTTGTTCACGAAATTTATTAAAGGCCTCCATCTAAAAGTTAACGAGGCTCAAAGTACCGGCCCGGGTGGTATTGCATTTCTAAACCTTAGCGATTCAAGCAGGCTCGATATTTATTATAAGACGACCACCGGAACAACAATTGATACAACTAAAGTTTCCTTTCCTATAAGAAATGGAAGCGAACCGGTTGCTGCCCAATTTACACATGACTATTCTGGTACAAACGTTCAAACCCAGCTAAATAATCCTAACACACAGTACGATTTTACTTATGTACAAGGCCTGGCTGGCCTCCGTACCAAAATCAAATTCCCACATCTTGATAAATTAAAGGAACTTGGCAACATTACAATTAATAAAGCTGAGCTGATTGTGTCTGTAGTTGGAGGTACTGATAATTATAAACCGGCTCCACGCTTGTTGATGTACACAACTGATATAGCCAGTCAAAGGCAATTTATTGCTGACTTTGGTACAAATCCATCCGTTGCATTAACTGATTTCGAATTCGGCGGATTTTATGATGCGACTAACAAACGTTATAAGTTTGTGGTTACAACATATCTTCAGGATATCCTAAAAGGTAAATCAAAGCAGTACGATACATTTATTGCACCGGTGAACGTCTCTTACAGCCGTCAGTTAGGACCTGTTGCTTCGGGAACTACTGCTTCCAGAACTGTCATCGGAAGTGGAAAAAACGGTGTAATGTACAAGATGAAATTAAATATTTTTTACAGCAAGATAAATTAACTCCTTAGAGCAATAGTTTACGTTCCCTTTTAAGTAAATTCGACACTTTAAACTCAAAAAAATGTGTGGAATTGTTGGATACATTGGCTTTCGTGAAGCCTGGCCTATTATCATTAAAGGACTTCATAGACTCGAATATCGCGGTTACGATAGTGCCGGTGTTGCCTTAATAGATGACACCCTCAATATCTATAAGAAGGCCGGTAAAGTCAGCGACCTTGAAGGCTCCGTAGCAGGGGAGAACCTCGGCGGTAAAATCGGGATGGGCCACACACGCTGGGCCACACACGGTGAACCCTCTGATAGAAACTCACACCCTCACACTTCAAGTGACGGAAGCCTCGCAATAATTCACAATGGTATCATTGAAAATTATTCGACACTTAAAGAAACCCTGATTTCACGCGGTCACCATTTCAAAAGTGACACGGATACTGAAGTTCTGATTCATTTAATTGAAGATATACGGGATCAAACAGATTTGGATCTCAGAGAAGCCGTAAGGATTGCATTAAGCGAGGTGGTTGGCGCATATGCAATTGTGATAATGGATAAAAACAATCCTGATGAGCTCATTGCAGCCCGTAAGGGCAGTCCGATGGTTCTCGGTGTTGGAAAAGAAGAATACTTCATTGCTTCTGACGCCTCCCCAATTATCGAGTACACAAAAAATGTGGTTTACCTGAAAGATAATGAAATTGCATACATACGTCGGGATGAACTACTCCTCAAGAACATCGACAATGTAGTTCAAATTCCCTATGTTCAGGAACTTGAGCTGAAGTTGGAAATGCTTGAAAAAGGCGGATTTGAGCATTTTATGCTTAAGGAAATCTATGAGCAGCCCAGGTCAATCAAAGATTGTATGCGCGGGCGGATTTATCCATCTTCCGGCCAGGTTCAATTAGGGGGTATTAAAGAATATGCCGAAAAATTGAAAAATATTGACCGAATCATCATAGTTGCATGCGGCACATCATGGCACGCGGGTCTTGTGGGGGAGTATCTTATTGAAGAATGTGCAAGAATCCCTGTGGAAGTTGAATATGCTTCAGAATTCAGATACCGTAACCCGATAATTTCTGAAAAAGATATTGTTATAGCCGTGTCCCAGTCAGGAGAAACCGCTGACACCATGGCTGCCATTGAACTTGCAAAGGAAAAAGGTGCAACTATATTTGGCATTTGCAATGTGGTTGGTGCTTCTATTCCGAGATTAAGCCACGCAGGGGTGTATACCCACGCAGGTCCGGAAATTGGTGTGGCTTCAACGAAAGCTTTTACCGCCCAGGTCACGGTCTTAACACTGATGGCGCTGTATATGGCTCAGCAAAGGGGTACCATTGCTCAGAGTAAGCTAATTGATTTATTAACCGAACTAGATAATATCCCTACCCTGGTTGAAAAATGCCTGGAATCTAATGAAAGCATCAGAAAAATCTCTGAGCAATTCAAAGATGCACGCAATTTTCTTTTCCTGGGTCGTGGAAGCGGTTTTCCAGTAGCACTTGAAGGTGCATTAAAGCTAAAAGAGATCTCTTATATCCACGCAGAGGGATACCCGGCCGCTGAAATGAAACACGGGCCGATAGCTTTAATAGATGAAGAAATGCCAGTAGTATTTATCGCTACGAAAAACTCTTCATATGAAAAGGTTATAAGCAATATCCAGGAAGTGAAAGCCAGAAAAGGAAAAGTTATAGCAATTGTTACCGAAGGGGATTCTGTCGTGCGAAAAATGGCTGATTATACCATTGAGATACCCGATGCAGATGAGATTTTCTTACCTATGCTTGCTACTATTCCACTTCAGTTGCTTTCCTACCATATTGCAGTACTACGTGGTTGTAACGTTGATCAGCCACGTAATTTGGCGAAATCAGTAACGGTAGAGTAAATTTTTATGGAAATTGACGTTTCAGTCGTTTACCCAGGTAATTAAATTGTAGTATGCAGATTCATATTCTTAAGTCAAAAATTCACAGAGTTACTGTAACAGACGCAGATCTTAACTATATAGGCAGCATAACTATAGACGAAAATCTGATGGACGCAGCAAATATTGTTGAGAACGAAAAGGTACAAATCGTCAACAACAATAACGGTGAGCGCTTTGAAACTTATGTCATCACCGGTGAAAGAGGAACGGGTACGATCCAGCTTAATGGCGCAGCTGCGAGGAAGGTTATGAAAGGTGATATTCTGATCATTATTTCCTACGCGATCATCGATGCTTCCGACGCGAAAACCTTTAAGCCTACAATTGTATTTCCGATAGAAGGAACCAACCTTTTAAAATAGGGTTCAAAAACAGAATGAAAGCTGTTTTCGTGTAATCCAGATCTCAGACGTGAGTAAGATCAAGCTTCGAAATGTGTTTTTGACGAGGAAGATATTAACTTTTCGATCTCAGTCATTTCGGTATCTGTCAGATAACGCCATTTACCAACCGGAAGATCAAGTTTAATATTCATTATCCGGACGCGCTTTAATTTTGTAACCTTATAATCCAGGTATTCACACATTCTCCGTATCTGGCGGTTCAAACCCTGTGTAAGTACAATCTTAAAACGGTTGCCACTTAGTTTCTCAACCTTACACTTTCGTGTGATCGTGTCTAGAACCGGAACTCCATTCTGCATTTTAGCTATGAAATCCGCCGTCACCAGCTTATTGACAGTAACGATATATTCTTTTTCGTGATTATTACGTGCGCGCAGGATTTTATTAACTATATCGCCATCACTCGTAAGTAGGATTAAACCCTCACTAGGTTTATCGAGCCTGCCAATTGGGAAAATACGCTTGGGATATTTTATATAATCAATAATGTTATCTTTCTCGACTTTCGTATCAGTAGTACATACAATTCCTATTGGCTTATTAAACGCAATATAAACCGGTTTTTCGTCTGGTTTAGAAACTAGTTTTCCGTCAACCTTCACAACATCTCCCTCCACTATTTTGGTGCCCATTTCCGGTACAACTCCATTAATAGTCACTCGATTTTGAAGAATAAGATTATCAGCTGCTCTTCTGGAACAATATCCAATCTCACTTAAGTATTTATTTATTCTGGTAGATTTTCCTTCATCCATTATACAGAGCTTATCGGCAAATTTAAGAACAAAGAACAAGGAGTAAAGAATAAAGACATGTCATCTTTCACTTTATAGGTATCCAAACGCAGAACAGGTAGCTTAATATATAGACCTACCCAATAATAACTACCTTTGTATAGACAAAATCTATATTATGACTATTGTCCAATTAGAATATATCGTAGCTGTAGATACTTATCGAAGCTTCGGAACAGCTGCTGAAAAATGCTTTATTACTCAGCCCACCATGAGTATGCAGGTTCAAAAATTGGAGGAAGCTCTTGGTGTAATACTTTTCGATCGAAGTAAACAGCCTGTGGTACCCACTGAAATCGGCATAGAAATTATAGAACAGGCCAGGATAATTCTAAAGGAATCTTACAAAATAAGGGAACTCATTAGCGATCGGAAAGGGGAGGTGGAGGGGGAACTTAGAATTGGCATAATCCCAACCATGGCACCATACCTTATGCCTGGTGTTATATCCAGTTTCATGACAAAATATCCTCGGGTACATCTGCATATCTGGGAATACACTACTGAACAAATTATTCATGAGCTAAAGAACGGATTACTGGATTGCGGAATCTTATCTACTCCAGTTAAAGATAAAAGTCTTCAGGAAAACCCCCTGTTTTATGAATGTTTTGTTGCCTACTTATCTAAATCCAGTATCCTCAATTCTAAAAAAAATCTTGATCCGAAGGATATTGATCTTAACGAACTTTGGCTGCTCAATGAGGGACACTGTATGCGAAATCAGATACTAAACATTTGCAACAAGGAAAAATCCGCCCAAATAAAACCATTCCAATATAACACCGATAGTGTTGAAACCTTGAAACGAATGGTAGACATGAATAAGGGTGTAACCCTCTTGCCCGAACTATCTATGGCCGACTTTTCCGTCAAGCAACTGGACCGAGTACGCTATTTTAAATCACCCCAGCCTTCGAGAGAAATAAGTATCGTAACTCATAGGAATTTTCTCAAAAAGAGATTGATCTCGATTTTAGAACAGGAGATTATGGCCACAATACCAAGACGGATGCACACTAAAAACAAAAAGGAAATACTGGAAATTTATTGACTATCTCCTGCCTCTGAATTTAGAAAGCAGCCAAAGAACTAATGCAATAATAATTACGACTATAATAATTCCTGTATAGGCTCCGGCTTTAAAAATATCGCCAACCAGTTCACAGCTTGACAATAAGGTGATAGCAAAAAGAGCAATGACTGAATATAATTTCTTCATGGTTATAAAATTAAAAAAGTGATGTATCATTTAAATACATCACTTTTAGAATAAAGTTTGATATGGTGACCTATTATTTTGCTTTTGTATACAGTTCAGCTACTGCATCCCAGTTAACAACATTCCAAAAAGCGGCAATATAATCCGGCCTTTTATTTTGGTATTTAAGATAATATGCGTGTTCCCAAACATCCATTCCCAGTATCGGTGTGCCCTTTACTTCGGCTATGTCCATCAAAGGATTATCCTGGTTGGGAGTTGAGCTAACCTGAACTTTTCCATCGCTCCCTACACTCAACCAGGCCCAACCTGAGCCAAAGCGCGTAGCACCGGCTTCAGCAAATTTTTTCTTAAACTCATCGAATGATCCGAACGCTTCATCAATCGCCTTCGCCAGATCGCCGGAAGGTGCTCCCCCTGCATCAGGTGCCATAATAGACCAGTAAAGGGTGTGATTGAAGTGGCCACCACCATTATTTCTAACAGCAGCTGGATACTGCGAAACATTTTTCTGAATATCTTCGATGCTTTGTTTTTCACCATCTGTTCCAGCCAAAGCCTTATTTAAATTGTCAACATATGCCTGGTGGTGTTTTCCATGATGAATTTCCATGGTGGCTTTATCGATATGTGGTTCTAAAGCGTCAGTCGAATAAGAAAGCGCAGGTAGTTCAAATGCCATGTGATTTTAATTTTAAGTTTAACGTTATTGATTAAACAAATATAACCCTCTAATGTTGGAAATTATTCAATTTTATGTCACTATTTGTTTCGTTTTGCGATAAAAAAATCTTTCATGAGCTGGGCTGCATCATTCGCCATTATTCCACTTATCACTTCCGTTCGCGGATGGATGATACGTTCCCTGATCGAAGAGAATCCCCTTTTTGAATCATGGGCTGCAAACACTATCTTGCTTATTTGAGTCCAGTAAGACGCGCCGGCGCACATCACACAGGGCTCTATGGTTACGTATAATGTACAATCCTTCAAGTACTTCCCCCCAGTATAATTCGCAGCAGCAGTAAAAGCCTGCATCTCAGCATGTGCCGTAACATCATTAAGCTGTTCAGTGAGATTATGTCCACGTCCAATTATTCGTCCGCCGTGGACAATCACGGCACCAATAGGTACTTCATCCAGTTCGAGTGCTTTCCGGGCTTCTTTTAAAGCTTCCTGCATAAAAAATTCATCCTGGGACAAGGCAGGACCATCGGAAAAATTGATGTATTTCATGGGTTAAAACTAGGCAATTTCCGAAGTAAATGATTAAGGAACCAAGAGCAAAGATGAAGGACAGGTCTGCATCCAATTAAAATAAAAAAGCGAATACTAGTTATTGATGACGACAAAGACATCTTGACGATCTTAGACATCAACTTTGACGATGAGGGCTATGAGGTAATTCTTTTAAGAAAGCGGACCGCACCTTGTTTCTTCTTATCTCCACAAAATATATCACTAATTAATTAGATCAAAGCTGACCCGTTTGGAACTCGCCGTTCTATTGATGCCAATATTATCTCACCCTGCGCGTCAGCAAAACCAGTAACTAAAAACTCGGATCTAAAATTAGCAATCTGCTTTACCGGGAAATTGACGACTCCAATAATTTGGCGGCCAATCAATTCTGTTTTTGTATAATGTTTTGTGATCTGGGCGCTGCTCCATTTAGTACCCAATTCCCCGAAGTCAACTTTTAGCTGATAAGCCGGTTTTCGTGCTTTCGGAAAATCAAGAACTTCAAGTACAGTCCCAGCCCGCAGCTCTACTTTTTCAAAATCTGACCATTGAATTTGTTCCATACAGTAAAGGTAAAAAGATGTAGCAATTTGTAGACGTCATCAGTGTTTCTGCTATCCAAAACCATTTCAATCAATATTGTACCTTTGGGTCATGTATTCGATTAAGTTAAAAAAGGGCAAAGAAAAAGCGGTAAGGCAGTTACACCCCTGGGTATTTTCAGGAGCTATAGACCAGATTAAGGGCAATCCGAAAAACGGGGATGTCGTGATGGTTACAGACAGTAATAACGGTTTCTTAGCCTACGGGTTTTTTAACGACAAATCCCGTGTTGCTGTACGGCTATTGGAATGGAACGTGGAGACTGAAATCAATGAAGACTGGTGGAGGCATAAAATAAGGAAGGCAGTACAAAGCAGGGAAAATTTAGCCAACGAAGACACTAATACCTATCGGCTGATTTTCAGTGAAGCTGATTTTATACCTGGTCTGATTGTAGATCGCTATGCCGATTTTCTCTCTGTACAGGTATTAACAAGCGGTATTGAAAGGATAAAGCCGATAATCATAGACGAACTGCAAAAGCTTTTAGACCCAAAAGGGATATTTGATAGAAGCGATGCTTCTGCAAGGGCCCATGAAGGCATGGATGCATCTTCAGGGGGTATATTGGCAGGCCTTGAGCCGCCTGAATTCGTTAGTGTAAAAGAGAATGGCATTTTATACCATGTTAATATTGCCGATGGTCAAAAGTCAGGTTTCTATTGTGATCAGAGAGACAATCGCAGACTTGTGGCTAATTATTCCAACGGAAAAAAGATATTAGATTGTTTTTCCTATTCCGGAGGCTTTAGTCTTAATGCATTCAGGGCAGGTGCAAAAGAAGTGATGAGTGTTGACAGCTCGGCACTTGCTATAGATACGCTAAAGAGAAATATAGAGATAAATGGTTTTAATCATATTCCTCACAGGCTGATTCAATCTGATGTAAATAAACAACTGCGTATTTTCCGGGAAGAAAATGAAAAATTTGACCTGATTATTCTCGATCCTCCGAAATATGCGCCTTCGCGCTCTGCATTAACAAAGGCATCACGAGCGTATAAGGACCTTAACCGACTTGCAATGCTTCTTTTAACCGAGGGCGGCCTTTTAGCCACCTTTTCTTGTTCCGGCGCTGTGGATATCAGTATTTTCAAACAAATCCTAGCCTGGGCGGCCCTTGATGCCGGTAGAGAGGTGCAATTTATAGATCAATTTGCCCAGCCCTCTGATCACCCGGTGAGATCATCTTTCCCGGAAGGGGAGTATTTGAAGGGCTTGTTGTGTAGGGTAAGTTGAAATGGAACAAAGAACAAGGAACAAAGAACAAGGAGCAAAGAATAAGGATCGGGGGACTTAAGATTGGAAAGGATACTAAAACCCTTTGCAGCGGACATGTAACAAGTCCCTAGGTATCGCCAAACTCGTCCAAAATATGAGGGTTCATTAGTCTTTGTTCTTTGCTCTTTGTTCTTTTGTCCTATTCCGGTACGTTCTTAAGTTTAACCGGCTTATTTTTATCTTTCTTCATTTTCAGATTCAGCATCTCAACAAGTACAGAGAATGCCATTGCGAAATAGATATATCCTTTAGGAATATGCTGTTCGAAACCTTCTGCAAGAAGTGAAACTCCAATTAGAAGCAGGAAAGATAATGCGAGCATTTTAACAGTGGGATGCTTGTTTACGAAATCGCTTATACTACCTGCAGACAACATCATAACGATTACGGCAATTACAACAGCAGCAATCATCACTCCGATAGAGTCAGCCATACCCACGGCAGTTATAACGGAATCTAAAGAGAATACGATATCAAGAATCAGGATCTGAACGATTACTCCACTGAAAGTCACCACTGCCTTTGTTTTCACATCATGCTCATCGCCTTCGAGTTTCTCATGAATTTCGCGAGTACTTTTATAGATAAGAAAGAGTCCCCCGATGATCAGGATAAGATCTCGTCCCGAAATTGCTAGTTTTTCAAACCATTCTCCCGAAGTTAGGCCAATCCATTCTCCCATATTGAAGAGTGGTGAAGTTAACTGCATAATCCAGCTAAGCGAAAGCAGGAGCAGGACCCGTGTTACCATTGCCAGAGCAAGGCCAATACGGCGGGCCTTTTTTTGTTGGTTTTCGGGAAGCTTGGACGCCATGATTGAAATAAAGATGATATTATCTATTCCAAGCACTATTTCAAGCACTGTAAGAGTAACAAGAGATATCCAGATCTCAGGATTTGAAAGCCATTCCATATTTTAGAGTTTGAGCAAAAGTAAATATTTGTGATTATTATCAACAAAAAAACCTTCCGGAAGTTCCGAAAGGTTTAATTTAATTTCTGATTAATGTAAACTACAGGAATTTTACTCCTCCATAATTGGATTTTATGATAATTTTTGAATCGGATCCTTTCCCCATGCTACCCTTATATGTTTTTGTAGGGCTCCAGCTCTTCGACTTGCCCGGATCGGCCAACTGGTTTACTAAATCCATTTTCTGATCATTATAGTTGAAACCAGCATAGCTTACCGTTACATCAAAATTGAAATCTGCATTTTCATCTATTCCAAGGGTCACCCCCGAATACGAGGAATTGATATAAAGATTCTTAACATCTTTATCAACAGCGTCGATTTTGAAGCCACTGGCATAAGCCAGCTCAAAATTTCCGCCGCCAGAAAGTTTGCTGATTTTAGCGCCACTATATTTTATCGTAGCATTAACTTTCTCTGCATTCACAAGTTTCAAGCTTCCATAACTTACGGCCAGGTTGCCGTTTGAGTAATCCGCCATGTTTACTGTGCCATAGCTGACCTTGATCTGATTAGCCGGGTTATCCAGCTTACCGGCAGTAAACGAACCATAAGAACTATTGATATTCACGGGACCAGCAAAATCTGGCACCGTAGTGCCTCCATAACGATTGGTAATATCCAAAGCATTCTTTGCCGGCATATAAACCATGTAATTAACCTGAACGCCGCGGCGTTCTTCTTTGCCATTTGTAACACGAGACCACATGTTTGTCGATGTTTTATCAAACGTAGTTTTAAAACTTATCACATTATCCGCGCGAGTGTCCGTAATATTTACAGTTTCGAGCAACTTTGCCGCGTCACTCTCGCTAGCTTCAAATGCCTTTACTTCCACATCTACTTTGATTTCGTTTTTAGCCCATGTGTGGATAACAACTTTTCCGAACTGATTATTTATTGCCAGTTTATCATTCCTGTCGACAGCATAAGACTTGCTGATGATACGGGTTTTTTCTGCAGTTCCATTGTATTCGCTTCCAGGCTCCGGATCTGTTCTATCGTGCCTGTTGCCAATAATTATTTCGATATCTCCGACTTCGTTTTCAATATTCTCTACTTCCCGGCCAACTTCGTCAGCTACCGTGCTTATGGCAACACCCACTTTTTCGAAATCTATTTTATTTATCTCTAAAGCCACAGTCCGAAACAAGTTCGAAATCTCATTTGAGATGTTGCGGGTATCTATTTTAATGGTAGTGGTTTTATCACCCTTTTTCTCAGACTGGCCATAGGCTACGCTCGCGAAAAGAATACAGACAGCGAGAACCGATATTTTCTTAAATCTGTTGTGTTTCATTTTTTTGTTCTTTTTTAACGTTATTAATTTGCTGAATTATACTGAGCTGCTGATTTAATAATTCAGTCTGGATCTGCAAATTTCTAATCATCGCTTTTACCGTTTCTTCCTGATTAGGACTGCCCGGAAGATCACTTTTTAAATTCTGATAATTCGCATCCATCTTCCTGATCTCAGCTGAGAACTCGCTGTATAATTGCGGTTCTTGCTTTTCGATCTGTTTAAGCTCATTTCTTTTAGTTTCAATTAAGTTGGTGTAGTGAATCTGCTGTTTTGCCAGCTGTGGATCAATGTTGCTTAGATCCGACGATTCATTTTTTTGGTACTGGTAACCCCATAAGCCGACTCCCAGGACAATAATTATCGTCGCCGCCAGGTTGAGCAAAGAGCTCAAACGCACTACTTTCACTTTCTTAGTACCCGAACTCGCAGAATCTGTTTCCATCTCATCAAGCCGCTTCTCAATCTTTTCCCACAATGCGGGCGGAGCATCGTATTGATCAAATTCCTTTTTATTGTCTCTGATAAAATTTTCTAATCGATCTTTCATCTTTAATCTCTCCCTGCCCTTCAAAGAAGGACCTTGTTTAATAATTAGCTATAACTTATTCCTCTGCTTCTCAGCATTTCTGCAAGCTTCCTCCTCGCTCTCATAAACTGGGTCCGGGAAGTATTCTCACTAATCCGCAAAATGTGCGAAATTTCTTTATGATCGTACCCCTCTAACAGGTACAGCGTCAGTACTACGCGATAACCATCCGGAAGCTGTTGGATGGCCGCCCGTACCTGCCGCACCTGCATTTCCATTTCCTCATAATCAGGGATTTCCGTATCCGGGATAGCTTCCACATCTGTGTCTTCAATTGAGATTAATTCCATCTTGCGCTTACGCAGCTGGCTAATCGATTTGTTGATAACAATCTGTTTCATCCACAGTCCGAAGGTAGTTTCCCGCCTGAAATCCCCAATTCGGCCGAATGCATCGATGAATGCCTCCTGTAAAACATCTGCCGCTTCGTCCTCGTTATTTAGTATGCGCATAGCAATGTTGTACATGGCCCTGGAGTAGAGTTTGTACAGATCGTTATGTGCCTTCCTACTACCATTTCTGCACTCGACAACCAGGTCGTAGTGCTGATCTACGTAAACAGCTTCCAAATTTTTACGCTTTTCTTAGTTAATAGACGCGGGCATTTTGCCGACGTTGCATGTGTTTGAGAAAATATCAATGAATATTCACATTTTAGGTTTAAAGAAGGATTTAGCATACTTCTTGACTAGACCTTGCATGGACTTCAGCTATTTAAAGATAAGATACTTTTTGGGCTAATAATCTAATGAATAAAGGATTGGACTGAGGAGATTTGAATGGAGGAGACGAACTGAGTTTAATAAATATATCGTGAAATAATTAAGATCTTGTGGGGGTTGCGCCCTTGGGGGCGCCGGGCTCTCCGCTTCAATCTTTTTTCTGCGTTGCAGAAAAAAGTATTTTCGCTTCGATCCCTAACCCGACTAAACGCTGTGTCAACAACCTGGGTTCTTATTTATTTTTATCTTATTAGGAGTTTGGTGTGCTTCTATATAGGGTCTTTATAGCGACCTTATAGGGACCTTATAGCGAATGTAGCAATAGTATAGCACCGGTCAAGCAACGCCCTACCGACGCTTGATCAAGCCTTGGGTTATTGACTAAATCTAAACAGGGCATTATCTATCTTATCAATTGCATTTTTCAACCTTTCCTCGTCCGAACCTGAAATCAAATGATAGTCCGCATCAAGGGCTTTGAGTTCCTTATGCCAGACGTCCATAAAATATTCGCGCATATGGGGAAAATCACGCAGAGGATCGTCCTGCCAGGGAAGATCGATATCCATAAGTAAATAAAGATCATAGGGATGTCTTAGCAGCTCGTCCAGCACTTCTTGCGGTGTTTCGCCGAACACGTGGTCGCTCCAGATTTTAACGGTGATAAACGTGGTATCGCAGATCAGGACATGATTAGCTTGGGGAAGTATTTGCTTTTCAAGCTCTAATTGTCCACGGAACATATTGATCTCATCCTGCCAGGTGCAAGGTTCAGTGAGTGCGGCACAATATTCCCTGGCGTACTCCGGAACCCAGACGGTGTTGTAGTGGTCAGCAAGCTGGGCTGAAATTGTGGACTTGCCGGTGGATTCCGGTCCTACAACAGCAATTTTCTTTATGATGTTCTCTTTCATCATTTTCCCGCCGGTACTGTCTTTCTCAATTGATACTCCTTGCGCCACTCCCAATATCCAATTGCCGCTATATATATATAAAGAGCGTACATTCCAGCAGTCAGATGCAGATCTTTTACAATGTACACTCCTACATATATCACATCAACAAATATCCAGATCAGCCAGTTTTCCATCACCTTGCGTGCCAGGAATATTTGTGCGACCAGGCTACAGGCCGTGCAGAAACTATCAATAAAGGGAAAAGAAGCGTCAGTACGCTCATAAAGGAAAAATCCGATCCCGGCGGTAAAGACAATGATTGATATTAGGGAGAGAATTGCTTCCTTCCTTGTGATTGAACAAACCGGAGTCTTGGGGCCATCATCTCTGCTACTCCAGAAATACCATCCATAAAAATTCATGATCAGGAAATAAACTTGCAAACCCATGTCGGCATACAACTTCGCATCCCAAAAAATGAAGATGTATATAATAACACTGACAATTGCAAAAGGCCAGCTCAATATTTTGTTCTTTGCCGCGAGATAAACGCAAAGGGTCCCGGTTATTACGCCCGAAGTTTCAAGAAGGTTCTGGCTTTTAAACCACTCGGTAATTGTATCTGCCAGGCTGATGAGAATCATTGATCAAATATAGGATTTTGCTTCAATCCACCCTCTGCCCCCGCCAGCGGGAGATAACGGGCGCCTTCGTTAAGTGTGGAGATTCCTTTTCGCCCAGCATCCTATTCATCCTATTATCCTACGAATCCTATTCCAGACAATTCTTCACCCAGCATCCTATCATCCTACGAATCCTATTCCTATCGAGCCGTATTCGGAGCCACGCTAAATCCTAAGCTTGTCTTTAGACTCACATCCGCGTTAAGCGTACTTCTTAGTATATACTCCATCCTCACTCTTACTGTAGATCCTTTAATGTATTCATCGAGCAATTTCGAATTATCGATATCAAGCATAATACTACTTCCAACAGAAGTTCCAATATCGTCTCTTGATGCTACCATCACTTCAGAATTACTATCACCACGTGATATGTACATCCTGATTGTTTTGAAAGCACCCATATTCTGACCTGATGGGGTTACTGCATCAATGCGGGCTGAAGCGATTCTCACATCTTTAATAGCATCGGTATTAGAACCCTGGCCTGTAAATATCTGATCGAAACTGCTTGCCTGGCTCGTTGAAGAAAGAGTAGTGTTTACTCTGCTGGATCCAGGCACAAGTATAGTTGCTGTGTAAGGAAATGATGAGCGTACGATTGATTGCACCGTTGCACATCCTGTCATAATACTAGCTATGACGATGAGAGTTAAAATTGTTTTTTTCATTATTTTATAGTGTTGATGGTCTCACGAAAAGCGGGACAAATTTGTTTATTTATTCTCGCAAAATACGTTCCAATACTTTTAAAAAGAAATGGATTTAATCATTAAGCCGTGAACATCTTAATGACCCTTTCATAATCAGCTAAATAATTCGTTCGCCGCGCCACTTTTTTTCCCTAATACTCCCAATAAATATATAACTTTGCATCCCGACAAAGCAGCCGGGATTTTGTTCCACAGCATAGCAATCTCGGTACGTAGAGTCGTATTCACGCTAAAACACGTACTATGCCATTAGACACCTCCATCAAATCAGTTTTAATTATCGGTTCAGGTCCAATTGTAATCGGCCAGGCATGTGAGTTTGATTATGCTGGTTCCCAGGCTGCCCTTTCATTAAAGGACGAGGGAATTACAGTCTCCATTATTAACTCGAACCCTGCAACAATCATGACCGACAAGGTAATTGCGGATCACGTGTACCTATTACCTTTAACATGCGAAAGCATTGAGCAAATTCTGATTGAGCAGCAAATTGATGCAGTTCTTCCAACTATGGGTGGCCAAACTGCCCTAAATTTGTGTATTGAAGCAGAAGAAAGGGGAATCTGGGAAAAATATAATGTCCGTATTGTTGGTGTTGACACTGCTGCGATTGAGAAAACTGAGAATCGCGAGGAGTTTAGGAAACTGATGGTAGAAATTGGAATTGGAGTTGCGAAGTCGAAAATAGCCAACTCTTTCCTCGAAGGAAAAGAAGCTGCTCAGGAGATCGGATATCCACTTGTGATACGTCCATCATACACGCTTGGAGGGTCAGGGGGTGGATTTGTTCACAGAAAAGAAGATTTTGACCAGGCATTAAGCCGTGGCCTGCAGGCATCGCCGACCCATGAGGTACTTGTTGAAAAAGCGGTTCTGGGATGGAAGGAATACGAGCTAGAGTTGCTTCGAGATGGAAATGATAACGTTATCATTATTTGTTCAATTGAGAACTTTGACCCAATGGGGATTCATACCGGAGATTCCATTACGGTTGCACCTGCAATGACCCTGAGCGACAGATGTTACCAGGACATGAGGAACCAGGCGATAAAAATGATGCGTGCCATCGGAAATTTCGCCGGTGGTTGTAACGTTCAGTTCTCGGTTAATCCTGCCACTGAAGATATAATTGCGATTGAAATAAATCCGAGGGTTTCTCGCTCTTCGGCTTTAGCTTCAAAAGCTACTGGATATCCCATCGCTAAAATTGCTGCCAAGCTCGCGATAGGATATAATCTGGATGAGATAGAAAACCAGATCACAAAAACAACTTCCGCTTATTTTGAGCCAACACTGGATTACGTAATAGTAAAAATTCCAAGATGGAATTTCGATAAGTTTAAAGGCGCGAACACAGAGCTCGGCCTCCAAATGAAGTCAGTAGGTGAAGTGATGGCAATAGGACGGACCTTTATCGAAGCTCTGCAAAAAGCCTGTCAGAGTTTAGAGACAAACCGCTTAGGGTTGGGAGCTGATGGTCGCCAGAGCCGGAACCTTGAAGAGATCATGCATAGCCTTGAACACCCGAGCTGGGACAGGCTTTTCCACATTAAGGATGCTATGAGTTTGGGGGTTCCTTTGGAATCTATCAGAAAAATCACTCATATTGATAAATGGTTCCTGACACAGATCCAGGAACTAGTTACTCTCGAGGCCGAATTAAAACGTTATTCACTGAATAATATCCCTACAGATTTTTTCATCAACCTGAAACAAAAAGGTTATGCTGATGCCCAGATTGCATGGCTGCTTGGGAATGTCACTGAAGATGAAGTTTACAATCGCCGGAAGGAATTAAAAATTAAGCGCGTCTATAAAATGGTGGACACCTGCGCAGCGGAATTCCTTGCAAAAACTCCTTATTATTATTCAACCTTTGAGGATGAAAACGAATCCATTGCTAGTGATAAAAAGAAAATCATTGTTTTGGGCTCAGGGCCAAATCGTATTGGCCAGGGAATAGAATTTGACTATTCATGTGTTCATGGTCTGCTTGCCGCGAAAGAATCTGGCTATGAAGCAATCATGATCAATTGTAATCCTGAGACGGTTTCTACAGACTTTAATATGGCTGATAAGCTTTATTTCGAGCCTGTATTCTGGGAGCATGTCAGAGAGATTATAGAGCTTGAAAAACCCGAAGGCGTAATTGTTCAGCTTGGCGGTCAAACGGCTTTGAAGATGGCCCAAAAGCTCCACGAAAATGGCATCAAGATCATAGGTACTTCGTATGATAATATGGACATCGCCGAAGATCGGGGACGCTTTTCTGATCTTCTGAAAGAAATGGATATCCCTTACCCTCTGTATGGGGTTGCAGAAAGTGCTGAAGAAGCGCTGGAAGTTGCACATAAAGTGGGTTATCCTGTATTGGTTCGCCCGAGTTATGTGCTGGGTGGCCAGGGGATGAGTATTGTGATCAATGATGAAGACCTGGAAAAAGCGGTGGTTAAATTATTGAGAAACCTGCCTGGAAACCGCGTCTTAATCGATCATTTCCTTGATAGAGCTGAAGAAACTGAATCAGATTCAATTTCCGATGGAGATGAAGTTCATATTATCGGATTAATGGAACATATTGAACCTGCCGGAATTCACTCAGGCGATTCATTTGCTGTACTTCCTCCGTTTAGTCTTCCGGAGAGCGTAATTAACGATATGACGGAATACAGTAAGAGGATAGCAAAAGCTTTAAATGTCCGCGGCCTTCTGAACATTCAGTTTGCTGTGAAGGATAACAAAGTATATGTAATTGAAGCAAATCCACGCGCTTCCCGCACGGTTCCGTTCATTGCAAAGGCGTATGATGTCCCTTACATTAATATAGCGGCTAAGATCATGCTGGGTGTCAACAAACTTAAAGACTTTACAATCGAGCGAAAACTGAAAGGTTACGCTATTAAGGAGCCTGTTTTTTCCTTCGATAAGTTCCCTGAAGTTGAGAAACAATTAGGACCGGAAATGAAGTCAACAGGAGAATCGATTAGGTTTATTAAAGATCTTGAGGATCCGTATTTCAGGCATTTGTATAAAGAGAAGTCGATGTACTTGTCGAAATAGGATTAAGGAGCAAAGAAAAAAGAGGAAAGACAATGGCCGTCGGATTATGATCTGGCGGCCATTTTTGATTTGGAGGATTTTGGACAATCAGCTAACATACAGTAAACGCATATTGAAGACAGATCGTTGTCTGAATCGACACTTGTCTTTGCTCTTTGCTCCTTGTTCTTTACTCCCTATCCTAATTCACAACCGCCACTCCCTTTGCCTCAAAAGAAATTTCAGCCTTCGGGCTAACGATTGCTGCAATTTCTGCCTCACTTTTACCGCCATCTTTTGCGTAATGCTGAAGTTGTTCCACTGAGGTGGTATCAACGTAAGCATAACCGTCTATAATAACTTCTTTACCTGCTAAATCTTTAGCTACAAAGAACTTATAATCCTTAAAAGTAATCCGCATATCTTCACCATTGGCCATTTTCATGGTCATCCAGCATCCCTTTTCCTGACAAACTTCGGCAACTGTTCCCCGCACTTTCATGTCGCGTTTATTTTCACCCTTCATCGCTGTTGTAACTGCGACAACTTCAATGTAATTATCATTTAATACGGAATCCCCATAAACCGCACTCGATTTAAGATTTTCGGTAGAATGTAATTCAGTGTCGGGTGCAGAATTACAAGCTGCCAAAATTGCTATAGCACTAATAAACAGTAGGATTTTTTTCATAGGATATCGTTTTATACAAAATTGGTAAAAATTATCGTTAATAGATAACTGTGGTTTAATGGTATCGGAGTCAAGAATCGAAGTCGGAAGTCGGAAGTCTTAACAGGGCGAACTAGTCGGAAATACCTTCAGGCTTCCCTACCCGAATAAAGCATGAAATACCTCTTCCACTTTAGCGACAGTGAATATCTCAATTCGATATTTCTTCCAGTTTAAGTCATCATGAACTTTTTTACCGGCTGGCAGATTGTACTTAGAGATAAAGATTTTTTCGAAACCGAGCTTCTCCGCCTCTGCTATCCGCTGTTCGATGCGGTTGACAGCCCTGATTTCACCTGAGAGACCAACTTCAGCTGCGAAACAAACCTTTGTGTCGACAGGCATATCTTCGTGAGATGATATTATAGCTACAACTACCGCAAGGTCTATAGCCGGGTCTTCCACCCGCAAGCCACCTGCTATATTTAAAAATACGTCCTGAGTGCTTAGTTTAAAGCCGCACCTTTTCTCAAGAACAGCAAGCAGCATATTCATCCTTTTGGTATCAAAACCAGTGGCAGATCGCTGAGGTGTGCCGTATGCTGATACGCTTACCAGAGCTTGAGTTTCGATGAGCATTGGCCTCAGGCCTTCAAGTATAACAGATATTGTTATCCCGCTAAGGGGCTCATCTCTTTGCGACAGAAGTATTTCGGATGGATTAGACACCTCACGCAGTCCGCTCCCCAGCATTTCGTAGATACCAAGCTCTGAAGCAGAACCAAAGCGGTTTTTAACAGCTCTCAAAATACGATAGACATGATGTCTGTCGCCTTCGAATTGTAACACTGTATCCACCATATGTTCGAGAATCTTCGGGCCGGCAATCATGCCGTCTTTAGTTATATGCCCGATAAGGAATACAGGTGTTCCACTTTCTTTTGCAAATCGCAACAATTCCGCTGTGCATTCCCTAACCTGAGAAACACTTCCTGGCGTGGATTCGATATGGGCAGAATGAAGAGTTTGAATTGAGTCGACCACTACCAAATCGGGTTCCAGAATTTCAATTTGTTTAAATATATTTTGGGTAGAGGTTTCTGTCAGGATATAAGTTTCGGCCACTCCAGGAAATTTCGCCCCATCTTTTCCAGGAACATTGATCAATCGTTCAGCACGCATTTTTATCTGCTGTTCGCTTTCTTCTCCAGAAATATATAATACTTTCAAGCCTGGCAGATTGATAGCTACCTGAAGCATTAGGGTTGATTTGCCAATTCCCGGCTCACCGCCAATAAGAACAATTGATCCGCTAACGATCCCCCCGCCCAACACACGATTGAGCTCGCTATCCGGAGTTATCATCCGATTTTCTTCCGAATATATTATCTCATTTAATGCCGAAGGTTTATTGGAACGCTGCGTGCTGGTAGATCCGCTTTTCCAGTCAGGAACAGAGACATTGCCCTTTTCAACTATCTCCTCAACAAAAGTATTCCATTGGTTACACGAAGGACATTTGCCCATCCATTTGGCGGATTCATTGCCACAACTCTGACAAAAATATGCGGTACGTGTTTTGGCCATGGGGCAAATTAGAGAATTAGCAAATGAGTAAATTACAGAATTAGCAATTTAGTAAATGTGCGGACCAATATTCACGTCTGCACATTTACTAATTTTCAAATTTGCTAATTTCCTAATTATAGTTTTATTTCTTCCTCTTTGGAATTGAGAAAGTGGAACTCTGTAAGATAATAGGATGGAGATGGTTTTACTGTAATCCACTTATTGTATTTGAAGAACCACTTCCACTGACAAGAATACAATCCTTTTTTAATATAAGCCTCTATGTAAGGGTGAACACATAAAGTAACGTTCTTCTCGTTCTGTTCATTAAGGATATAGTTCAGGTTGTTTTCAATATCGTCCATTAGGATGATACTTGCTTTAATCTCACCTGTTCCATCGCATGCCGGACATTTCTCATTGGTTACAATGTTCATCTCTGGTCTTACCCTTTGACGGGTAAGCTGGACCAATCCAAACTTACTCGGCGGAAGGATAGTATGCTTTGCCCGATCCAGAAGCATTTGCTCTTTCAGATAATCAAAAAGTTCCTTTCTGTTCTGGGGCTTATGCATATCGATAAAGTCGATAACCACAATTCCACCCATATCACGAAGACGTAGTTGACGTGCAATCTCCTTTGCAGCCTCCATATTGATCATCAGGGCATTTTGATCCTGATTCTCAGTATTGGCTGTTCGGTTACCGCTATTCACGTCGATTACGTGAAGCGCTTCTGTGTGTTCAATAACCAGATAAGCTCCTCCAGGAAGATTTACTGTACGACCAAAAGCAGATTTAATTTGCTTCTCTATACCGAAATGTTCGAAGATTGGCTCTTTTCCGCGATATTGCCTTACAATCTTATCCATTTCCGGAGAGATTTCATGGACATAGGTCTTGATCTCTTCATATAAAGAGGGGTCCTGAATGTGGATATTTGTAAAATCAGCATTCAGTATATCCCTAAGAATAGTAGAAGTCCGGCCCATTTCCCCCAGAATCTTTTTTGAAGGCTCGGTATGAGGAAGTTTTTTAGAAAATCTTTCCCATTTATCAATTAAGTCAAGAAGATCTTTCTGCAGTTCTTCTACACCCTTTCCCTCCGAAACTGTACGGATTATCACTCCAAAATTCTTCGGCTTTATACTTTCGACTATCTTTTTAAGGCGGTTGCGTTCTGTATTGCTCTTGATCTTTTTCGATATCGATATAACATCTGAAAAAGGCACAAGAACAGAGAAGCGGCCAGCTATCGATATATCGGAGCTTAAGCGCGGGCCTTTCGTTGAGATAGGCTCTTTAGCAATCTGAACCGGAAGCAACATGTTCCGGCTTAATAATTCTGAAATTTTACCTGACTTGTTAATGTCGGCTTCCAGTCTGAAACTATTTAGCAGTTTATCTCTATAACTGCCGTTCTTTACAATCTTGGTTAGCTTTAAAAGCGACTGGACCTGAGGCCCTAGGTCAAGATAATGCAGAAAAGCATCCTTTTCATAGCCTACATCTACAAATGCAGCATTCAATCCGGGCATGATCTTCTTGATCTTACCCATATATATATCGCCAACAGCATAATTGTTGTTGACCTGCTCTGTGTTTAGTTCTACAAGTTGCTTGTCCTGCAGTAAAGCAATAGTAACCCCGCTAGGGGATGAATTGATAATTAATTCCTTTACCAATAGCTACTGTTTAAGATGCCGTTGAACAACGGCATACGTTTATACAAGGACTAAATTGAAAACAAACAGAAAATAGTCAACCTCCAGCGCTTAAAGCGGGGAGGTTAGCTATTTTCATATGTCATAATAATCATTTGAGTTGAAACTCAGACAATTAAGCTGACTATTTTTTCTTATGTCTGTTTTTTCTTAAACGCTTTTTACGTTTGTGGGTAGCCATTTTATGTCTTTTTCTTTTCTTACCGCTTGGCATAATTTTGTTTTTTAAAATGTTTTATAATTTAATTACTTAATTCGTTCACTTTTCGATCAACAAACTGGCTCATATTTGGGTCAGCAGCAATCTCTTTTGTTTTTAAATAGGCTCCAATAGCATCAGATTTCATACCCATATTTTCATAGCTTGATGCAAGGTAAAACCATGCTTCTGCCGTTGGAGCTTGTTCGATTACAGTTTTAAAGCGTTCAACGGCTTTTTCATACTGGCCCGACTTCATTGAGAATAATCCTAAATTAAGATTAGCCTTTAAATTCTTGGGATCGTTCTTAACAACCTCTAATAATAATTGGATTCCCTGCATCGGATTTGGGGTACCGGTGACATAGGCTATTCCTAAACCTGTTTTAACTTCAGGTGTATTCGGTTGAAGCTTATCCGCTTCCTTGTAGGCCTGAATAGCCTTTTGCACAAGTGCAGGCTGCATCAAGGTATCAAGGGTTTGTTGATAGGCATCAGTAAACTTATCGCCAGCTTTTAGCCAGGGAGTATATCCAGGTTCTTTCTGCGCTATAAGTTCATAATAAAATGCTGCGGGAGCAGCCTGGTTGAGGTCATCCCATTGTTGGGCCAATTTCCTCTGCAATTCTACCTTTTCGTTTTCAGAAGCGCTTTTAAGCTCTCCTTCCAGATCAGAAACCTGTTTATTAAGGTTTGCCGTCAATGTCTGCTTTGAGATCTCAGAAACATCTTCTAAACTGTAGGTCTTAACCGGAGCAGCTGCCTGACTTGCAACTGGGGCGTTTCCAGATTCTGCGTTAGGTTTAACGAGGCCCTGGATATCCATAGATAGCATAAACCCCATCAAGATAACCGCTGAACCTACTACTAAGACTTGTTTTTTGTTTAACATTTCTGACCTAGAAATTACTTATTGCCACTTTTAACTTTTTCAACAAAAACTTTTGCTGGCTTAAAACTTGGAACGAAATGTTCCGGGATAATAATTGCCGTATTTTTTGAAATATTACGTGCAGTTTTCTTTGCTCTCTTCTTTACAACAAAGCTCCCAAATCCTCTCACGTACACATTTTCACCACTCACCATAGAATTTTTTACCACTTTAAAAAACGCCTCTACAGCCTCTTGTACATCTACTTTTTCAATTCCTGTCTTGTTAGCGATTTCTGTAATGATTTCTGCCTTGGTCATGTCTGTATCTTTATAAATTTATTGTAAAAACTTAACTGTTTTGGGGTTGCAAAAGTATTGGTTTAAATTGAAAGTGGGAAATAAATCTGCTTTTTTTTAAACCAAGTAGCTATAAAACAAATAGTAAGATACTTTTGCAGGTGAAAAATTGTTAATACTTGGTTCTTACATGGATTTCGCCCAGACAATAATAAATTGGTATCAGAAGTATAAACGGGATTTACCCTGGCGACATACAAGCGACCCCTATGTGATATGGCTTTCTGAGATAATAATGCAACAAACCCGTGTGGAACAGGGAACCCCATATTTCGATCGTTTTGCGGAAAAGTATCCGACTGTCGCTGACTTTGCTTCGGCCGAGGAGGGGGAAATCCTAAAACTCTGGCAGGGATTAGGATATTATTCGCGCGGACGCAACATGCATCACACAGCTCAAATGGTCATGGAGGAACATGGAGGCTATTTTCCAAGTGACTATAATTCGCTTCTTAAGTTAAAAGGGATAGGGGAATATACCGCGGCCGCCATCTCTTCTTTTTCTGCAAATGAAGCCCGGGCTGTGGTAGATGGGAATGTGTTCAGGCTTCTCGCCCGGTATTTTGGAATCGACATTCCCATCAATTCGGGAAAAGGAAAAAAGGTTTTTACGGAGCTGGCTAATGAACTTATCGATAAGGAACAGGCAGGAATATACAATCAGGCCGCTATGGAATTTGGGTCGCTGGTATGCAGGCCGAAGAAACCTGATTGCCCCATATGCCCGCTCAAAGCAGGCTGCACAGCATTCCGCACCGGGCTGATTAACGCTTTGCCAGTCAAAATAAAAAACCAAAAAATTCGTGAAAGATACTTTTACTACATAGTTGTCATAGGTAAGAATGGTATACTGATGAATCAAAGGGGGGCTAAAGACATTTGGGAAAACCTATATGAACTTCCTTTATTTGAAACTTCAGCATTAGTAGATGCCGGCAGCTTGATAGCTCAGAAAAACTTCATAAATAGTTTTGGTTCTAAGGTTCATTTAAAATCAGTGACAGGCCCGATCAAGCATATCTTAAGTCACCAAAAGCTCTTTGCTACGTTTATTGAAATCGAATATAATCAAGAACAATTTGTGCCGGACAAAAATTGGAAGTATGTGAAATTTGAGGATTTGGAAAAATTAGCCCAACCGAAAATAATTTTCCAATTTCTGGAAAATTTCTTTATATTGAAGGACAGAATATTAACCTAGGAATAATATGTCAGGCATTAACAAAGTAATCCTGGTGGGACATTTAGGCAAGGATCCTGAAGTCCGTCACCTGGAGGGAAACGTAACTGTTGCTAGTTTTCCGCTGGCAACTTCAGAAACCTATAATAAGGATGGGCGCAAAATTGAACAGACCGAATGGCATAATATAGTTATGTGGCGGGGCTTAGCGGATGTTGCATCCAAATATCTTCAAAAGGGGAAACTGGTTTACATCGAGGGTAAATTAAGAACCCGCTCCTTTGAAGACAAAGAAGGACACAAAAAGTATACAACTGAAATAGTTGCTGAAAACTTCACCATGTTGGGAAGGAAAAGTGATTTCGAAAATGGTCATTCGGAAACTAATGCTGCTACTCCAGCTAAAACCGAAGAAGAACAGCCCATGAACTACTCCCAAACGACGGGTGCGGGTGCGGGGGATGATCTACCGTTTTGAAAAGCTGGTCATTAAAATACATTTTTTTATTTAAGATTGCTTTCAGGAAGTAATCAGAGGATTGTTTTGGAAAAATGTACCCCGCTTAAGGTCTTGACTATCGGTTTTTTGGTTCCTGGTTCCTGGTTCTCTGGAGGTCGGTTGGTGCCTATTTACCCATCTCCATATAATCCAGAGTCAATCCTGTTAAAGTTTTTACTCCCAATTTAAAAGAGCTTTCATCAATAAAAAAATCCGGAGTGTGATGTGAAGGTGCTGTATTCGGATCCTTGCCCTTAGTCATCCCGCCAAGGAAGAAAAATAAGCCCGGCACTTTTTCCTGAAAGAAAGAAAAATCTTCAGCACCTGTTACCGGCGGTACTACATTAACATTGGCCGTCCCTGCAATTCTTTGAAGAGAGGGTAACATCTTTTCCGTTAAGGCTGGGTCATTATAAGTTACGGGGTAGCTG
>NZ_JBASJU010000271.1:0-1501 GCF_049655485.1 Daejeonella sp.
CCTCATCCCTTTATCTATTACCTGACATTTTAAAATCATCCTGTCCTCTTTCCTAGCGCGCAACACTATGAACCATTTGCAGTCCCTGGATTATGTAGTTTTCTTTATCTATTTTATTGTTGTCACAGGTTACGGTTACTGGGTTTATCACCAGAGGACGGCGAAACAGAAGCTTGCCGGAGGGATGGATTCCAAAGAATTCTTCCTTGCAGAAGGATCTTTAACCTGGTGGGCTATCGGGGCGTCTCTTATAGCTTCTAATATATCGGCAGAGCATTTTATTGGAATGTCCGGCTCCGGCTTCGCATTGGGACTGGCCATATCATCCTATGAATGGATGGCGGCGGCTACATTGATCATTGTGGCTGTTTTCTTCATTCCGATATATCTTAAGAACGGTATTTTCACCATGCCGCAGTTCTTATCGCAAAGATATAATGATACTGTAGCTACCCTGATGGCTATATTCTGGCTTCTGGTTTATGTTTTTGTCAATCTGACCTCTATCATTTACCTCGGTGCCCTCGCAATCAATTCTATCTCTGGAATCAGCTTCGAATGGTGCATGGTGGGACTCGGTATGTTCTCCATTCTGGTAACCCTTGGCGGGATGAAAGTAATCGGATATACCGATGTAATTCAGGTTCTTGTTCTGATCCTGGGTGGTTTAGTGACCTGTTATTTGGCGCTGAGCCTTGTATCAGAAAAGTTCGGTTATGGCGGCGATATACTGAAGGGTCTGGCTGTTATCCAAGAGAAAGCCCCCTCACATTTCCACATGATTTTTGATAAGTCGAATCCCTATTACACTGACCTGCCCGGATTATCGGTATTGGTAGGAGGGATGTGGATCAATAACCTGAATTACTGGGGCTGTAACCAGTACATCACACAAAGAGCTTTAGGTGCAAGTCTCCCCACAGCCCGGAAAGGGATTCTTTTCGCTGCTTTTCTGAAGCTATTAATTCCACTTATTGTAGTGATTCCCGGTATCACCATGTATGTGATGTATCAGAACGGAATGTTTCAGGCTGAAATGACCGACGTTAATGGAGTATTAAAACCAGATCAGTCATATCCTACACTGATGAACCTTCTGCCAAACGGTTTAAAAGGCCTGGCATTCGCCGCCCTTACAGCTGCGATTGTGGCATCTCTGGCAGGTAAAGCAAATAGCGTTTCCACCATTTTCTCACTCGATATTTATAAGAAATTCTTTAAGAAAGATGCTTCAGACCGCCAATTAGTCCGCACTGGAAGGATTACCGTAATTGTAGCCATGGTACTTGCATGTATCGTGGCGCCCGCGCTGCGAAACCTGGATCAGGCTTACCAGTTCATACAGGAATATGTAGGTTTCATATCACCCGGAGTGCTCTCCATCTTCCTTTTAGGATTCTTTTGGAAAAGAACCACATCCGCAGCAGCGCTTACTTCCGCTATACTCACCATACCGCTTTCAACTGTTTTAAAATTCCTGCCTGACTGGACAAACGGCGCA
>NZ_JBASJU010000272.1:0-5168 GCF_049655485.1 Daejeonella sp.
GCCGGTCTGCATTCGCTGTTTTACTGCTACTTTTTCGCTGATTAGCCGCCGGGGCTTCGCCATTTCTTCGCCCAGACCTCGAACGGCTTCGCTCTGGCTTCGCTATTTCTTCGCCCGGCTTCGGCTCCGGCTATCCTCAGCAACTCAATTTTCTTTGCCCGCACTTCGGCGGCATCCGGCGAATGCCGAAACGGAAGCGAAACGGTAACGGCCGGTAGTCCTGGCAATGCCAGCTTAGTCTCATTTCTTTTCTGAAACTGTCTGCCTGCTTGTTATCAGCACTCTTATTTATCGTGGAAAGCCAAGACTGCCATATCGTCTCTGAACCATAATATTCCTGGGAATCGTCCCAGAATCGTCTCAATTCGTCTCAATTAGTCCCAATTAGTCTCAAAATTTGGACTGCTTTCGACTTGTTCCCATGTTTGTTCTGTACCGGTACTTAACAGATTTTTTAACCCTTTAAACCAAAAAACATGGGAAGAATTAGAAATGGAGGCAATGGAGCCTTCTCCGGCAAGGCCGGGAGTTTTATCGGAAGCAGTTGGCGTGACATCAGTTACATCAAGGGCCTCCCAAAATTGAGTAACAAACCCAAGAGCGAAAAGCAGTTGGAACAGCAGGCCAAGTTTGCCCTGGCCGTCCGCTTTTTGCTGCCAGTCAAACGGCAGCTCAACATTGGGTTTGGGAAAGTGAAGCAGGGCAAGGCCACAAGCTTCAACGCCGCAGTGCAGCAGATCCTGAACTATGCCATCACTGGCATCTATCCGGATTATGAGATTGACTATCCATATGCTGCATTTTCGTATGGTAGTTTGTCGGAACCTGCGGCGGTTACCGTCCTGGCGGGAGTAGCCAGCCTGGAAATCAGCTGGGACAATAACGTGATCGTCACCAACGGTTATGCAGACGATCTGCTCACGGTCCTGGTTTATGATCCGCAATCCAACACATTCGCAATGGGACCTCCGAATACTATGAGGAGTTCCCAGGCGGTGACGGTTGCTCTTCCAGCACACTGGACAGGCCGAACAGTGCATATTTATATGTACTACATGTCGCAGCAAACCGGCGAGTTGTCGAAGACCTTCTATGCAGGGTCTGAGATTGTAGGTTAATTCACATGCGGCGGCACAACGCCGCCGCATTTTTATTTAATTCTTAAAAATTTAACATCATGAAATTAATTGAAAAATATTTCCAATCCGCCTATCCTTCATTGAGTAAGGAGTTTACGGGCATCTTCGTCATCATCCTTGTTTTTATGGTCTTCCCGTATGGCGTCCGGATGGTAGACTCATCAGCTGCGGCAATTGATCCGGGGATCTTTAGCGCAATCATACTGGCCTTGTCGGCAATTTTAATATTCAAAGCCGGGACATGGTGGATCATCAAAGTGATCTGGCCGGTATTCGCTGAGTATTCGGATTGGCACTTTGAGCGCAACTTCAAATCTCTCATAACCTGGCAGAAAGTGCTGATTTATCTGAGTTTCTATCTGGCAATTTTTTATTCATTTGTTTTGGTACTGGGCTCTATTATTTGAATTCCTTTATCGAAACCTAAAAATCAACATCATGGCAAAATTACATAATGGTATGATCTTCGGCCGGGTCGGAGACCTTACCTTTTATCAGAGAAAAGGAGTTAATTATGTGAGACAAGTTTCTAAGACTAAAAGCAAGAAACCCTCTCTAAAGCAGATCGCTCAGCGAGAGAAATTTGGGATCGTCATGCGTTTTCTTTCGCCGATTCGGGGCATAATTGACGAAAGCTATCGGAAGATAAATCCCAGATCCTCCGGTCTGCATACCGCGGCAAAACAAATGCTGGCGGAGACGATCACGGGCGAATATCCGGCTCAGCAAATAGATTTTTCAAAAGTTTCTCTTATCCGTGGTAACCTTGCCCGGCCAAATGCTGAAATGACTTACCGGCCAGAAGCCGGCGAGCTATGCTTTTGGTGGCCAAAGATCAGCGCCGCCAATGGTTATAGCGATGATGAGTTAATGGCGCTTATCTATTGCCCAGGTTTGGTGCAGTGGACGGAAGTTCATGCCATTGCAAAGCGCTATGAACAAGCTTGTGTCACAAAGTTCCCCGTACAATTGCTTGGCCACGAGCTTCACATTTGGTTGGCTTACAGATCACTGTTAGACTCATTTTCTGATAGTGTATACCTTGGAAAAATTCTCACCAAAAAACCACAAGAACATGAAAGCATACAATGAAAACCAAGAGGAAGTACTGGTAGAACTGATCAAGTTTTCCATATTCTTCATATTGTTCATGATCACCATGAACGGGTTTACGAGCAGGGCTGAATCTCTTCGATTCCGTGAAAGCCCGGGTCTTTCCGTAATGCAAACTAAAGTGCAGCAAATCTACACTTCCCAAATTGGCGTCCGCGAACAGCAGCCCAATTCAGGCCCGGCAGTAGAAACCTATCTCCGCTATGTAAACCTCCCAAGAGGAAATCCGTGGTGCGCTGCATTCGATTGCTGTGTATATGGGAGGCCGGGGGTGGGGAATCCACGAACGGGGTGGTCGCCGGACTTGTTTGGGGAAGGTCTGATTATATGGTCCGCTGCAGATCAAAGAACAAAGAGCAAAGAGCAAGGACTCCCACCGAGCGTACCGTACGCCTATCCGCACGGCCTAACAACTAACAACGAACAGGGTACAACTCCCACAACCGGAGACATTTTCGGCCTCTATTTCCCCGAAAAACACCGCATTGCCCACGTCGGTTTCATCGATCAGTGGGATGGAACCTGGATGATCTCTGTTGAGGGGAATACCAATATTTCTGGTAGCCGGGAAGGGGATGGAGTGTATCGGAAGCGAAGGTTGGTGAAGTCTGTCTATAAAGTCGCGAGGTATATTTCAGATTCCGAAGTAATATCCGGAGGTGCGCAAAGCAGGATTAACCTTTATTATAATCTCAGGCCATGAAATCATCAGGAAGAATAAGGTGCACTCTCTATGTATGTTTTACAGGTATGCTCGTGCTTAGCTCGTGTAATATCAGGCGTGCAGATCGCAAGGTATCACGGTCTACTAAACAGCTTGCTCACGATATAAGCTTGCAAAGCCATACGGATGCTTCGTTCCTGGCAAACCAGATCGCCTTAAGGACAGATTCAGCTAACCACGAATATATGGTTCGAATCTTTCCTGTCGACACCTTCAGTTTCTCCGCAGAGCGAGGGTTTATCGGCAAGGCATCCCGCATAGAGTTGGCGGGAACAGAAAAGCAAGTGAAAGCAAGTTTGGAGAGTACCAAAGTGTTTGGGAAAAATCGGAATAAACAGGTTGAAAAGACCGCCCGAAAGACAAGATCTGCAGAAGTAGAAAGTGCCAAATCGACACTCATTTCCAGGTTAAACTGGTGGCTCCTTGTTGCTGTCGCACTCGCAATAGCTGCTGCACTCTGGCTCTCAGGGAAATTAAAAAAGTTCGTATAAAAAAAGGGCGACAATTTGCCGCCCATTTTTTTAAATCATATATCAGCGATATTACCTTCCTCCCTGCATTTGCATAAGCTGATCAAAAGTAATTTCCTCATAATCTTTACTCGCACTGAAAGATCCGGCAGGCACTGTTCCCTCTTTCACTTCCTTTAGCGTGGCTTTAACGCTAAGACCATTCATGTATGTAGTGAATTCCACAGGGAAGCCATAGCTTTTGTTGTAAAAACGGGTTAGGGGGTTTTGAGTAACTTCCACGTCCTTAGTGAACCAGGCTGAAGAATTCTGATTGGATTTTTTCTCGGTTACATCATATTTTAAAGCGTTATATCCAGCAACCGTCTTAGTTTCAGTACCAGCGGTAAGGACAAGATCTGGCATATTAACTGCGATTCTCTCCTGATCTGCTGGCGTGAAAATCACCGAAAGCTTTTTGTTCATCATCGGGATGTCCAGCAACATGCGCTCATATTCCTTACTTAGGTTAGTGATATTCGTACTGCTATAAATCGCCGATTCAGCCTTCAAACTAGCAGAATCTCCTTTAAAATGTACCTTTAACTCAGTAGGGAAATTACTGGCCATTGCTGCCATTTGCTCCGGTAAATTCCACTCAACGGCATAAACCAGTGTGCCTTCATTTAATTTTTTTCCGCTTTGCGCGAAAGCAGTTACTCCAATTAGGAGTATAGCAGCTGTAAAAATGAATTTTTTCATGTTTGTTTAGGTTAGGATTGGTTAGAACTCCCCTAACAGAGAGGCATTTGAAATGGGTGCTTTGTTTAAATTTATAATAAAGACGGTTAATATTTGAATTTGTTACCCCTGCCGTTAAATAAATTCATTTTCTTGCGATGAAGCACTTCGATAATTTCGGTTATGAAGTATGCTTTATTAATTCTCTTGGTATTAAATACACGGATTTACGGCCAGAATCCGGGCCCAAGATTGATTGCTATGGGTTCGGGGGGGACAGCAGTATCCGATATTTGGTCTGTACATCAAAACCCCGCCGGGATTACAGTTTTTAAAAGGCCGATGCTTTCAGTTGCATATGAGCAACATTTTCTGGACAGCGAAGTAAGTACGCAAAGTGCCGTTCTTGTTTTTCCATTTTCGGGCAATGTTTTTGGGCTTAGTTTCCAAAGATATGGGCTAAATGAGTATACAGAACAGATAGCAGGATTATGTTACGCTAAAAGTTTCGGTGATTCATTTAGCCTTGCAATTGGATTAAGATATTACCAGTTGAGCATTTCTCAGTATGGGTCTGCGAAGGCTTTTACTTTTGACCTTGGCGCAAAACTGAGGATAACCAGTGAATTTTGTATTGCAAGTCATATTTCAAACCCCAATCGGAGTCTCTACAATGATTTGCCAACTTCGGCCTTACCGGTTAAATTATCTCTGGGAAGTTCAATTCAATTCACGGATAAAATATTAGTTGTTGCTGACATCCGAAAGCACCTGGATTATCCTTTGGATGGAATTGTTGGTATGGAATATAATATCATCAAGTGGATGTCCCTGAGAGGGGGTATTTCAGTAAATCCTTTCAAACAATACACGGGATTTGGCATCAATTACAACAAAATTCAGATTGATTTCTCTGTCGCTTCTCATCCAACTTTAGGCTATTCCCCTCAAATTTCTTTAGGATATGAGTTTTAGGATAACCGCACTTTCTATTATCATTCT
>NZ_JBASJU010000273.1:0-4160 GCF_049655485.1 Daejeonella sp.
GTTATAACATATTACTGCAAAACTGGGATATGAATAAAATCGATTTATTAGAGCAATTTAAAATCCTTTTATTAAACCGAGCTAATAAAGTGCTAGGAATATATGAAGTTTCGTCAGGGGGAATGACTGGAACAGTGGCCGATCCTAAGCTAATCTTCTCAACGGCTTTAAAAGGCTGTGCAAACTCAATCATTCTCTCTCACAACCATCCTTCAGGCAATTTAAAGCCAAGTCAAGCAGATATTAATCTTACTCAGAAGCTCAGAACTGCTGGAAGTTTTCTGGATATTGATGTTTTAGACCATATCATCCTGACCAGTGAAGGATATATTTCCTTTGTTGAAGAAGGGCTCATGTAGCCCTTTTTATTATAATTTGGCTGAATTTGAGTAATTCAATTCGGGTGACATTCTAGCCCTTAACCAATTCTAAACATTGTCGTTAATTTGATACGACTGAGCTCTTAAAACGTTATTACTGTCGTTCTTGATCTGACCGAAAAAGAGGACGAGGGTGATTTAACGATTTTGCCTAGAGAGGAATGTGCTTTTCCTCACCTAACAATTAGTTAATTATTGCGTATAACTAGGATCGCAGTTAATATTGCATATTCTTTAGTTAGTGAATTATTCAAAAAAATGGTAAGGGCTAGGCCTTTAGATATCTGATAAAAAGCAAGAAAACCTTATTAGCACCATTTTTGATAAAAATCATTGTAACGTAGTGCTTTCTAATCTTATAACCTATGAAAAGAGCCTCCTATAGTAACAAAAACAGGATTATCGATATCCTGTCCAAATCGTTTGATACGAACCAAAGTGTCAACTATATCGTAAAACAGGATGATAAACGACAAGAGAGAATCAGGTATCTAATGGATTATTCCTTTGAGGTCTGCTATTTGTTTGGAGAAGTTTATTTATCTGATGATAACAAAGCCTGCGCTTTGATATTATATCCTGACAAAAAGAAAACCACGCTTGAATCTGTAATTCTGGATGCCAAATTGATATTTAATTGTATCGGTATAGCCGATATTGGTAAAGCGATGGATAGGGAAGCCAAAATAAAAAAACTGAAGCCTAAAGAAAGGATGTATTACCTGTGGTTCATTGGTGTTGACCCAAAATACCAGGATTCTGGAATTGGAACCGATTTGATGCAATCGTTAATTGAGGACAGCGAGAAACAACAACGGCCAATCTTTCTTGAAACTTCGACACTGAGAAATCTTCCCTGGTATAAGAAATTCGGTTTTGACACATATAATGAACTTGTGTTATCATACAAGCTCTACTTTTTAAAGCGCAAACTGGCCAAACATAAGATATGAAGGTCTTCGGCACAGAAATGCTACTGGTGACATTTATTTTCGCGGTGCTCGAAATTGTAATGTTCTTTTACCAGTTTATTCATTATTTATCCCGTCCGCAGGAAAAACAACGTCTTTACTATTTGATTTTACTCTTCCTGCTGATCGTGTATAATATTACCGGCGGTCTTTTCCCTGATCCCGAGATCGGTCTTCCTATCGTAGCCCAAAATAGCATTGCCTATGGCAGCGGCTTTTTGATGGCATCCTACTTTCCGTATTACTTCTATAAAGGTTTTGATTTGAAACGCCTGCGCTTTCACGCGATTTATGGAGTTTTGCTCTTCCTGATACTGCCTTATCTTATCTTTTTTGTAATCGTTTACTCGATCAACAACAACCTTGATTTTGCCGTTAAATACGGCATAATTGCTCCTTTCTGCTATTCCATTGTTCTTCTCTGGGCGATTTTAAGGGCGATACGATTAAAATATAAGGGTAATAGAAGCCGGGCAACATTCATAGAGGTTGTTGCGGTCTACCTCGCGGTTATTCCCTGGGTAATGATGACGGTAATTGCCTATTTTAATCTGGGGCAACTGATTGAAGTTATTTGTACCAACGGTGGTTTTGTGGTTATCACCATCATGTTCATCTCTAAATCGGTTACTCAGGCAAGACTTGAATATCAGCAACTAATTGATTTAACCATAAACGGGGTGCGTCCGTCTGCCTTCCAGGATAACTGTACACAGTATAAGCTAACCAACCGGGAAATTGAAATTGTGCAACTGCTTAGACAAGGTAGTAAATATCAAAGTATTGGGGAGAAGCTATTCATCTCAGAGCTTACTGTAAAGAAGCACGTTCATAATGTGTTCGAAAAAGTGGGTGTCAATAATAAAGTTGAATTGATCCACAAAATGGAACAATAGCCTTGCTATTTACAGTAAAAGTCCCATTCCTCTCATACTTCACGTGAAAATACTCCTTTTGTAGTAGGTAAATACTCCTATTAGCGTATTTATACCGGTAACCTATTTACCCAATTTTGTCCTATAATATCCTGTCCATTGTAAGAGTTGTTGCCAGTAAACAGGCAGGACCGGATTTACTTTTAATCTACCGCTATATGTTAATCAAGTACACAGAACAATTGTATGCCGAGATGGAAGCGCAATTGGAACGCATTAATGGATCATTAAAAGAAGCTATTCTGAATTTAACGGAATCGCTCTTTTGTATTACAACAACCTTAAATCTTTTAAAAAAACTCATACAGGAACACCCTTTTGAGAATTTCGAGGATGAGATTGATTTTTTTAAAAACATTAAGCCACGATTTTACAGCTGGTATATTTATGTGGTTGAGCTATATAATATACTTTCAGCCGTACCTAGTGGTACAGATCAGATGATCCGAGATTATTTTATGGATGAGCTAAAGATCATTAACAGGTATTTTACTATTCATCAGTTTTACTATCAATACTTCCTGCGGGATGAGACCGCGATGGATGAAAACTATTTTCTACGTGTTAACCTTGTTCCTTTTCCAACCGGATCTGAACAGACCGCCGTTGATCCCGAATTCTCTACTAACCAGGATTATATGTTTTCCAAATTCCGGGCATACGAAATGCTAAGATCATTCTTGATCAGGAGGCTAAAACTTCTTTACCAAAACCCGGATAATGTCTTTATTGCCGAATTGCTCGCCGGTAAAAAGCGCTGGTGGTCTGGCGACAAAGTCGAACTTATTGAACTCGCCTATGGTATTTATTATACCAATAGATTGAATGAGGGTAAAGCAGAGATTGGAGATGTTGTTGAATGGCTGGAAGATAGTCTTCAAATTGATCTAAGCCAGGCTTACCGCATGTTCCTGGATATCCGCAGGCGAAAAACACTTAGTTATACCAAATACCTGGACGAAATGTGTGATTCAATCCACAAGCATATCGACGAAACCAACCGTTACAAACCGAAGACTCCCAAGCGACAGAATATATAATTGTTCAATTCGGGCAATAAATCTTTACCAACATTTTGAAGTTGGTAAAGCCCGGCCTTCATCCTCCCCAATTTTGTTCCCAGTTACAACAAGATCTTTGACATTGGGGGATGAAACATTATCCTGCGGAAGCGGGAAATTTTGCGAAGGTGAGATTATATCAATAATCTGAAAGCGCATTGGCAGGCGAGGGCCCGGTTCGTAGGAACCGACGTGAGTAATCCCGAATATATAGAACCAGTATCCGCATAACGTTTGGTGCGGATACTGGATTAACCAAGGGGGCATTCTGCCCCTTTTGTGTTTCTGAACTTTTCAGAATACTATCATTAAACTTAATTTATATGTTATGTTCTTAAATGCGAATGAGATCCGGGAAAAAGTTTCCCCTGTGGATCTGTTAGCCCATTTGGGTTATGCTCCCGCTTATAAATCAGGCAAAGAACTATTCTATCTTAGCATGCTCCGGGAAGAAAAAACTGCATCGCTTTGTGTCAATGAGCAACTGGGGATATGGTATGATCATGGCGGGCCAAACCACTCCGGTATTAAAGGAGGTAATGTAATTGACCTGGGACTGGCCTACTGGTTCCCTCTTTCCTTTCCAGAAGTGCTTGAAAAGATTAAGGATACCTGTTCTATTGAAATTTCAAAAATCCCTGCTCAAAAAGAATTAAATCAAAAGGCCAGACCCCGGATCGCAATTAAGGTTCCAAATTATAAAATTGAAGAAATAAAACCGCTGGGCAGTAATCCCGCCATTACTAGTTACCTGCAATATCGAGGGGTATGGGAAACAGCTGCTGAACATCTTAAAGAGATTTACTATTATAT
>NZ_JBASJU010000274.1:0-7631 GCF_049655485.1 Daejeonella sp.
GGTAAAAAAGTGATTTCATCAATATTTATGCGGATTGCTGCGTCTGCACCTTGAGATCCTTTGACGGCGTTAACCTCGATAGTCGCTAGTTTTTGGGCATTAGCTGAAGTTAAAAAACAAAACAGGGTTAATATACAATAGCCAAGTTTGATAAGGAACTGCTGGTGATTCTTTCTAAAATCTAAAATTCTGTACATAGCTTACCTTTAAAACAGCGCGATATAACTTAATGAAACAGTGACTTATTTATCGTCTAACAAAATACATATTTACAAGTGAATTTCAATTTACAATTAACAAAGTGCATCGGTCTGTTTTTTCCATGAAATCCGATTCAAAAAAAGATAGGTCATGGAACATGTCAACCTTTAATTATTCGGGATGTGGATTTGCATCAGGCTATTTCATCTGATTTAATTCCTCCATTGTAAAGGGCTTTTGACGCCCTTTATACTTGCTGCGGATACTGGTTACGTCGCCTGTTTGTATCCGATCGCCCTTATTGCTCCACGACACTCTTATGTAATTCAATAACTGCGCAATGTCGGCGTCAGAGAATTCCGGATTTGAAGCTATACCTGGCATCTCTCCGTTGATTTCGGGTGCTTCATAGAGTTTATTACCAATTTTAATCGGGCCTGTTAATCCATATAATACAATGCCACTCAGTTTGTTCTTATCACCGACAACCCATTCAGAATTGTTAAGCGGAGGAGCTAGGGAAGCCACTCCATTCCCATCAGACCCATGGCAGGTTTGGCAAAAAGATTTGAATATTGACGCGCCTTTAGGAAACCGCACTGTTGCGTCGGCTGCAGGTTTTTTGGCCCTCTCGACATCAGCTAATACTCTTTGCAATCTTTTATTTATCATCAGACTTGTATCCGGGTTTAATGCATTGAACTGCTTATAGAAAGAAGCTTCCTGATCTTTAAGAGCGCTGATTACGGCATCAGAAACATAAATATCTCCTCTAAAAGTACCGGCAAGTTTGGTAAGCAATTCCGTTTGAGCCGATTCATCAAATGGTTTAAACGCGGGAGCTAAAAAAGCAATGTAAGGGGCTGAAAGTGTGTCTTTTGCCGCGATCATCGTATTGAAAAGCTGTAGGAATTCTTTGTAATTTCCTTTGCTGATCAGTGATTTCGACAGGCTCAAAGCTTGCATGCGTAAGGGCCATTCCTTACTTAAAAGCAATTGCCATATATCATTCTTGGTTAAAATCCCCAGACCTTCCATTGTCCACAATGCATGTGATACTGCGAGGGGGTCTTTCACCTTTTTGGATAATTTTCTCAATTGAGCTGTAACACTGAGATCCCGGGAATCAACCAGAAGTTGTTGTGCCATACTTCTTACCCATCCATTTTCATGAGCCAGAAGCTTTACAAGTTTAACTTTATCTTCCGGAAATTGTACGGCTTTTGACCTGATGTTTTTTGGGACAATTTTATAGATCCTACCATAATTCAGCGGCTGGGTAAGGGACCGCTTTCTGATCTCATTTTTTAAATATGGCGTAAGGTATGTTTTATGCTGGATGATCCCACGGTACATATCAACAACGTACATTGCGCCATCCGCACCATTATATAAATTAACTGGCCTAAACCGCTCGTCGGTGCTTCTTAGAAATTCATCTTTTGTATATGCTTGCCTCCCCAGGACGGAATATCCGTCACGGCTTAAGATATTTCGCTTTATCAAGTTAGCTGCAGGTTCTGCGACGAAGGCATTTCCGTAATATTTACTATCGAAAAGGTGGCCGTTATAGATCACTGGCCCGCACGCGGCCGTGAATTCTACTAACCTTAAGCTATCGTCGAGTATCCCTGGCTGATAAGCCCGGTTTACTCCCGTTGTAGCTCTGGCAGGATAAACTTTATTGTTGGGGACAATCTTTTTATTAAAGCCGGAAACGCCACGCTGATTTTGGTTCAGTGCTCCAAATCCCGGACTAAAGAAATCGCCAAGCAAGTTTTCAGAGTTATTATTATAATACAGACGGCCTTGATCATCCTGTGTAATTCCCCATTGACCGCGGAAATGAGTCCTTTCAATTATCCACTTATCCCCTTGCTTGCGATAGCGCTTATCGGATTTCGCATTATATATCCAGTTGTCAAGTGCGCGAAAGAGCCCATTAGGCTGGTGTTCCACATTCCCGCCTTCGGCATAGGATGGATCTACCAATGTCTTCTTTACAGGCTTATCATCCCTGATCTCATAAAACCATAATCTCGGCGACTCTGCCACCAGTATCCCATTTTCTATCAGGCAGATTGCACGAGGAAGAATGAGGGAATCTAAAAATACCTGCCGGTCATCCATTAGACCATCACCATTTTTATCCGTCAGGATCACAATTTTACCTCTGGGCTGATCTTCACCAGTCCCTAGCGTGTCAGGCATATATCCCTCCATCTCTGTCACCCAGATACGTCCTCTTTTATCGAATACTATGGCTACGGGAGAATGAATCAGCGGCTCCTCCGCGACAAGCCTGACCGTAAAGCCTGGTTCAAGCTGCATGGTTTTCATCGATTCTTCGGCCGATAAAACTGGCGACGAATCAAACTTCTGCCGGATAAGCAAAGAATCCAGGATTTTACTTTTTTCCGCCTGCCTGAAGGCCCCCCCTCCAATAAAGATGAATGAACCAATGACGAGGAAGAAAATATAGAATAACGAGTTTTTCATGGTGTGTCGGAAAGAGCAGATGCTAATATTTTAGAATTTGTTGATTTTTGTAATAGTACGGTGTAGGCGCTGGCAATTTTTTCATGTGTTTTTTTACCCCCCAGTTTGATTAGTATTTTTTTAATCCAGAATTCAACATCGATTTTAAACATATTGAAAAAATTCCTGTCCTTTCCCTGGTTTACAAAAGTGTTGAATTTCGTCACTTCAGGTTCTATAACGGAAATCTTATCATCAAGTATATCAAAGCCTTCCGTCTGTAGCAGAAATCTGAGGGAACTTGGAGTGTACATATTGATATGACCGTAGCTGAGAAAGTGCTTCATCCTTCTATCCACGCCGTAGCGGTAATCAATCGGTACTTCAATCACAAAAAGTTTTGATACCCGTTTCATCTCGCGAAGCAGCATTCGTTCAAATTCTACATGTTCAAGCACATGAGATAAGACCACAAGATCAAACTCGTTGTCTTCAAAAGGAATATGGTAACCGTCAAAAATCTGCACGGATTTTAAAGTTTCGATATTCCTGTTCGCTATTTGTTCTACCCCACTACTAGATATTTCGAGAGCGTGGATTTCTCCAGCAAATTGAAACTCATCGAGGTATTTTAGAATACTTCCGTCGCCGGCACCGACTTCAAGAATTTTTTTCACTTTGAGATCGCCACACAGCTCTTTAATATTTTGAGCCTTATATCTTGCACTTAAAAGCCTCCATTGTTCATCCTTTCCAACATAGAAATTATCATATGCTTCTTTTAATACTGTACTAACTATTTCTTCTTTGTGCATTTATCTTTTCTGATACAGAATAATTGAGGTGACCATTTCCACGGCTAACAAAACAGACGCGGGATAGCTCTGTAAATTAGCTAGATTTTGTAATTTAGCAAAATGCCGGGCATCAAAAGTATAGTTTTAAAATATCTCCCACTTCATCATTACAAATCTTACAGGTCATATTCTCAGGATGGAGAAGATATGATATTGAAAGCTTTCTATGAAAATAAAAAAGGGTATAAAGGATTTTATGTAGATGTGGGAGCCCATCATCCCGTAAGGTATTCCAATACGTATTACTTCTACAATAAAGGATGGAGAGGCATAAATATTGAACCTACACCAACCGCAATTAAACCATTCAAAATATTAAGAAGCCGGGATATCAATTTAAACGTTGGTGTGGGCGCTGCTCGCGATAACCTGACGTTTTATTGCTTCAATGAGCCTGCTTTAAATACTTTTTCGGAAGAAGTAGCTTTATCCGTAGACCAAAAAGATAACAAGTACAAAATCACACAACGCGTAAAGGTTGAAGTACTTCCTTTGCGGGATATCCTGGCCAGCCATCTACCGAAAGGTGTCAAAATCGATTTCATGAGCATCGACGTTGAAGGCTTAGACTTTGAAGTGCTAAAATCTAATGACTGGGATAAATACTCTCCGGAATATCTGCTTGTGGAAGGCCACCTTGAGTTTGAAGATATATTCAGTTACGATGCCTATCAATACCTGCTGGAACGGAATTATAAATTGGTTGCCAAGACATTCAGAACTTTGATATTTAAACATAAGGCTACGTAATTTACATCAGATTTTTATCCCACCAGTTCCGTTCAGCGGCTGTCTGGGTCCACCTGGTTTCAGTCTCACTGATCTTGAAAGGAAGAAAGAAGTCGTCCAGGTATAGCCATTTATGGGGCCGAATCCTGACATGTCAACTTCGATCAAATCAGCTTCACGAAGAAGTTTAGCGCTGTTTTCATGCCAGTCGGAGTTGTCAAGAATTATAATTCCATCGCTATTGAGTTTTTTCAAGGCCTCCACTGTACATTCATAACGATGATTCCCATCAATTATAATAATATCAAAGCCCTCTGCAAATTGATTGATTGAGTTGACATAGTCGGTTTTCTCCGGAACTAATTTATATTCAACATTTGCAGGGAGGCTCGGCGTAACCTTTTCGTACCAGTCTTTATTATCCTCAATTGAAACCGCCTTTTTACAGCGTTTAGCCCAGAAAATTGTAGAATTACCCGAACCAAACTCAAAAATGGATTTATCCGAAAAATCAATCTGTTTTATGTATTCAATCGCAGGATAGGTATACCATGGAATAAATTCATCATTCTTATCAATGCATCCCCTGCTCATCGTTTTGAACTGGCCAAATTCTACGGAAAGTATCCAATAGTTTTTGATGGTGCTGATTAATGCTGTCGGATAAAATCTCCCAAAAAGCCTCTTCATTCTATGTGTTTTAATTGTTTAATTATTTTTTGTGCCGATTGCTATTCCCCTTTTAATCGAGCCGATACTACTGAAAACAAGTTAATCAGAAGCAGAGATTTTAACACCATTACCCCTTGTCCTCTTGTTTTGGAAAAAAGCAATATTGAAAAAGTCGTAACAAAGTATGCGATCAGCGTTGCAATTGATGCTCCGACGCCGCCATACAAAGGTATGAGCCATAGGTTTAACAAAATATTCGCAGCTGCACCTATTGCCGTTCTGTAAAAGGAGATCTTAGTATATCCCTCAGCGAGAAGATACTGACCACTTGCGCTTCCAAGAAATACGAAAATTCCTGACCAGATATGAATGGAAAGCATATCACCTGCACCTTCAAATTGTTCACCGTAAAGCAGTTGGATAAAAGTTCCTGCGCCCAAACTCACAATAAGGGCTACAGGCAGACTGATCGCGACGAGAAGATCATATAAATTCTGCAAGCGTTTCTGGTACCGTTTCGGATCTGTTTTACGGGCATGAATAATGGCCGGGAAAACTGAAGTGACTATTGCTATTGGTATAAAGTACCAGGCCTCACTGATCCGGGCTGCTGCGCTGTATATCCCAGCTTCTGTGCTGCCTGTAAAGTACTTGAGCATCAGAATATCAATTTGCATATATAAAGTCACCATTACAGCCGATAAGATCAAAGGCCATGATTGACTAAGAAGGTACTTAGCCCGGGAAGAATTGAAAACCCAATTCCTGATATGGAGATTTTCGCGATGATATATTATAACCAGTCCGATTGCAAGCATGAGACCATCGATTACTAATGCAAACGCAAAATAGACCAGAGGCAATTTTAATAGAACAAAACTGATTTTGATGAAAGATGAAATAATCAGGCAAATATTCTGCACCAAAACCACGAATTTTGATCTAACCTGTGACTGAAAGTAGGAATCAATGATATTAAAAGCCTTGAAAAATAGGGCCGAGGCACAAAAAGCAATAATGAGAGTCAATTCGGTCCCTTGCTGGTCAGCCAGGCTACGGAAGAAAATATAAATCAATACTGAAGCGGGTACCAGAATTATGCTGATAGTTACCCTCATCCAAAACGCTGTTCCTAGAATTTCATCGCGTTTCCCCGGTTGGTCTAAAACCTCACGGATGATAAAGCTATCCAATCCGAGCGTGCCTACTGCAGCGATAATAGCAGTAAATGCAATAGCAAAATTCAAATCACCGAAATTGCTGGGACCTAAGAATTTTGCGATAAAAATCCCGACAACCAAGCTTAGAATTTTCCCCAGCATTAACCATCCGGTATTCTTGAAATACTTTTGAAAAGCTTCAGGGTCGAACCCGGAGATGGAAGGAATCCTCATTAAGTACAAACTTAGATAAAAAATTTCCTTTTAAAATTGTGTAAAAATTAAGGGCTCAGTGTTTGCTGAGCCCTTAAACTTAATAGGTATCCAAAACTAATTATTGATTCACAAACTTCTTAGCATTGATCTTGCGTTCGTTTTCACTTAAGTAGATCTTGCGCAGGCGCATGCTTTTAGGTGTAATCTCAATATATTCATCAGCCTGAATATATTCCATCGCTTCTTCAAGTGAGAATTTAATCGCAGTTGCGATACGTGCATTATCATCTGTACCGGATGCACGCATGTTAGTAAGGGCTTTACCCTTTACCACATTTACCACCAGGTCATTATCACGGATATGCTCACCCATAATTTGTCCTTCGTAAACTTCAACACCTGGTTCCACGAAGAAACGTCCGCGATCTTGTAATTTGTCAATTGAATAAGCTGTTGTAGAGCCTTTTTCCATTGATACAAGTACACCGTTCAAACGGCCAGGGATTGTGCCTTTCCACGGCTCATAAGCCTTGAAACGGTGAGCCATAATAGCTTCCCCAGCAGTTGCAGTAAGTACGTTATTACGCAAACCAATGATTCCACGGGCCGGTATCTCAAATTCAAGGTGCTGCAGATCGCCTTTAGGTTCCATCACAAGCAAATCTCCTTTACGCTGGGTTACCAATTCGATTACTTTACCGGATACTTCTGCAGGAACATCTACAATAAGAGTTTCAATGGGCTCACATTTAACACCATCTATTTCCTTGATGATTACCTGAGGTTGTCCTACCTGAAGCTCGTAACCTTCACGGCGCATGGTTTCAATAAGTACTGATAAATGGAGAATACCACGTCCGTAAACCAGGTACGAATCAGGTGATTCAGTTTCAACAACCTTTAGCGCAAGATTTTTTTCCATCTCTTTGTAAAGTCTTTCGCGTAAACGCTGAGATGTTACAAATTTACCTTCCTTACCGAACATCGGGGAATTGTTGATGGTAAATAACATATTCATTGTCGGCTCATCAATCTTGATAACCGCCAATTGTTCCGGCTTGTCGAAATCAGCAATGGTATCGCCAATATCAAAACCTTCGATACCAACTACTGCACAGATATCACCGGAAGAAACTTCCTGTACTCTGATTTTACCAAGGCCTTCGAAAGTATATAATTCTTTAATACGTGATTTTTGAATCGTTCCGTCACGTTTCACAAGTGAAACTGGCTGATTTTCTTTAATTACGCCACGAGCAACACGGCCTATGGCTATACGGCCAACAAAAGATGAGTAGTCAAGAGAAGTAATCTGCAT